>JBEKTN010000122.1:0-20847 GCA_049516015.1 Isosphaeraceae bacterium | reverse complement strand
AACCAAGAGAGGAGACAGGGGATGGAACAGAAAGCTCGGCAATGCTTGACCGGGGTCGGGGCCTCCGGGTAGTAGAAGGTACGTGATCGAGGGAAACACTTGTTTACTTCGATTGTACATAGATCGATTAATATATCACGCTTGTTTTAGGTTTAGTTCCATTGAGTGCTTAGGGTCAGGGTTCATGGATGTTCACCACAAGGATCCACGATTCGTCGGCGACCACATTGGACTTTTCGAGGCCTGCTCAACGTTCACTCGCCTTACGGCCTGTCGGCTCGCTGCATCGCCAAAGCGACACATCTGTCTCGAAGGCTCCGACGGTCTCGTTACCTCCACCGCCGCCCCGATAGCTACCGGCTGGAGCGACCCAGTTGCCGGGTGGGAATTGCACCCACTGAAGACCCACACCTTTTTTCGCGGCGCACATCAGTAGCGTCCCATTTTCCCTCCTCCGATCGGAATTGGCTTCAATGCGGCCAGGACTGCCTTTACAGCACTGATAAGTGCTTATATGAAGTATAACTGAATGTGACGATATACGAAAGCACGGGCGGCACCGCGAAGCTCTTGCTGTGTATGCTTACAGCAGGAGGGTGAAACCCTCCTGCCTGAAATGATGATCATGCGTCAGGATTTCGGTGATGGCTTCCTGACGCATGGCCTCCATCGAGATGCAGTCGGTCAGGCTGTATTCCTTGTCCGGGCGGGCCTTGAAGAGAGCAAGGCCGTCAAGGAACGACTGATGGGATTGCGGTCTCACGATCACGAGCGGGTTCGCCATGGCCTTTTCGACGGTGGCGGCCGCGAGGTTCCGCAGGACAGGCCCGTGGCCGCTGTAATGGGCCAGGAACTCGTCTAACACTTCCTCCGTGGTAACGAGCGTGACCCGGCCAAGCGACCGCATCACCGTGACCACCTTGGCGTACCACTGGTCTTTGCGATTGGCGATAGCGACCCAATAGACCGCATCAAGCAAAGATTCGCCTCATTGCGAAGCTGGCTGCTTGGGCAATCCATAGATGTAGTGGTCAAGCTGCTCGGCACCATCAACTGGCAGTTTTAGAAACTCCTCATCAGGGATGTTCGCGGTAAGCTCTTCGATTTCTTCCCAGATCGGCCTATGTGCCGGGGCGGTCTCGATTTGGCTTGCCGCTGGCTGCTTTGCTTGGGTCTCCTCCTGCTTCAGCCGTTGGACGAGCAGGGACGCGGACGCGGCCATGGCGTCGTCGAGCGAGGCATAGCGGCCGCTGTGGACAGCCGCGAGGATGGAGCTTTCCAGGTTTTCAGGTAAATGTATCGTCATAATTGTGCTAACCTTTGTTGACCAGCTTACCACGGCTCTGCGGGCTTGCCAAGCCGGATCAGTGCGTGCATGTTGGGCGTTATTCGTTTCCTTGGATTGACGCCCCCACCATGCACCCGGTTTCGGCCGGGCGCATCTCCCCCTTATAGCCCCGGCCGCTGCTCGATCTCGGCCGGCTGCTGCATCTGGTGACGCTGCTGCGCTTCGCGGACTTGATCGGGAAATTCCTCAATCGTCCAAAGGTAGGCGGAAGCCGTGCGGTCTGGATTGTGGCGGCGCTGCTCCCAGTGCTGCAAGGTCTTGAGAGGGATTCCGTAGGCGCGAGAAAAAACGGCTTGGCTCATGCCAAGCTTTTCCCGGATCGCTTTTGCGTCGGCAAACTCAACGACCGTCGCGCGGCCGTTGTTGGGCTCGCCCTTGATATGTGCAACGACTTCCTTCATGCCTGCGATAAGCTGCTTGTCGAAATCCGTAAGTGTGTCGGTCTTCCTGCTCATTTTCATTTGTCCTTCAGATCGTCAAGCTCGGCCGCGGACCATAGCGCCGCCGCCTGCTTCATGAAGGATTCCGTCTCGATGACGGTGTTGCCGATATTCGATTTCATAGGGCAGCTATACTCGCATCGAGGATAGATGACAAGCCCTATTTTCAAAGAAACCAAGGAAATGCCCCAACCGGGCAACTGTTTCGGAGGGCATATAAGGTGTCGGCAACGGATATAGGGCACATTGGTCGAAGAAAGCCATTTTCGGAACCAGACACCGCCGATCCGACGCCCTCTGCTTCAGCTGGCGACGTTCAAGAGACACCACCAATCCCAATACCGTTGAATTAACCGTAAAGTCATGGGAGGCAGTTGGTTAATTCACCCTCTCCCCTTGCGGGAGAGGGTAGGGTGAGGGGTCGCACCAGCTAGCTCGACCATTCGGACAAGGCGGTTGGTCGTGCCCAGCCCCTTCACCCCAACCCTCTCCCGCAAGGGGAGAGGGAGCCAGAAGTCCCTTCGACCAAGGGCGTTACTGCTATTTCAACGGTATTGCCACCAATCCCGCGTCGACAATGAGACGGCCCTGGGCGGGACGTCCATACGGTCAGGAACCGGCCCAGCCCGCCGATCATTCGCGCAAGACCGGTGTTGCAAACAGAGAATCGCCATTTGCGGCTGCCAGGCAGCGGAGCTGGGCCCAGCAGCCCAGGACCGCCAGCAGTGCCAGGTCGGCGAACAGCAAGGGTGCGAAGATCGGCGCTCCGTAGACGAAGCGATCCCAGAGAGACCCGGCCTGGTTGCCGAGGTTACTCCGGGCGTGCAAGGCGAATCCCAGCAAGCCCACCACGATCTGGACGACCATCAAGGCCAGATTGATGGCCACCAGTGAGGGGTTGTCGGGAACGGCGACCTGAGCGACCAGGAATCCGCAGGCGCCGGCGGCGGCGATCACTCCGATCCATTCCGATGGGTAGAAGAACCCGTTCTGCGCGTGGTCGGCCAGGCTGAGCACGAAGTTGCCCGCGAATCCTCCCGCCGCCAGCAGGATGACCCACCGCGACCATTCCAGGCTGCGTGCATCGACCATGCGATCGAGAATCAGCAGGAGCCCCAAACCGGTGTAGGCCAGGGGCGCGGCGAAGGGCGCGGTGTAGACGAGGTTCTTGATGGTCTGCTCCTGAAAGAAGTCGCCCCGGAGATGCCAGATCAGGCCGGCGATGCCGACTGCGATCGAGCTCCAGCCGACCGTCAGGCCGATCCCGCGGGCGAGCCTCTGCCGCCAACCGATCGCCCCGGTCCCTTCCCCACGCTTCAGCGCCGGCTCGGAGCCGCCCAGCGCGATCGCCAGCAGCAACAGGAATGTGGCCGCCACCGAGAAGAAGATCGGGATCCATTCGGCCCGGTGCTCGAAGGCGTTGACAGCGTGTGCCAGAGAGATGTCCACGGCAAGAAAAGCCATATTGGCAACGAGCAACCACTCGACCCAGAGTCGCGGGCTGGCCCACCACTGGTCACCGCGCAGCAGACGTTGCATGGACCTCGCCCCCCGGATTCTGGTGCCCGCTGGCCGCCTTGGCGGCCGCCGCGGGTTTCGCATCCCTCCGCAGATCGGCGGCCGATTTCTTGAGCTCGGCAAGCTTGGAGACGATTTCGTAGTAGCCGTGCCACTGGACAAAGTCGGCCCCGCCCATGTACGCACCGTGCTTGGCGGCGCGGCCGCCGTAATGCCAGAGGTCGAAGTACAGGTACTCGATCGGCTCGTCAAACGGCTGCTCCGTCAGCAAATTGTCCTTGCGGAGCTTATCGACGATGTCCTTGGCCTCGTTGACGATCTTGTTGGTGGACCGCACCACGCTTTCGGCTTCGCTGTAGAACTGGAGTATCCTGGGGTTGGTGTGGCATTTCAGGCAGATCGCCTTCATGTTCCGCCGGCCGCTTTCGTAATTCGGCCTGCGGTCGGAAACCGCGGCGAAGAGGTAATAAGACAGACGCTCCGACGTGTTGTGCGTGGTCTTGACGTTGTCGATAACGCCCCCTTCCAGTCCGCTCATGTGGCACGTGGCGCAGGTGGGTACGGGCATGTCGCTGGCTGTCAGCTTGTCGGGCTTGACGTCAAGATTCATGGTGGCTCGCTGGGCGTTGAAGAGCACACCGTGCTTCGACTCGTGATAGATCTCGAGCTGGGCGTGGTCCGGCCCCATGTGGCACTGGCCGCAGGTCTCCGGCAGCCGTGCCAGCGCCACCGACGACACGTGACGGGCGTGGCAGGACGTGCAGGCGCCGATGGTGCCGTCCACGTTGGGGCGGCCGACGTCGTGACACTGGCGACAGCCCTTGTTGACCGCGGCCATTCCCTCGATCTTGGTCAGATCGTGGGCCGGCCGATCCACGGCACCCTTGTGGATCTTCTCGGCAAAGGCGATCTGCTCGGCCGAGAAGTCCTGCTTGCCCGTCACCGCCGCCCACGCCGGCGCAGCGTGGCGGCTCTGCAAGTACTGCTGGTACTGGTCGGGATGACATCCCAGGCAGTTGGCCGCGGAGAGCTTCCTCGTGATCGTGAAGCCTTTGTGGTCCATGGGCTCTTGCCCCTTGGACGGCTGATGGCAATCGAGGCAATTGACTCCGACGGCGCTGTGCCGGCTCATCTCGTACTCGTGCACGACCGCTGACGTCTCGTGGCGATGGCAATCGGCGCACGCCCCCGTGGCCTTCACCAGGGTCGCGCTCTGGCGGTTGATCTCGATCCTCGGCCGCCTGGACTGAAGAATGAAGGCCGACACGATCAAAGCCGCGCTCAGCACGACGGCGATGAAGACACCCCGAAACGACATGGCCCCTCCTCGTCAATCATCTCGGCCAGACCCGGGGCGTCCCGAGCTCAGGGTGCGGAAAGACTTCGCTGTCTGGCGGGTGGGTCGGCCCATTGCATTCGGAACTTTGCGACCCTCGAGACTCAAGGCCTCGAAAAACTCAATGTAACGCACTTGCAACGGCTGGCCAAGAGCGAGGTCCAAGTTCTCCAGGGCCGTTTCCTATTCGGGGCGGGACTGGCCGCATCATGTTAAGGGCCTATGAGGGGCGAAGATGGCCGCCCACGCCGGTGCCCAAAAAAGGGCGGCCCTCTCCAGTTAACCCTCTGGATGTCCTCGTTTTGGATCCTGTACATCGATCACTCTATATGTGTACATTGACTGAGTGTGTGCACCTGGTGCCGGCGAACACCGCCAATACTGCCGGCCCTGGCTTTCATCAAACTACTAAATGTGCCGATATGAACGTATAACGATTTATCTCCATATTTTCTGGCAGCCGCGTATTCGTCCTGGCGGCACCGGCGGTATATTACAGTGGATGTTCGGGTTCCTTCCAGGAGTCGCAACGATGACCCTGACTGTCGAGGCCATCTACGAGAACGGCGTGCTCAAGCCGGTGCAACCGCTGCCGCTGAGGGAGCAGGAGCGGGTGCAGGTCACCGTGCACACGGCGAGCCAGTGGGTCAGCGAAACGGCCGGGATGATCAAGTGGACTGGCGACCACAGCACGCTCCGGCGTCTGGCCGAAGATGTCGAGTTCGATCCGCAGGAGCATCCATGACCTTCGCCGACCTTGGCACCGGTGAGGCAATCTTCCTGGATGCGAATCTATTCGTTTACCATTTCGTCTCGGACCCGGTGTACGGCGCTGCTTGCAGTCAGCTACTCCAGCGCGTCGAGAATCAGGAATCCGGGGCCTTACCTCCACGCACATCCTGACCGAAATGGCTCACCGGATCATGACGGTCGAAGCAATTGGCGCCTTCGCGTGACCGGTGGCGGGGATCGCTCGGCGGCTCCGACAGCATCCCGCCCTCGCGCAGCAACTCGCGGGCTTCCACCAAGCGGTTGAGCGAGTCCTGCAAAGCCGCATCCAAGTGCTGACGATTCCGGCCCCACTGGTTGCGGCGGGGACGATGCTTAGCCGGCAGATGGGGCTCCTCAGCAACGATGCCCTGATTGTGGCGGTGATGCAGGCGAATGGACTGTCCAAGCTCGCCAGTTCCGATCAAGACTTCGACCGCATACCCTGGTTGTCGCGGTATAAGCCCATCTGAGACTGAGGACAACGGGTGAATTCCGGGGACACCCCACCTGACTTTGAAAATCAAGCATGCTGTCCCCGGAATTGCGAAAGTTAAGTATGCTGTCCCCAGAAGCTTAACTCGTCTTATACCCTCCACAGGTGGCGATATCGAGAAAGTGCAGGATTTCGCGTCCCCGCGCGCCTGATGGCGGTGCAACCCGATTCTCGATATCATCGTTTGACACAATCTGAATCCCGAGGGGAAGCTCGAATCATGATGGCGGATCTGAGACGCCAAATCCTGGTCCTGATACTGTTCACGGAGATGGTGCTCCTCGCGGGCTCAACCGGCCAGGCCGTTGCGCAGGAGAGGACCCCGATTCCCGAATACACCGGCGACCGGGTGTACATAAAGGACGTGCCCGGTTCGTACCAATCGCTTAAAGAGACCGTCAAGCAATTGCAGCGGTCATCGCCTCAGTCCTATTTCGTGGCGGCGCAGGCCGGCATCCAGAATCAGATGATTCTCGCCTTGGCGGCCTCACTGGTCGCGGTCGGTCTGATCGTCGCGGCCTTGATCTGGCTGGCTCGGCACCGGACCCGCAACACGGTGGAGTCGAAGATCAAGCAATACAAGAAGAACGCTGTTGACGTCATGGACCGGCTCGATGCTCTGAAGGCGCGGCTCAAGAAATTGCCCGTGGAAGATCCGGACTTCAAGGAGCCGATCAGCGGCGAGACCCTCGCCGTGTACCAGAAGATCGAGGGAAACCTCACCGGGCTTTGGGATCGCTGGCTGGAGGTCATGGACGCTCTGGACAAGGCCCAGGCGCTGGCCAAGAAAGACACCGCGCTGGGGACCGAGAAACTGAAGGAAGCCGAGAATCTCGTCTCCGATTCCAAGGTCTTCGAGCAGATCGAGGTCGAGGCCCAGAAGTGCGCGGCCAGCATGGACGAGATCAACCAGGCCCACGAGAATGCTCGGTCGGCGGCCGGCGTCGTGGTCATCACCCAGAGGGAAATCCTGACCGGGGTCGAGAAGGTGGAAAAGGAGGGGTTGCCCTCGGTCCCTTACAAGCCGGAGATCAACGGCATCGCCGCCCAGGCCTCCCGGGCCAAAGAGATCCTGACGGCCGATCCGATCGGAGCCAGGCACAGCCTCGACAAGGCGCAGGAACGTGCCGTGGCGCTCCGGGATCGCGTGCACCAGATTCTCGACCGGTACACGGAAGGCCGCAGGATATCGGCGGCACTGACGGCACTCGGGCAGCAGGTGGCCAACCTGCGCAAATCGGGGCTCCGACTCGATGAAGATGGAGGCAATCCCGATCACCCGATCGGCCAGACATTCCAGAAGCTCGAGGCCCTGCGCAAGGCCGTTCACGACGGAGACCCCCAGGCTGCGCTCGAGCATCTTCAGGCGGCGCAGGCGCTATTGGACCAGTCGCAGCAGACGCTCGACGGAGTACTCAAGGCCAAGGATCTTTGCGAGCAAGGCCAGCCCGAGCGGGTGGGAGAGACCCAGCGATTGCGTGAGGCCCTGGGCCAGTACGAGGCCTTCGAGACCGAGTTGAAACGGAGCTTCGCGACCACGTCATGGCAAGCCGTGGCAGGGAACCTGGCCCAGGCCAGGACACTGCTTGGCACGTTCGACCGCAAGGCCCAGGAAGTTGCCGCGGCCGCGTCCCAGCAGAAGTACCTGCAGTGCGCTCGCCTGCTAGGGCAGCTCACCCAGGAGCAGCAAGCCGTCTTCCAGCTCATGAGCGGCGTCGGGGATCAGCTATCGGCACTGAAAGTCCTCCGGGAGGAATGCCAGAACGGGGTACGGGGCCTGGAAGAGCGAGCGCACGCGACCAACCGCTACTGCAGCCAGAACTCGCAGGTCACCGGCGCGATGGCACGCGGCACGCTGGCCTCGGCGGAACAGTCGCACCAGCAACTCGAGTCGCTCCTGAACCAGGGCCTCCCCGACTGGCCAAAGGTCCGCCAGGTGCTGGCTCGGGCGCTCGAGGAATATGCGATTGCCCAGAACCAGGCGGAAACCGACGTGCGGCTCTATCAAGAGCTGTCCGCGACGTTCGATCGGGTGCGGCAGGATGCCAGCAGAGTCCAGGCCTTCCTGGCCGGTCACGAGGAAGACCGGCTCGCGGCCAACCAACATTACCAGGCCGCGGAAAACGCCCTCAGCCAGGTGCAGAGCGAAAGCGCCGGTGCCGGCGGCGAATGGGCGCGGCTGCTCGAGCAGGTCCGCGGCGCCGAGGCCGACCTGGCCCATTCCGAGCGGCTGGCCCAGGAAGATGTGCGGCTGGCTCGGCAGGCCGAGGCCGAGATCCAGGAGGCCGTGCTAACCCTCCGCAAGGCCAGGGCCTACTTCTCGATGGGCGTCACCCTGAATACACAGGGCGCCGAGAGCCAGGTGTCACAGGCCGAGCAGGCTTACCGCTCGCAGAATTACGAGCAGGCCATCCGGACCGCGGGCGCGGCGATCCAGCAGGTCCGCCAGGCCCACACGGTCGCCGTGCAGCAAGCATTCTGGCGGCAGATGCAAATCGACGCAGAACGGCGCCGCTATTCCGCGGCAGCCGGGCCGGGCATCGGGCTTGGCAGCGCGGCGGCGGCTGGCGCCGTGATCCTCGACGCGATGACCCCGTCGGCCCGGGGACTCAGCGCCGCGGCTGCTCCTCCATCAAGGAATCTGGCTTCGACCCAGCCAGAACCGTCCACGGCCTCGGGCTCGTGGTCCAGTGAAACCGCGGAGCGAGGCTGGTGAGCGAGTGAGCCGGCCATCCCCTGCCGGTCCCTGGGCGGCAGGCCCGATGGTCGGCGCCGGCAACCAATGCGTGGAAAAAGCCAGGGCGATGCACTAGGATATCGATGTCGTTCGGACATTCCTCTCAGCTCGGATACAGGTGAACCATGATTCTGGGAAAAATCTGGAAAGCCCTCGCGGCACAGTTCAACAAACTGGGCAACTGGTTCAGCGGCTACGATCCGATCGCCGAAATGCAGTACGAGTACGACCGATCGGTCGACCAACTGCGTGAAGGCCGCGAGGGCCTGGCCCAGTATCGCGCGCTGGTCGAGCGCGTGACCCGGCAAGTGGATGGGCAGCGCAAGCAGGTCGCGACCATCGAAGCGAAGATCAAGGCGTATCTGTCGGCGGGAGATCGTGACACCGCGGCCAAGCTCGCCCTCGATCTGAAACGGGCCAGGGAAGACCAGGCGGAAAACGAGCGGCAACTGGCCCTGCATGAGCAGGCCTACAGCAACAACCTGCTCAAGATCAAGCACGCCGTCGAGAAGCTCGAGGATGTGAAGCACAAGATCACCAAGTACGACGCCGACCTCAAGATGAGCCGCGCCGAGGCGGAGATGTCTCAACTTGCCACCCAGTTCAACTTCAACGTCACGACCGACTTCGGCCAGGCCGAACAGATTATGCAGGATCAGATCGACAAGAACCGGGCCCGGGTCCGCGTGGCGGCCGATCTCTCCGGCGAGGGAGTCGAGGACGTCAGGCGCGAGATCGCCGTCGAGAAGACGATGGGCGAGGACGCACTCAAGGAGTTCGAGAAGGAGATGGGACTCGCCACCCCCGCGGCCGCTCAGTCCACCAAGCAACTTGGACCCGCGACCAAGAGCCTGGAAGCTTTGCCGGAAATCTGAATGGCCAGGGCCCGAAGCCGCCCGGCGAGCCCCGATGAGGCAAAGAATCCATCAAGCGTGGCTTGCTCACTCGAACGTGAACGTGTCACCCCGTGCAAGGCTGACCGATCGTCCCTTGCGCAGACTGGGTCTAGCTTTTTCCAAGGTACTGGTCAGGAGACTCGACCCGTGGTGAAGGGGAGTGAAGAACCCGAACCGGTGGCCTCATCAACGTCCCCCGCGGGCCTGCCAGCAGCCGCGCCGGCTGCGCCGGCGCCTTTGCCGGGAGAAGGCACCAGGGCCGTTCCGAAATGGTGGCCCGGCTGGGCCAGAGAGTTCGCCGAGCAGTATTACGCCGATATCACCTGCCTGTTCATCTTCCACGGCAACGTCCACGACCTGGTCCGCCAGGAAGATTCGCAGCCGGGAACCTACGGCTCGGTGCCCGACTTCCTCGCCACCCAGCTCTTCGGCACCTGGGACATCGTGCTCAAGCACGACCTCAGCCATGGGCTGAGGATGGCTGGCACCAATCGCGAGCGGCGCCGGAAGATGTTCGGCCCGGTCTCCGAGCGGATCGGCGAGCCCAAGACCTGGCCCAAGGATCCCGACGCCATTCTCGCCCTACTCGAACAGCTCTTCCAGAACGTGATGGAGGAGAACCCGGAGAAACGGGTCAACGTGGGCGTGATCTTCGATCATGCCCAGTACCTGATGCCCACTTCCGAGCTCAGCCAGATGGCCGGCCCCCAGGGATCCCGGCTTGTCCGCCTGCTCTCATGGGCCCAGAGCCCGGACATCAAGCGCAACTACATTGCCGTCTGCTTGCTCTGCGACCGACTCTCCGAGCTCAATGAGCGCCTGGTCGGCAGCCCTCATGTGGCCGCAATCGAGGTCTCAATGCCCGACGCCCCGGCGCGGCAGGCGTTCTCACAATGGTTCGACGGCCGGGACGGACACCTCGGCAACCTGACCAACTTCACTCCGACGCAGCTCGCCGACCTCACCAGCGGCCTGAGCCTGGTCAGCCTGGAGCGGCTGCTGGCACGAGCCGAGAAATCCGGGATCAAGCTCGACGCCAACAGCCTGAAGGTCCTCAAGAAGGGACTGATCGAACGGCAGGCGCGGGGGCTGGTCGAGTTCGTCGAGCCGCCCCACACTCTCGACGACTTCGTGGGCAACGACGGGGTTCGCAAGCGCCTGATTGACGACGCGGCCCTGCTGGCCAAGGGCCGGCTCGACGCCGCTCCCATGGGTTACCTGATCTGCGGGCCGGTCGGCACGGGCAAGACGTACCTGGCCGAATGCTTTGCCGGCTCGGTGGGCGTTCCTTGCGTCAAGCTCAAGAACTTTCGCTCGAAGTACGTGGGGGAAACAGAAGGGAACCTCGAGCAACTGCTCACCGTGCTCCGCGCCATGGGCCCGGTCGTCGTTGTGATCGACGAGGCCGACGCGGCCCTGGGCAACCGGGAATCGGCTGGAGATTCCGGCACTTCAGGCCGGGTCTTCTCGATGATCGCCAGCCAGATGGGCGACACCCGTTACCGGGGCAAGCTGATCTGGATGCTCCTGACCAGCCGGCCGGACCTCCTGCCCATTGACCTCAAGCGCCAGGGCCGCGCCGAGGTCCACCTGCCGCTCTTCAACCCCATCGACGAGACCGAGGTGCGGTACATGTTCAAGGTCATGGGCCGCAAGAACAAGGCCGACCTCAACCCCGAACTCCTGCCCGACGGGCTGGCCGGCAAGAATCTCAGCGGCGCCGACATCGAGAGCGTCGTGCTGACCGCCAAGCGCAGCGCCTTGATCGAGGGCCATGAGAACATCATGCCCGACGACCTGAAGCAGGCGATCGAAGAATTCATCCCGTCGGCCCAGGGACTGGAAAAAGAGAAGCAGGAGCTCGCGGCCGTGCTCGAGTGCACCTCGATGAGCTTCCTGCCTGAAAACTGGAAGGAACGGCTGGCCCATCCCAACGAACGGGCCAAGCTTCAGGAGCGAATGGCGGCGATCCGGAAACTGATCGACGATTGAGCTTGTTAGCAGTCTTGACCACATACCCAGAGGACATCGAGACCAGAAGGGCGATGCTATGAGCAAGGATCACGGACACTCACACTCTCAAGGCCACGGCCGCACTCACTGGCTGGACGAATCGACCGACGCCCCGCTGATTCACGACTACGCTCATCGGCTCTCCGGCTTCATGGAGGCGATGGCCGACGGCAAGATCGAGACCCAGGAGCTGAAGGACCAGGAAGCGCGCCTGGTCGCCTTGATGAAGAAGGTCGAGCCCGAGTTGAACGATCACCTCCACGAGGATGTCACGCATCTGCTCTGCGAGTTGACCGCGTACAACATCATGCACACCCTGCACGAGCTTCTTGCTGCGCGGCCCAAGACCAAGTTCCGGGGCTGATCAACGATCACGAAAGTATGTCGGGGACTCTGCGTAGGGTGGGCGCAGCCGAGCAAAGCGAGGCGCGACCCACCAATCCGCTCCGGCTCGCGCGGTGGGTCGTTTGAAGCGACTACCTACTCCGCCCGCACCATGCGGCTATCGAGGTCCGGGGATCTAGTCCCGGGTTGCCGTTGATGGCGATCGTCGGTCGGGCACTTTTCGCCTCGTTGCTCGCTGGCTATCATCTTGAAGCAGGCCGGGCTGAAGGAGTGAAATTGTGTCGAAGCGCTATGCGATCGTAGTTGAGAGGGCAAAATCGAACTATGCGGCCTACGTTCCGGACCTGCCCGGGTGCGTTGCCACGGGAGCCACGGTCGAGGAAACTGAGAATCGCTTACGGCAAGCCATCGTGATCCATGTCCAGGGTCTGCTAGAAGATGGCCTTACCGTGCCCGAACCATCGAGTGTTGTTGACTACCTCGACATACCGGCTTGACCATCAGGTGTGGATCCGCTCTGCCGAGCGTTTTCACTCCCCGGCGGGGTCGGACGGCTTGACACCCTTCTGGTGTGCGCCGAAGCCAAAGCACAGGGGCGTGTAGTCGCCGACAATCGTCACGTCGCTCTTCTCGGGGATCTTGCCTCCTATGCCGATAGCCCAGTAGCAGGCGTTGACGAGCAAACGGCGGGTCCCCTCGCTTTGCAGGTCCTGCAAGGCGTGCGTTGCCGTCCGCAGGCCGACGATCGGCCGGCCGGAGTCGACGTAGTCGGCGATCCGCTTCATCTCGTTGTCGGGCAGATCACCGACCCGCTCACGCAAACCGACTACGACCGCGTCATGGTTGGCGACGGAATCGCCGATCTCCCGAAGGTGATTGCCAACCTCCGTTCCATCGGCTACCACGGACCGCTTTCTCTCGAGCTGTTCAACCGCGACCTCTGGGAATGCGACCCGGAGACGGTCGTCAAACGGGGTCTGAATCGGGTCCGCCATTTAGTGGAAACATGAACGTATGGCCTCTCGTCCGAGATACACCTCCAACCCAAGGGCGAACCAGTTGTTCGGGCCTGAACCGAGACCGACTCGGCGGGAGCCCCGTCTTCCCGGAACCTGGCCGCCGCGATCAGTACTTCGCCAGGTTCGTTTCCACTTCACCAGGATTGACCTGGCGGACGGCGTCGGCCGCGCCGTCGCACTCTCACTCCCGGTCAGGCTGTTCCACGATCGTGACAACCGTGTTCCCCGAGAATCAGGAGGACAACATGATCCGCGGTGTTCATACGATGTTCTACTCGTCGCAGCCAGAGGAACTTCGGGCTTTCCTTCGCGACAAGCTTGGCTTTCCCTGCTCGGACGTCGGCGGAGGGTGGCTCATCTTCGATCTGCCCGAGGCCGACATGGGATGCCACCCGTCGGACCCCACCGAAGGCGCACCGTCCGGAACGCACAACATCTCCTTTTGCTGCGATGATGTCGAGAAGACCGTCGCCGAGCTCAGGTACCGTGGCGTCGAGTTCACCGACCAGATTACCGACCGCGGCTACGGCCTGGTCACCCATTTCAAGCTGCCGGGCGACTTCGAAGTCCAACTTTACCAGCCACGATACACGAAACACTCCGATGCCCGCTGAGAGGCCTGAGAAGATCCATGCGCGTGAGTTTGGTTACCGAAACGTACTTTCCCCAGGTCAATGGTGTTTCCCGGACGCTGGGCGAACTCGTCCGCCATCTCACCGAGCGCGGCGACCGGGTCCAGTTGATACATCCCAATTATGGCGAGCCGGCCGATCGGCCCGACGTTCACCTGGTCCGTTCGGTCAACGTCCCCTTTTACAAAGAGCTGTATCTGCCGCTGCCCCCGTTCGGATCGGTACGCCGCGCGATTGACATGTTCCGGCCCGACCTCGTCCATATCGCCACTGAGGCAACCCTGGGGCTGACCGTTCTGCGCCATGTACTCCGCCGCAAGATGGTCGCGGTCTCCAGCTTTCACACCAACTTTGACCAGTACAGCCGCCACTACCGGATCGGCTGGGCCGACGGGACGATCTGGCGCTATCTGCGCTGGTTTCACAACCGGACAAGGGAGACCTACGTTCCGTCGCTGACCACGATCAAGGGCCTTGAGACCCTTGGTTTCGAGCGGCTGGTGCTCTGGCCTCGGGGTGTCGACAGCACCCTCTTCCGTCCCGACCGGCCGGGACGCCTGCAAGTGCGCCAGGCGCTGGGCTGGGGGCCGGATGACCTGGTGATCAGCTACGTGAGCCGGATCGCCCCGGAGAAGAATGTTTCTTACCTGGCCGATGCGCTGGCGATCGTGGCCGCCAGGCGGCCCGACGTACGCATTCTCTTCGTGGGCGACGGGCCGACGCGGAGCGATCTGGAACGGAGAATCGGCGCGATTGCCCGATTTGCGGGCTACCGCATGGGCGAGGACCTGGCCGACCATTACTCGGCCGGCGACCTCTTTGCATTCTCCAGCCTCACCGAGACCTTCGGCAACGTGGTCCTGGAGGCGATGGCGTCGGGCATGCCCGTGGCGGCTCTGCGTGCCGGGGGCGTCGGCGATACCGTGCAGCCAGGCAAGACGGGGCTGCTCGTGGAACCCACCGAGCCTCCGGCCCGGTTCGCCGAGGCCATTCTTGCACTCATCGCGGAGCCGGCCCGGCTCCGGGCGATGGCCGCAGCGGCCCGCGCCTACGCTCTCAGCCAGAGCTGGGACGCCATCATGGGCGAACTCCGGCAACGCTACCAGCTCGCCATCGACTTGCAGGCGAGTGCTTCGCCCGAGGCCGCGGCGAGCTCTGAACCCGATCCCGGCGCGGCCCCGTGAAATCGCTCGAATGCGTTGAAATGGCCGCGTTCCACCCAGAGGCCCAATCCGTTTTGCGCTGGCACCAGCCCGGAGGGCAGGTAGCGTTCCCGGAGGAAGGCACGCAGGGCGGGAAACGGCGCATACCCAACGAAGATCAGGGCAGGGGGCCTTTCCTGGAGGTCCGACATGATCTCGGCGATGCGCGGTTTGATCAGCGGATGCTCCCGCTCGGCCTGGTCGCGCAGCAGGTTGTCGACGAAGAAGTGGCGGGTGACTCCATCCAGCTTGCCGTAGAAATGGAGCGGGCTTTGCCAGCCCCAGATGTAAAGATGGGGATCAGGCCAGACGCTCGAGCGCCTCGCGAGCTCCTGGCCCAGGGCCCGGAGCACGACCCACTGGCCGCCTCCCTTGTAGCGGACCGTCAACTCTTGCGGGGGAACCAAAAGGTAGCTCCGAACCTGGATTACCAGGGTCGCTCCGATGGCCATCATCAGAATCAAGGCCGAGCCCAATAATCCCGCGACCGCCCGCGCGCTTCGCCGCGACGCACTGCTCTTCCGCTTCGAATGACCGATCAAGGCGCCCAGGCAATCTGCCAGTGCCGTCGCCACGACCAGGGCGATGCCAGGGGTCGGCAAGAGATAGTAGTGCTGCCAGAAGAGGCCGGGAAGGACGACCTGCAAACTCGCCGCGATCGTCCAGGCGGCAACCAGGCGGCGGCTCGCGGACGAGCTGGGTGCGAACAGCAGGTAAACCGTCGCGGGGATCGCGGCCAGCCAGAGCGGCCAGCTTCCTGTCCCCCACCAGACGAGATACGTCGTCGAGCCGAACGGCCAGGGGAGCTGACCCGACGGATCCGCGTTGCCGGTCAGCCAGCGAACCAGGCTCGAAGGTGTCCCTCGCTCAGGGAGAGTGTCGGTCGCCAGCGCCCGACCATACGGCATGATGTCTTCGTAGGCCGCGGCTCCAGCGCCCTGGGCCAGCAGGATGCCGGCGGCCAGGCCGACGGCAAGCATCAGCCCCAGCCCCATGGCGATGATGTCGCCGACCCGCTCTCTCCAAGCTGTCCGCTCGTGGTCCGAGGAATCTCCCCGGCGCCGCAGGGCCAGGGCGGCCAAGTAAACCAGGGCGGGCAGGATGGCCACTTGCTTGACCAGCGTGGCCGTACCCAGGCAAACCCCGGCCGCGACGATCGGCCAGCGGCAATTGCGGCTCCATGCCAGGATCAGCAGCGCCAGCGAGGCCACCGAGAACAGGTTCATGAAATGTTCCAGGTTCGATCCGTTACCGAACAGGTAGGGATCGGTGCTCAGCAGGGCGAATAGCCCGGCGGCCAGGCAGGCGGCGAGCGAACCGGCAAGGCGCCAGCCGATCCACCAGACCAGGGCGATGGAAAGCAGCACGGCGGGGATCGGCAGCAGACGAATGGACAGCTCGTTGTACCCTCCGATCATCACCGCCAGCGCATAGAGCCAGTAGCCCAGAGGGGGCTTGTTCTCGGTCAGGTCGCGGTACAGCACGTCGCCCCGCAGCAGGCGGTGGCCGATGTAGGCATAGGCTGCCTCGTCGCAGTCGAGCGGCTCCGAGGCGCCAACTGCTGCTGGCCAGAGACTCAAACCGCTCGCTGCGGCAATGGTCGGCGCGAAGGTGTGGGCCCGGTACCAGAGCAACGCGACCAGGAGCACGACCAGGATGACGATCGACCATCGCCTCGGCGATTTCGACCCGCTCGCGTCCTTGACTCGTCCAGCCGAATTCATGAGCGCGCCTCTCAAGGAATCCGGTAAAGCTGGACCGGGTAGAACGGCAGTTCCCGCGGCGAACGGTAGAGCTCGCGGGCAGAGGTCAGCCCCAGCGTCGAGCGGACCCGATCGAGATAGGGGCCCCAGGTTTCGGGATCGACGTGCGGAGGCGGTTCGAAGGAACCCCACAGCAGGTGCGTGACCATGTACTGCCGGATGACTTCGTCGATTCGCTGCGGACTGTAGTTGCGCGGCAGGAGGATGGTGGTGCGGTCGCTGGCGATGCGCAGCTCCCAGGGAAACCATGTCATGATCCGTGCATCCGGGGGAACACGGTCGGGATGGCTTTTGATCCAGTCGCCGGCGGCGCGGAGGGCCGGCCAGTGCAACTGGTAAGGCTTCACCAGCCAGGAAGCGTCGTAGGCCCAGGTCGGGTCGGCCCAGACCAGGGCGATAAAGCATGCGGCCAGCCAGGCCCAGGCCCGGCGGCCGACCTGATTCCGATCGAGCCAGGCGAGCACACCGGCGACCGCTGTCGGAATGGCCAGCAAGTAGGCCGGCAGGTAATATCGCCCGAGCTGCGCGACCTGCGTCACGTCCGGAATGCTCTTGAGCGTTGCCAGCACGAAGACCGCGAGGACCGTCGCGACCAGCAGATCCACGTCACGACCGGGTCTCTCTGGTGCACGGTAAATCAACTTTCCCGCGAACCCGGCGGCCAGCGGCAGTCCCACGATCATGGTCGAATAGACGGCGATGATCAGTAGCGACTTGAGCTTGACCCGTACAATTTCGGGCGCATTCGCGAGCGTATAGAACTGGTCCGGCCGCGTGTTTCCCCTGTCGAAGTGGTGAACGGTCCACGAGAAATTGTATTCAAAGTAGCTGGTATAAGTATAGAACGGTGTACCATACTCTCGGGCAGTGGCCAGGGCCCAGGGCAGAATGACGAGCAGCACCGTTGCCGCCCAGAGCAAGAATGCCCCGGGGCGGCCGCGGCCGAGGCGGAAGACGGCGTGCAGGCCGGCGGCGGCAATGAGCGCCAGCCCGGTGTTGCGTGCGAGGATGGCGAGGCCGCCGCAAAGCCCCGCCAGGGCTGCCCAAGCCCAGACGCGACGGCTCGCAGGCGGCGTGTTCCAGGTCTCGGTCAGGGTCCAGACCGCCAGCAGGGCGGTCAGCGCGACCAGGCTCTCGCGCAGCACGAAGCCCGCGTAAATCGCGTGCACGGGCAGCACCGCGAGCACGGCCATGGCCCCCAGGCCCACCTCCCTACCGAATCGTCTCCGGCCGAAGAGGTAGAGCAACGGCAACGTCACCAGGTTGACCGCGAAGCTGCACGCCTTGGCGACACCGACCGTCGTTTCCAGCGATTGACCTGGGTCGATGCCGGCCAGCCGAAAGCACAGCGCCCGGACGTAAGCGTCCAGAGGAGTCGCCCAGTCATCGAGTACTCCCTGGCCCTGGCGGATCCTGGGATAATCGGTGAAGAAGCTCTCAACGTAATGCTTGACCGGCCCCTCGCCGCGGTAGACCGACGTGGCCACCTCCAGGTAGTGGCAGCTATCGCCGGGCACCAGCGGTAGGTTCCCGCCACAGATCCAGACCGTGGCCCGGATCGCGTAGCCGACCCAGAAGATCGCCAGCCACGCGCGACCGTGCCCGCCCAGGCGAGCACACGTCGCGAGCCCGAGAACCGCTAGCGCCGTGCCGATCGCCAGGTGCTCGCGCACCAGCAAGAGCTGGGACGGACGACGGATCCGCGCCAGCATGGGGATCTCGTAGAACTGGTGCGCCACGAAGTCGAACGCCGGCGTGATCCAGCCGGTGCGCCAGTCGGCCCAGGCAGCGGCCACAGCCGCGCCCGCCAGCACCAAACTGATAACGCTCCACCACCCTCGCGACGGTGTCCTCACGCGCGTTGCCCCTCTGTGGTCCCGGATCCGGCGACAGAACCGGCTTGACCTGACGTCATCGCCTGCCTGCCCCGAGCATGGCCTCGCGGCGGGCGCGGAACTCGCTGTCCGGTTTCCACTCGGGGAACCGGTCCCCCTCTGCCACGCGATACCCGACCTCGAGAATGGCCTTCAGGTCCTCGGCCGCGCCGGAGAGGTCCCAGTCGGGTTTCACCTCGTCGCTGACCTTGTGATAGTTCTTCTCGGTGTACTCATCCTGCTTTTGCTTCGCGTAATCGGCGGGTCTGTCAATGTATTGCCGCCCACTCTTGGGATCGAGCGCGGGGACGCCTTGCTTGGCGAACTCGAAATGGTCGGATCGATAGTAATACCCCTTCTCGGGTTCGGCGTCGGGCCCGACGGTACGACCCCGGGTGCGGGCAACCTCGACCAGCAGGTCGTCCAGTGATGACTGCCCCATGCCAATGCTGATCAGGTCGCTGGTTCGCCCCCAGAGGTTGATCACGTCGAGGTTGATGTCGGCGAGGGTCTGCTCCAGGGGGTAGAGGGGAGCACTTGCGTAATACTTGGAGCCAAGCAGTCCCTTCTCCTCGGCGGTCACGAAGAGGAAGAGCAGCGAACGTTTTGGGATCGGTCTGATATGCGTGAACGCCCGGGCGATCTCGAGCACCGCGGCGACCCCCGAGGCGTTGTCCGCCGCACCATTGTAGATCTGGTCGCCCTTGAGGTTGGGATCGATTCCAAGATGGTCCCAGTGTGCCGTGAAGACGACGTATTGATTCTTGAGGGCCGGGTCGGAGCCTTCGAGCCCGGCGATCACGTTATGCGACTGCACCTGGCGAGCCTTGACCTCGATGTCGAAACGGGCCCTCGCGTTCAGCACGACCGGCCGGAAGTCGCGGCGGACGGCGGACGACTTGAGCGCCGCGAGGTCCTGGCCCGTCGCCAGGCAAAGTGCTTTGGCTGTCGGCGAGTCGATCCACCCCCTGACCGGCACGGCCGGCGCCGGGGCGACGGAGCCCGATGAGACGATGTCGAAGTTCTCGCGGCTCCAGCTTCCCTGGACCACCGAGAACGGGTAGCCCGCCGGTCCGTCCTCGTGGACTATGATGGCGGCCGAGGCCCCCAGCTTCGCGGCAATCTCGTACTTGTAGGTCCAGCGGCCGTAATAGGTCATCGCCCGGCCCTTGAACATGGCCGGGTCGAGCTTGGATGGATCGTGAGGATCCGGGACCGGTGGGTCGCCCACCAGCATGATCAGGGTCTTGCCCCGGAGATCGAGGCCCTTGAAGTCGTCCCAGCCGTACTCGGGAGCGACCACGCCATAACCGACGAAGACGATCTCCGAGTCGTCGATCTTCGGCTGTTCTCCGGCCCTGCCCGGCATGGCCACGAAATTCCTGGGAAACTCGAGCCCGATCGTCTTTCCGCCCGCCATGAATGATCCCGCGACCCGGGTGGCCTGAAATCCCACCAGGGGAACATTTTGGACGAAGGTCCCATCGGGATTCCCCGGTTTCAGCCCCATCGCGCGGAGCTGGCCGGTCAAGTAGGCGATGGTCTTGTCCTCACCCGGAGTTCCGGGCCCCCGGCCCTCGTACTCATCCGAGGCCAGGACCTTGATGTGCTGAAGGATCGCGTCGGCCTTGATGGACTCGAATGCGGCCTCGAGGGGACCTTCGCGCGGGGGCGCGGCGCCTGGAAGCAGGACGGCGAGAGCGGTCAATCCGGCAAGTCGGCAGGCACTCAGTTGCATGAATTCCTCGTCTGTTGGCGATGACGGTATTGCGTTTCCAGGCCCGGCCTTACCCACGCAGCACCCATGATAAATCCCAACAGTCGAGAGTGCGACACCCAGAAGTCAGGGTGGTTCACGAAGCGTCGCGTCCTCTACGATCGCTACCACCCGACTTTCCGGGACTTTCAAGCCGCCATCCAGGAGGTCCTCGACGGTTTGTCAGCCGAGTACTCGCAGCAACTGGCCTCGTTGATGACGCTGACCGGCCAGCAATTCGATGCCGTGCCTGCGGGCACAAGCGGGGCGAGCAAGAAAGCTGAAAGGGGCTTCATGCAGTTGGCGCATTTCAGCCAACCGGTGACGGAGGCGTCCTCACCCACCGGAGCACCCCTCACGATCGAACCGAGCAAGGAGATCGGGAATCGCGGCGCGTTCTCGAAGAATGAGACGTAGAAGGAGACGGTCTTGAGCCAATCCTGCGGAACGAGACAAAGAAAGAGACTCTGGCGGTGGCGCTCTCCAAGCGATTAAGAATGGCGCTGATTTCCCGATCGGTATCATTATCCCCCTTTGTCTCTTATATTGTTGCGAAGCAGAGCAACTGAGTATTAAAAATAAGCTGACCCTACCGGATTGCAGGTATTGAAGAAATGCCGGGTATCCGGCCGGCGGCATTTTTGTCATCCTACTTCTTTCCAGGGAAGGGGATGCGAGAATGGACGCTCGACCGAAGACCCGGC
>JBEKTN010000121.1:0-20851 GCA_049516015.1 Isosphaeraceae bacterium | reverse complement strand
ATTCGACCACCCGGACCACGGGGTACAGTCGGCGGTAGAGCCGGTCCAGCTCCGCGACCCGCGACACGTGCCGGGTCTTGTACTGGTAGGTCAGCCCGTCCCGTCCCCGCTCCGGCAGGCCCAGCACGGGTTCACCCGCGGCGGCCAGCTCCTGCCGGATGCGAGCCACCAGATACCGGCTGACGCCCAGGTCGTGGGCGATCGAGCGATCCGAGCAGGCGGGGTCGGCGCGGATCGCCTCGGCGGCAAGCTGTCTCCTGCGCATGATCACGCTGCCAGGCCGTTCAGCACCCTGGCTTGGTGGTTTCCTCACGGCGACCTTCCCGCGGTGATCCGAGCTTGTAGTTCCGGGGACACCATACCTAACTCCGAAAAATTAAGTATGGTGTCCCCGGAACTGTTGTCCCGGAACTGTTGGTGAGAAGCTCTCTCGATTGTAAGGCTCAGTCTAACAAACAGGGCTTCGCGGGGTCAGACCCCAGGGGACGGGTCATCCCACGGCACCTCCCAGTGCTTCTGCTCCCAACTGTAGGGCCGTTGAAAGAGAGGAACCACGAATTGTTTCGTACCCTCAATGATCATCTGCAGCTTGGTCTCGTTTGCTTTCATAGGACTGCTGGACCTTGTTGACCAGGCAATGCAAAGGGCCGCCGCCGACCTAATCCACGATTGATTGCAGTCCATTATCCCTTGCCAAATCACAATTCACTATATCCCCTCGGCGACCCATGTGCAGGCGTCAACAGTAAGACCGTCGGATTGTGCATGTTCTGTGCGTATGCACAGGTTACGCACTGCTTGACCGAATGGCATGCATTGCATAGACTGGCGGCATGGGCACTACATCCGCACTGCCCATGCCTGGCTTGCCTACGGCGCATGCACCGTCGATACTGAGCCCAAACGATGGTCCACTTTTCCAGGGGGCAGCCGTGGCCAAGAAACCAACCGCCAAGCCAACCGCCAAACGGGTGTCGAGATCATCGAGCCAACCCGTCCCGACGTAACCCAACGCCATCACCATTCGCGGATCCGCGGAATGGAAAGCGTGGCTCGAGGCGTTCGCCGCAAAGATGCGATCCAAGCCAACGGCGATCATTGATCTGGGCTTGGCCAAGCTCGCGGCGCAAGAGGGGTTCTCTGAGCCACCACCCCGGATTCCTTCCTGAGGGCCGCGGCGATGAGTACAGTCACGCAGACGCAACCGGCGTTGCCGATTCTGTCCGGGGGCCTGGTTCCTTACCGGCTATCGGTCGACCAGTACGAAGCGATGATCAGGGCCGGTGTGTTCACGAAGCGCGATCGGCTTGAGCTGATCGAAGGGCTTTTGGTGGCGAAGATGACGAAAGGGACCATGCATTCGACGGCATCGGAGAAGTGCCGCCGAACGATCGAGCGAATCATCCCACCCATCTGGCACGTCCGGGCGGAGAAGCCTGTACGGGTCCCGGGCCGGGCCAGCGAACCGGAGCCTGACCTATCCGTGGCTCGAGGCGACATCGACGCTTACAAGCTCCGCAACCCGGACGCCGGGGAAGTCCCACTGGTCGTTGAGATCGCCGAGTCAAGCATCGTGGCCGATAGGACGGAAATGGCCCGGATCTATGGCGGTGGCGGGATTCCTCTGTATTGGATCGTCAACCTGGTCGACGGTCAAATTGAAGAGTATTCCGATCCGGATCCAGCCGGCGGATACCGTACCCGGACCGACTACCATCCTGGTCAATCCATCTCGGTCACACTCGAAGGGTTGGACCTTGGCAAGGTCGCCGTGGCGCACCTTCTCCCGTAGGGAGGGAAAAGAGGGAGGGAAAAGGGGACATCACTGACATCGACCGTAAGAGAGGCGAAGGAGCCTCGAGGACATGCACGTAAACGCTTGATGCAGGCGGCTTAGGGGTTAAGAAAGCACTATTCAGTCACGACCCCTTTTCCCTCCCACCGTGAATGTCTGAGATGGGCCCCAGCTTCATCGGCCGGGCTCACTTTTCGGGGATGAACCGGCCGCCAGCTCGGCCGACCGCCGTGTGGCAGCCTCCACCGCATCGATCAAAGCGCCTCGGACTCCGCCCCGCTCCAGGGCATGAAGCCCCGCGATGGTCGTGCCGCCGGGACTGGTGACTTGATCCTTGAGCACTCCGGGATGGAGCCCGGTTTCCAGCACCATCCGCGCACCGCCCAGCACGGTCTGGGCGGCGAGCATCGTGGCGATCTCGCGCGGCAGGCCGACCCGGACTCCGCCGTCGGAAAGGGCCTCGATCATCAGGTAGACGAACGCCGGCCCGCTGCCCGAGAGGCCGGTGACGGCATCGAGCATCGATTCGGGAACCCGGACCGCGCGTCCCACCGAGCCCAGAAACGCCTTCACGACGGCCTCGTCAGCAGCGGGTACCCCGGGCCCCAGGGCATAGGCCGAAGCTCCCTCGCCCAGCAGGGCCGGCGTGTTGGGCATCACCCGGACAATTCGGCGCTCCGGCCCCAGGCCTTCGAGCAGCGCCGCGATCGAGATTCCGGCGGCGATCGAAACCACCAGATGACGGGGCCCGACCAGCGGCCGAAGCTGGGCCAGGACTTGCGGCATCGTCTGCGGCTTGACGGCAAGCACCAGGACGTCGCTTTGCTCCACGACCGGTAAGTTGGCCTCGTGGACGCGGATCCCCGTGTCCGCGGCCAGCCCGGCACGCGCCGACTCGAGCGGGTCGCTGGCGGCAATGTTCGCGGTCCCGGCCACTCCCGAACGCAACATGCCCCTGATCAGGGCGGTGGCCATCTTGCCGGAGCCAATGAACCCCCACTGCCGCGTCCCCGTCGGCTCTGTGAGCTCGGCCTGGCTTTGTTCACTCGCGCCCACGCTGGTCATGTCCTACGTCCAATCTCTTGCTGGGCTGCTTCTTCCGAAGCTCTCACACAGCGAACCCGGGTCCCGAGCAAGATAGGCACCTCATGGGTTGGCTTTCAAGCCAGAATGGCAGAGAGCCACAATCAAGCACGCGTGTCAGCGCACCCACCGCGGTCTTTCCTGCCGCTTGTTAACCGCGGTACATGAACATTGCCTCAGGCTGGACATGGCCTAAACCTCCGTCTATGATGTTTCTCGTATGTTCTTAACCCTGCCATGGAAGAGGTCAACGGCGATGAAACTCGCATCCATCTTGACCGGGTTTTGCCTGGTGAGTCTCTTTGTCAGTCAATCGCCGGCTCGATCCGGTCATTTTCAGGAAAAGGCGGCGGAACCGCCCCAGGCGGCGGGCGAAGTCCGAGCCGGTGACGAGCAGGCCTTGCGCGCCGTCGTCGCCGAGTTCACCAGAGCATTCAACGCGGGCGATGTCAAAGCCGTGGCCGCCTTGTTCTCGGGCGATGCCCGGTTGGTCACGCTGACCGGTCGCGTCATCAACGGCCGTGCTGCGATCGAGCAGCTATTTGCGTCGTCGTTCGAGAAGTACCCCGGCCAGACGATCGAGGTGAAGACCGAAAGCCTTCGCTTTCTCGGTGCGGATTCCGCCCTTGAAGAGGGGACGGCCACGATCACCAGTCCCCCGATACCCGGCGACCCGCGCGGTTCCAGCGAGACCAACCGCTACTCCGTCGCCTACGTCAAGCGCGACGGCAAATGGCTTCAGGACAGCATCCGCGATTATCCGTTGCCGGAATCAGGCCTCGAGCTCACGGCTCACGAACACCTCCAGGAGCTGGAATGGCTCATCGGTGATTGGGTCGATGAGAGTGACGAAGCCGAGGTTCACACCACCTGTCGCTGGTCGGAAAACCAGTCATTCCTGCTGCGATCATTTCAGGTCCGGATCCGGGGGCAGGCCTCGCTGTCGGGCTCACAGCGAATCGGCTGGGATCCCCGGATCAAGCAGGTTCGCTCCTGGGTCTTCGACTCCGACGGGGGTTTTTCCGAGGGTTTCTGGTCGCGTGACGGCGAGCGCTGGGTGATCAAGACGACGGGTGTCTTGAAAGACGGGCGCGCCGCCTCGGCGACCAACGTCCTCACTCGCGTCGACAAGGATACGATGAAATGGACGTCCGCCGATCGGACCCACGGAGCCGATGTCCTGGCCGACGCCGAAGAGATCACCCTGGTTCGAGAACCGCCGAAACCCCGCTCGGCCCACCCTCGATCCCAGCTCCCCCAGCCAGAGAGGAAACAGCCATGAACCAGAGGATCAGTCTCGCGCTGGCAATTGTTCTGACTCTCGCCCTGTGCGAGGGCACCGCTCTGGCGCAGCGGGCCGGCGGCCGGGCAGGTGGAGCACGGCCTGGACCGGGCGGGCAGGCGGGCGCCCAGCCCGCTTTCAATCGCACGCCCGCGTTCAACGCTCCCACACCGGCAGCCCGGCCCCAGGCGCCCGCCGCGGCGCGGCCGACGCCGGCCGCTCGACCAGCTCCGGGCCCCGCCCAGGTCGCTCGACCAAACCCAGGACCGTTGCCCGCGCCGGGCGGGGGCGGAAACCGGCCCGGCCTGGGTGGTGGCGGCAACATACCGAACCAGGGTAATCGCCCCGGTCTCGGCAACAACGCGGGGAACGCCGCGATCAACCGTCCCGGTCTCGGCAACAACGCGGGTAACGCCGCGATCAACCGTCCCGGCATCGGCAACAACGCGGGTAACGCCGCGATCAACCGTCCCGGCATCGGCAACAACGCGGGTAACGCCGCGATCAATCGCCCTGGTATCGGCAACAATGCGGGGAACACCACGAACAACGTCAACGTCGGGGTCAACCGGCCCGGCGGTACCGTGAACGCCGGGAACAATCTCAAGATCAATAACGTTAACAACAACGTCAACAATGTGAACGTGAACCGGCCGAGCTGGACCAACGGCAACCCGAGCTGGGCGTACCGGCCCGGCTGGTCGAATCACCAGAGCTGGGTCAACGGCTACTGGCACGGCCAGAACAACAGCAACTGGTGGAACAACGGCGGCGCGTTCATGACGGGGCTTGCCGTTGGCGGCATCGGGGCCTGGGGAATTGGCTCGACCGTTTACAACTGGGGCTACCGGCCTTATGTGAACCCTTACTTTATCACCCAGCCGGTCGTGATCCAGCAACCGGTCCCTACGACCGTGGTTGTCCAGCAGCCCGTGCCGGTGCAGCAACCCGCGGCCGTGGTCGAGGCAGCTCCGATCGACTATTCGCAGCCTCTGAACACCAGCGCGGCACCGCCGGATCCGACGACCGCCGACCCGGCGATGCAGACGTTTGATGCGGCCCGTGCCGCGTTCAAGGCCGGCAACTACGCCGAGGCGTTGCAGCAGACCGACCAGGTCCTCAAGGCTTTGCCCAGTGATGCCGCGATCAACGAGTTCCGCGCGCTCTGTCTGTTCGCGCTCAAGCAGTACGACCAGGCCGCCGCCACCCTCTACGCAGTGCTCTCGGCAGGTCCCGGCTGGGACTGGACCACACTGTCTGGACTTTACCCCAGCGTGGACGTCTACACGGAGCAGGTGCGCGCTCTGGAGGATTATCGCACCGCGCAGCCGCAATCAGCCTCGGCCCGGTTCGTCCTGGCGTACCATTACCTCACTCAGGGCCACACCGAGGCCGCCGTCGAGGAGCTGAAGGAGGTTGTGAAGCTTCAGCCAGGCGATCAGCTCTCGGCGCAACTGGTTGCGCAGCTCTCCGGCGACAAGACGCAGACTTCCCCGGACGCTTCCGCGGCGAGCCCGGCTCAGGCCCCGGCAGCAGCGCCGGCGGCCGCCGTGCAGGGCAACCTCGTGGGAGCCTGGAAGGCCAGTCCCGCCATGGGCACCACGATCGAGCTGACCCTTGGCGGCGACAGCAAGTTCAACTGGAACATCGTCACTCAGGGCAAGACCCAGCCGATCGCGGGAACGTATGTCTTCGAGAATGACGTCTTGACTCTCACGCAAAGCAAGAACAACGCGATGATCGGCAAGGTTACCTGGCAGGACGAGAGTCACTTCAAGTTCCAGGCCATGGGCGGCGGCCCCAATGACCCGGGGCTTGCCTTCAGCAAGTGAGCTCGCCTGATCGACTCCGGAGAAACGAAAAATGCGGAATCGGGCGGCAAGCGGCGGTTCGCTCACCCATGCTCAGCGCAGGGGGCTTCTTCGCCCTCGCCGCCGTGCCTTTTTCTCTGGCTGATCGCCGTCGTCGTCGCGGCATCCGGTACGGCGTGCCCTCCCCACGCCTCGCCACGGCCCGCCGAGCGATCAACTGGCACAACGGGCCCGGTTGGCCGGATTGGTGGGGTTGAGCGTGGTGGCGGCGACCGCCTGGTTGCGGCCCTGGTCCCTGGCCATGCTCAGGGCATGGTCGGCCGCGTCGAGCAGGGCGTAGATGTTGTCCGCACAAGCGGGGAATTCGGCCACGCCGATCGAAACGGTCAGGACCGGAAGTTCGGGTAAGAGAGCTGGCGTCGTCTCGACGATCCGACAGATCTTGCGGGCAAGGTTCCAGGCGTCGTGAATCAAGGCGCGGGGCAGGACCACGATGATCCGGTCGTCATCAAGGCGGGCCACAATGTCGCTGTCGCGGATCATCGCGGCAATGCGCGCCCCCACGTTCCGGACTGCACGATCGGCTGTGTCCTTGCCCAGAAGTTCGTGAATTCCGCTCAGGCGGTCGATCGCCACGCACAGTAAAGACAGCGGCTCACCGTGACGCCGTGACAGGCCCAGAGCAAAGGGGAGTACGGCGTGCAGGAACGTGGCGTCGTGGAAAACCACGGCAGCAGAGTGATTCTCCCTGGCCTTCTTTTCGTCGAGATCCCGTTCGGTCCCGGCGGCAGCGATTGCCAGAGCGTCCGGGGTCGACTCGAACTCTCCGCCCGCCGGCTGCGATAGCTCGGCAGCTTGCCAGTCGTACCGGAGAAGGGCAGAGGCCGCCATCGTGCAAAGCGTTTTCAAGCGTTTGAGGGTTGTGGGCGACCAGACGCCGGCTCGATCGGAGGGGGGGAGGACGAGCAGTCGTCCCCGGGCGACCGAACCCGCACGGAGCATGATTTCCAGGCGGCCGTCGCTGTCGCCAGCGCTGGAGGGCTGGGCCGGTCCGCGAATCCACTGCACCGAGCGAGCGGCCGTCAGCCGGCCGACCGATTCGATGAAGGACTTTTCAATCTGCTCGGGGTCGTCGCATCCCTCCAGGAGCCTTCCCAGTTCGTGCACGATCTCCTCTTCTCTGGAAACCTCGGAGAATCCCATGTATCGTCCGGCCTGAACCCGGGCCCAGCGAGCGGCACGCTTCGACCAGCGAGTCAAACGCGTCGTCCGGGGGCAGGGCGCCGCAGTGGATCCAAGCGGCGCGAACGGTTCCGGCTCGAGTTCAGAGGGAGCTCCATTGGTTTGATCAAATTCCCAGTCGCGCTCGGACATTGTGCTCTCGCTCATGGAAGTTCCACGGGTGCGCAGGGAACCCGGATCGGTGTCCCCGGGCGGACATCGAGCGGTTGGCCCCAGGTGGCCCATCACGACACCCAGATCGGCTGATGGTTAAAAAAAGCAGCAGCGCCTGCCCGGCCGCGACGCCAGGTCGACGGGAATCGGCGGAAACACACACCCCCGAATCAGCCGAAAACAGCCCGCATGCAAATCTCGCACCGTCTGGTGCAAAACTGCCTCGATCCAGAGCCAAACTTATCAAATGTAGTGATTGTGCCGGCTAACCCGCGGGTTGCGGCTGCCACTCCAATCCAAGCGTAGGCCACGAAACGCGAGTCGAGTCGAGCGATAACGGTCTTGCCACGAATCGCGAAAATGGGCAGGATACTCGATCGTCTGGAGACCGATAAGGATGGGTCTTGGGACGGGGCGGTGGCGGCCGGCTCTTTTCGCCTTGAAAACTGGTTCGCCACCTCACGCAGTGGCCGGCGCTGCGCGTCAGCGGCCCCGGACGAGCATGATTCGTGAAGTCCATCCCTCTTGCACGTCTGGGGACTCACGAACTCGCTTCAGAAACTGCCGGCCGATCGACGTGGGCCGGCCCCGTTGCCAGCAGCGCGGCGACGACCCGGTTCAGTGCGAACCAGACGACGGAGGGTCTTCCCTGGGGATCATGCCTGGTGGGGCGGTGGGCCAAGCAGGACGAGGCCTTTGACCATGCGAAAGACGCGGATCGCGGCTGCGGTGGTTTCCTGGGTGGGACTGGCCGCGGTGGGTTTGGGGCAAGCCGGTTGTTTCTCGGGAGGTGGATTGCACGCGCCCCACGTGACCCGGATCTTTGCTCCGCGACCGGTCGCGGAGAACCCGCTGGTCGTTCCCTCGACCGATTTCGACACGGTCTGGAACAAGACGGTTGCGGTGGTGGACAAGTACTTCGATATCGCGTCGGAGAACCGGTTATCGCGGACGATCGTCACTCAGCCCAGGATCGGCGCGACCCTGCTCGAACCCTGGAGCCTTGATTCGGTGAGTTTCACCGACCGGTTTGAATCCACCCTGCAGACGACGCGCCGGTTCGCGATCATCAAGATCGAGCCGGCTCCGAACGGGGGATACCTTGTGAAAGTTGAGGTACGGAAAGAACTGGAGGACCTGGTCAAGCCCGACCGCATGGCGGCTGGACGCGCCGTGTTCAACAATGATTTCCCAGTGAACCGTACCCGCGAAATCATTGGTCCCGTCCCCGCGCCCATCGGCTGGATTCCGCGAGGACGAGACCCGAACCTGGAGCAAGCCATCCTTGCCGGGGTTCGTGACGCGTTGTTTCTTTGAGAGCGATCGGCTAGTTGACGCAGCCATCGGCCACGACGCTCGGTGGTTGGGCACACCTCGCCACTGGTTGAGCAAGGCGATCAGGCAAACACGACTGGTCTCGGCATAAATCGCGCACCCGCAACGGTTTGAGAACAGTCCGATGGGAGAGCCGAACGCGGACGAGACCTCACCTGAGAGCCAGCCTAGCAGCACGATTCCACAGGCGTCATGGGCCGATGACTGGTCACGACGCTCAGTCGCCGGTTATGCGTTCAACGATGGCCGTGCAGGTCAATTGGCGTTGAACGTCCAGTACGCCCCAGCGGCGGCGATCCCGATCCAGCTGATGGTCGGGTCAAGCAAGGCCGCACTGTGAGCCGGTGAAGCCATCCACATTGCCCCGGGGAATCCGCCCCCCGCGGCGGAATTCTGGCGGCGCGCCGGCCCCATCACGAAATGGCCCAACCCGCGGGCCATTTGCTGGTCGTTGTTCATCGCCGCCCAGTTGGACAGGTTCTGGTCATAGTTGACCGGCCCCAGACCGTAGGACGCACGAGTCGCATTCAGCCAGGACAGGAACCCGTACGGATCGCCGTAGTAAGTCGCCGCGGGAGCCGCTTGCGCTGGCTGGCTCGCTGGCGCCTCAGCGACCGGCACCGTGTAGGACGCTGGAATCACCTGAGCGCCATCCGCAGTTGTCTGCGTCGGCTCCGCTGGCTGGTAGTACTGGGGTGCCTGGTAGTACTGAGGCGCGATGGGTGCCTGGTAGTACTGGGGGGCATAGGAGTACTGATAGTATTGCGGGGCGTACGAAGCCTGGTAATACTGCGTTGCTGGCTGCTGCACGTAGTAGTACGTAGGCTGATTGGACGCCTGCGGATAGTAAACATACTGCTGGGCCCGAACTTGCGATGAGACGACGACCACCGCCAAACCCAGCAATAGCCGAGCCACGCTGCTCGTCAGAGATCCTTGTTGCGTTCTCAATGGACATACTCCAGCTAGAGTGACATGGGCCGATGCCGCACCCTACGGCACCCGCACCCGCCAGAGAGACACCCGAATCCGGGAATAGACGGTTCAGGGTTCCCAATGGCGCCCACGTGGAATGCCAAGATGGGATCTCCTTCCACAAAATGCAACCCTTTTCCGGGATGTTGAAAAATTGCAACATGGCGTACACTGGTATTGCATTTTTAAAATAACACTTTTTCATGTGCGTTGATCCAATTGTGATGGATGAGGTTCGATGTCAAGGGTGTAGAGCCGCAACCTGATATCGAGTCTAGAAAAGCGATTTCAGATGCCCACTTCCGGCCAGGTGCGTATAGGTGCAAAGTTGGACGACCACGACCGTCTGGCTCGACCCGTCCAGCAGTGCTTAGACGAGCCATCATGTGTACCGGTTGCGAATACCTTTCTCCCGGGCCTGCTGATGCAGTCGCGTCAAGGTTTTGCTGAGCGTGCGCAACAACACGCTCGAGCCGACTCATCAGACCGATCCGCTTGACGGGGGACTTGGTTTCTTACAGCCGGCGGAGAGCGAAGACTTCGACGTCGACGCCCGCGGCGAAGAGCGCCAGAGGCGGTTTTGAGGGGCGCTTGAGCCCTGCGGCGGCCAGCAGGTTCTCGTCCAGGGAAAGGACCCTTGCCGGCTGGAGCGGGTAGGGCGTGTGGTGGACTTGCCCTTGATAAAGGCAGTCCTGAAACCGGGTGTAGAGCAGATAGCGCTCGGCCAGGAAGTGTTCGAGGGTTCCGGGTACCGCCGGCTGAACGGGCCCGGTCACCTGCCCGCGGATCAAGTACGAGGCTGGAAGGGGCACGGGCCAACGCCGGACGCCGGCATAGAGAATGGGCGAAGGTAGGTCGGAAGGGCCGGTGTGTTCTCGCTCCAGAAACATCCTTGCGCGGTGATAGGGAAGATGGAATAGACCTCGGGCCAACCGGACCGCAATCGTGTTGGCTGCGTCGAGGCTGAAGAACCAGACCCCGGCATCTCGACCGTCAACGTGAACATACGTTCTAACATTGGTCTCATGGAAGCTGGACAGCCCTGCGATGGCCGGCAAGCCGGTGGGGCGGACCCCCGTCATGGTGAAGGGTACCAGGCCCACGTAGGCCATGCCCTCGAAAAGGTCGAGCTCCAGCGCCGGAGGAATCAGCGGGCGGATCAGCTCGGAGGCGAATGCCCAGTGCAGGAACAGCAACTCTCTCCAGTTCTGCCGCATCACCGAGCGCCTGGCGGGCCGGCGTGCGGGGGATAGGCGATCCATCGGGCCCGGCGCCTTACCTTGGGTTGTGGGGGTAAACTCTGACTCTTGCGCGTTCCTGACCATGGGCTGACCGCCGTTCGAGGTTGTCGGGTAGCGCGGTTGTGGTCCCCGCGCACGGAGGATTCGGTGGAGCGTCAAGACAATAATAGGGGCTGAAGAGAATGTCCAGGAACGAGCTGTTCGGCGCCAGGAAGGCTTCGAAGGCCGCGGCGTCGCCCCTGCCCGGATGCGACCATGGTTGGCTCCTGTGTTCGATATGCGGGCGCGGCCGGTCTATCACCAAGAAGCGTCGGACAGCGCTTCCCGGGCCAGGGATTTCAAGACGAGCTTGCGTCCCTTTCGGTTCCGAACGATCACAGCTCGACCGACTTGGGCTTACGGGCGAACCAGGGATAGATGGCTGGCAGCACCAGCGAGGTCAGCATCGTGGAGGTGAAGAGGCCGCCGATGACGACCGTGGCCAGAGGCCGCTGGATCTCGGCGCCGGGCGTGGTGGCAAGGGCCATGGGGATGAAGCCCAGGCCGGCCACCAGAGCCGTCATCAGGATCGGCCGCAGCCGGACTATCGCGGCCTCGCGCGCCGCCTCGTGCGGTTCAAACCCGTCCTGTCTCAGGTGCTCGACGGCGCTGACCCAGACCAGGCCGTTGAGCACGGCCACGCCGAAAAGCGCGATGAAGCCGACCGCTGCCGAGATCGAGAACGGCAGCCCGCGGAGGATCAGCGCGAAAACTCCGCCGGTTGCCGCCATCGGCACGGCAAGATAGATCAGGAACGCCAGCCGCATTGAGTGGAAGGTGCTGTAGAGCAACAGGAAGATCAAGAGCATGGCCACCGGGACCACGATGGCCAGCCGCCGAGCGGCCGTCACCAGGTGCTCGAATTGCCCGCCCCACCGAAACATGTAGCCGGGCGGCCGCTTGACCTGCGCCTCGATCGCTGCCTGGGCCTCGGCCACGAACCCCGCGATATCCCGTCCCCGCACGTTGGCGCCCACGTAGACCCGGCGCTGGACGTTCTCGCGTTCGACTTCGCTGGGCCCTTCCTCGAGGGAGATGTCGGCAAGGTCCTTGAGCGCGATTGGCCGCCCCTGGGTGTCGACGATCCGGATCGAGCCAATCTTCTCGTCGTCGTTGCGCCAGGCCTCGGGAAGACGGACTTGCAGGCGGAACCGCTTCTGTCCTTCGAACACGGCGCCGACGCTGGTACCTCCGAGCGCGGCAACGGCATCGAGAACGTCAGAGGCCTTGATGCCGTACTGAGCGAGATGATCGCGGCGCACATTGATTCGCAGCATCGGCAGCCGGCCGGCGGACGGGACCTTGATATCGTGGCCCCCGGGGATTCGTGCGAGCACTCGCTCGACCTCCAGCGCCAACTGCCTGAGCACTTCGAGATCGGGACCGTAAATGAGGATGGCGACATCGCTCTTGACGCCTGCCACCAACTCGTTGACGCGCATCTCGATGGGCTGGCTGAAGCCGAACTTGACGCCGGGCACATTCTCCGAGAGCAGCTTGTCCATTTCCTCGATCAGGGCATCGCGAGTCAAGCCCGGGCGCCACTCTTCCTGGGGTTTGAGCATGGTCCAGACGTCGGTCTGGTGGACACCCATCACGTCGTTGGCGATCTCGGGCCGGCCGGTCTTGCAGTAGACCAGCCGCACCTCGGGAATCGTTCTGAGGAGCTTCTCGATCTGGGTGGAAACGGGCACGGCCCCCTCGAGCGTGGCGGAGGGAATGCGCACGGCCTCGATCAGCAGATCGCCCTCGTTGAGCTTGGGCATGAACTCGGCGCCCATGTTCCAGGCGATAGGCACACTCGTGGCCACCAAACCTCCGGCCAGCAAGAGCGCGATCATCGGATGGCAAACGAACAGGTCGAGCACCGGCGAGTACAACCGCTTGATCCAGCGGATCAGCCAAAGCTCCTTCTCAAGGGCGCGGTCGCTGAGGCCAAGCGAGGCCATCACGGGCATGAACGAGAGTGACAGGACCAGCGAGCCGGCCAGGGCGAAGATCACCGTCAGGGCCATCGGCCGGAACAGCTTTCCTTCCGTGCCCTGAAGCGCGAGGATCGGCAGATAGACAATCGCGATGATCAGTTCGCCGAACATGGTCGGCTTGCGGACCTCGATGGCGGCATCGCGAACGATCTCGAGCTTGGGCCGCGTTCCACCCTCGTGGGCCAGCCGGCGCACGCAGTTCTCGAGCATGATCACGCTGGAGTCGACGATCAGGCCGAAGTCGATCGCGCCCAAGCTCATCAGGCTGGCCGACAGGCCGGTGGCGAGCATGATGTTGGCTGCGAACAGCATCGACAGCGGAATCGCCAGCGCGACGATCAGGCCGCCCCGCAAGTTGCCGAGCATGGCCAGCAGCACGAAGATGACCAGGGCGCCTCCGGCCAGCAGATTGTGCAGCACGGTGCTGAGCGTCAGGTTGATCAGGTGGGTGCGGTCGTAAAGCGGCTCGATCGTGACGCCCGGGGGAAGGCTCTTCTGGATCTCGGCGATCTCGGCCTTCACATTGGTCACGACCTTGCGGCCGTTCTGGCCGATGAGCATCATCACCAGCCCGGTGACGATCTCACCCTCGCCGTCCCGGGTGGCCAGGCCGGCCCGAATCATCGGCGCGGGATGAACCTTGGCAACCCTGCCTATGGTCACGGGCACGCCGTTGCGCTCGTCGATCACGATGGCCGAGATGTCGTCCACCGACCGTGCCTGGCTGACTCCCCGGATGTACCGGGCCTCACCCTCGTGGATCAGGTAGCCTCCGCCCACGTTGGCGTTGTTGTTCTTCAGCGCGTTGAACACGTCGGTCATCGATAACCGAAGCGTTCCTAGCTGGTCGGGATCAACTTCCACCTGATAGGTCTTGAGCTCGCCGCCGTGCGCGTTGATCTCGGTCACGCCGGGCACCTTGCGAAGCTGGTAGGCGATGTACCAGTCGAGCAAAGTGCGCAGCTCCATGGGGCTGATTCCCGAGTTCGCGGCGGCCTTGACCTGGAACTGGTAGACCTCGCCCAGCGCAGTGGCGATCGGACCCAGCGTGGGCGTGCCATAACCGGGGGGAATGGCTTCGGCGGCACGGGAGAGACGTTCTCCGACCAGTTGCCGCGCCCGGTAGATATCGGTTCCCTCCTGGAAGACGATGGTGACCACCGAGATCCCGAACTTGGAGATCGACCGGATCTGTTCCACGTTGGGCAGGCCGCTCATCGCCCCCTCCACTGGAAACGAGAGCAGAGATTCGACTTCCAGCGGTGACAGTGCCGGGGCCTCCGTGATCACCTGGACCTGCACGTTGGTGAGATCCGGCACGGCGTCAATCGGCAGGTTCACCGCCGAATAGACGCCCAGGCCGGCGATGAAGAACGTCACCATCAGCACCAGAAAGCGGTTGTTCAGCGACGATTCGATGATGGCGTTGAGCATGGCTGGCTCTCTATAAAGTGGCCAGTGGTCAGTGGCCAGTGAAGAGGAGAAGATGGCGGGGCGGTTCCTTTTCTTGATTCAATTTACTGGCCACTGGCCACTGGCCACTTCTCCCGTTCATTGCTCGCCACTCGCCACTCAATCTTCCTCGGTCTGGTTCTGAAGGATGAGCTCCGACTTGAGCTGGTAGGCGCCGCTGGCGACCACGACATCGCCCTCCTTCAATCCCGACTTGACGACGACGCGGTCGCCGGCGTCGCGGCCAGTCTCGATGGGCAAGAACGTGAACGCGTACTGGTCCGTCGCGGCCGTACCGCCGGTCTTGGCGGGAACAAAGACCCCGCTCTTGCCCTCGATCTCGACCACGCCGGCATGGGGAACCGTCAGGGCCTGCTCCGTGGTCGGGCTGTCCAGGAGGATGCGTACAAACAAGCCCGGCTTGAGCAGGCCGTCGTGGTTGTTGGTCTGGGCCAGCAGCGGCACCGTCCGGGTCTGGGGGTCAACCATCGCGCCGACGGAGAGAAGCTGGGCCGGAAACAAGCGGTCGCCGTACGCGGTGGCCGAGAGCCTGATCGCGCCTCCCTTGATCTTGGGCACGCTGGCGACATCCGACTCGGCGATGTTGGCGGTCACCCAGACCGTGTTCAGGTCGGCCACGGTGAAGAGCGCGTCGTTGAGCTCGGCCTTCTGGCTGGCCACCGCGTCCTTCTTGATGATCGTGCCGTCGAATGGAGAGTTGATCCGGTAGAGGGTCACGTCCTCATCGACGGCCAGAGTGTCCGCCTTATCGGCATGGTCGAGGAGCTCGCGGATGTCTTCGGATACACCCAGGATGCGCAGCCGCTGGGCCGCGTCGATGACATCGGACTCGGCCCTGCGCACCTGCTGGTCGGCCAGCCGCTTTCCCTGGGCAGCGTCGAACTTGGCCTGCTCGATCGTGGCATAGAGCTTGGCCTGTAGTCCCTGGCGAGTGTGCAGGGCCACCACGGCGGGATGCTCACCGATGACCTCCTGACGCCGCAGGCCGGCGGTCTTCTCCTCCTCGTGGGCCGCGATGTCGTACTCGGCGTAAGCCTGCAAGAGCGAACCGCGATACGAGCCCAGCGGCTTGTCGGCGAATTCCTTCTCGATCGCGGCGGGGTCCGTTCCATTGCGGATCTCGGGAATCAAGAGCACGACCGTGGCCGCGACCTCGGATTTCCAGTCCGCCTCGATCCGCGCGGTGTTCAATTCGCGCTGCTTGGCCCGGAGGTTGAGCCTGGCCGTTCCCACCTCGGGACTATCCAGCGTGACCAGTGGATCACCACGCTTGACGTTCTGACCGAGCAGGGCATGGACCTCGCGCACCACACCAGCGGCGCGGGGCCGGATCTCGATCCGGCGATCCGCGTTGACCTCGATCCGGCCGGGGACCGCGAGCTCGGTCGACAACTGGTCATAGCGGGCCTCTGCCGTTGTCAGCTTGGCGGCCTTGAGCTTCGCTGCACTCAGCACGACGGTGGTCGGCGGGTTCGCTGGCGCGGTCTCTCGAGACCCTGCTGCCGGCGTCTGGAGAGACGCCAGAGCCGCGCCGGCCGCGGACTTGCGGCCGGCCAGATCGAGAGCCAGGTGGCAACCCAGCACCGCAAGGCACAAACCCATTCCCAGCCAGGGGAAAAACCGCTTGATTCTGGTAAGGTAAGTCGGGCGTTTGGTGAGCGTGAACGACATGAGCGAGGTCTCCGGGCAATCATCGGGTTCTTCAGCCCGCTTGGTGGAATCAAGACGAGGAATCGCGGCTCCGGCGGGGACGAAATGCGCGAAGTCAACTCGGACGCATGATCGAGCGCCATGTCCGTCGGCCGCGGAGGATCATTCCCGGTTTGCTTCAGCAGAGCACGCCCGTCGCTGAGGTGAGAGGTCGTCCGGATGGACCGGGGACGTGCTCGCTGGCTTGAGAAAGCGCTGGAAACCGCTCAGCAATTCCACCGCTGTAAGAGACCCAAAAATCCGGCGCGCGGTTTTCCTGGCGTGCCCGACTCGAAGCCTGGCCCACCCCAGGCACGGGATGCTGCCAGTCCGAGCAGGTGGGAGTCATGTGCCAGGTGAAGCGTCGACTGGCTTGAACAGGTGTCTTGCAGTAGCCGGCCCCGGTGGTCGGGGCCGATCACCGGGTCTCCCGTCCAGTCCGGCTCGAGACAGTCGAGATGATAAGCATGAAGGAGCGGACGAGGGGGGGCGCCGGGCTCGTCGTCCCCGCTGCCCGAGTTGTCGCTGGCCTCGCCGGTCCGAGGTATGATCCAGTGCCAGTGCACGACGGCGATATCGTCGTCCTGGCTGGCCGTGGGGTGCCAGCGCAGCAGGTGATCGTGGTGTGGACAGACTTCCCCGACCCCGTGATGGTGCCGGATGTTGTGGAAATCGGCCTGGGGTAGGGGGACGCGGAACAATCCCGGGATCAGCATCGTGACCCACAACAGCCGCACGCCAGTCTGTATTGACGGCCGCAAGTTCACGCCCGAGCCTCGCTCGAGAAAAGACCCCGGAAAAAACTTAAGTCTTATTATTATGGATTGTCGTGGGTGGGAGGTCAAGTCAACGGATCGGCATCGTCCCGGCAGCCAGCGCTGTGCTTGCTGCCCCAAACACGACATGAACACACGCGCACCGCGAGTGAGACAAGACAGATGACTTCCAGCGAGCCTGCCGAACATCATTCCCTGCTGGTCACCGACTTTGATGGCACGATGACGCGCCAGGATTTCTACATGCTGGCGGCCCGCTCGTTGCTGCCGCCGGACATGCCCGACTACTGGGCGCAGTACCGTGCGGGGCAGTTGACGCATTTCGAGGCTCTGCAAGCCATCTTCGCCTCGATCCGGGCCGATCTTGCCACGGTCAGGGCGGTCGTGGACCGGATGGAGCTGGATCCGGATCTTCCCCGGACCTTAAACCATCTCAGGCGGTCGGGCTGGGACGTGGTCGTGACCTCGGCAGGCTGCGACTGGTACATTCGCCTCCTGCTCGATGAAGCGGGCGTCACTCTGCCTGTCTGGTCCAATCCCGGGCGGTTCGAGGAGGGTCGGGGCCTGCTTATGGAGTTACCCCGGGGCAGTCCCTACTTTTCCCCAATTCTGGGTGTCGACAAGGCCGCGGTCGTCCGCGAAGGCATCTCGAGCGGTCGGCGGGTGGCGTTCGCCGGGGATGGATTCCCCGATGTCGACGCCGCCCGGCTGGTCTCCTCCGAGCTCCGCTTCGCGCGGGGCGACCTGGCGCATGTCTTGAGCAAGGATGGGCTGGCATTCCATCGGTTCGAGCGCTGGTCGGAGATCGCACTGGTCCTGTGCGATCCGCTCATCGTCAGGCAGAACCCGCATCAGACCGCGCCCACCGAGCCCAGAGAAAGGCTATAAACTCGATGAGCTCGCGGTCGATCCCCTTCTTGCCCAGGGGTGGCTCGAACGCGGTCGGGTCGAGGAAGATGTCGACGTCTTCCGAGAATCGCTGGATCAGACCCCAGCCCTTCGACAGGCTGGTGCCGCCCTTGAAGATGACCTGGGGGCCTGCCGCATGCTCGATGATGCGCAGGGCCTCCGTGACGAAGTAGTCCTTCTCGATGATCGCCTCGCGCAGGCCGCGCGGGCGGAAATGCTCCGCCGCACGGATGACTGCCTGATCGAAATCGGGGTGCTCAAAGAGTCTCATGGGCTTTGCGCTCCTTCGCCTGCCATCGCCGGGCGTAAGACAGCGCGGCGAGAATCCCGAAATCAAACCGGGAGAGGGGATTCAAACTCTCCCGCAATTCGGCGAGGACGTTTTCGGGTTGACCGATTTGCTCGCCGATGGCCCCGAGCATGGCGCGGACACGCGGGGGCTCGGACGGGGCGGCTTCCAGCAGGCGCTCGAAGCGCCCGGGTTCACGGAAGTATTCGAGCAGCCTCTCGACCATGTCCTCGGGAGGCAGCTCGCTCGACGCCCCCCGGTTGCGAAGAAAGTCGAGAAGAGTGGCATCCATCTCGGATAGCGCCCGCCCGCGTCCTACTCTTCGCACTAACCTATAATTCAAGGAGGGGAAAAGGGACATCACTAATATCGGCCGTTTGAGAGGCGAAGGAGCCTCGAGGACATGCAGGTAGACGCTTGATGCAGGCGGCTTAGGGGTTACAAAAGCGCTATTCAGTGATGACCCCTTTCCACTCCTTCAGCTCTACCTGGCCCTTCGCCTTGCCAGCCTGGAAGCCTACCTCGAAAGCCACGAGCCGATTCCCCTGGTGGTCGATGACATCCTGATCCAGTTCGACGACGACCGCGCCACAGCCGCCTTACAGGCCCTTGCCGAATTATCCCGCCGCACCCAGATCGTCCTGTTCTCACACCACGAACACGTGTGCCGTCTGGCGCACGCAAGCCTGTGTCGATCCCAATCAGCTTCATCGTCCACCGTCTGTCGGGGCGAGCGCGTGCGAAGGATCTTCACCTTCATATGTGAACCGGCCTAATGGAACCATCGGCACGATTGCAAGCCCGGCTCGGGTTTGCAGAGCTCGGGAGAAGGCCATGGCCACGGCGCGGTAGCAGCCGTCATGAAGCGGGCGTGTGGTTAAGGTCCAGGCACCGGCTGTGTCCGCGGTCGTTTGACCGGCCAGGGCGATTTCGGACGGATTGGCTGCTGGGCCCAGATAGACCCGGACCTTCGAGCCCGGCGCGGCCGTGCCCGAGAACGTGGTTTGCGGACCTTGCACAGCATCCACCTGGCCCCAGGCTCGTGCCCGCCGCTGAGCGAGCGCGCCGGCGCTCGCGAGGGGTATCACCACCGCCTGGTCAATCTGCCCGCGGAGTTGAAGCATCTGGATCAGGGGCGCCTGGTCGCCCAATGTCGGCGCGACGAAGTTGCGATACCACTGGGATACACCGTAGTTGCCGGCGTGGGTCACTCCGGCTGCGGTCAGATTGTAGTAAGCAACCGTATTGCCGCTCAGGTTCGGGACGGGAACCTGACCCCAGAGATTATAGATTCCTTGATGGCTAGAGGCGGGGCTGTGCTGGTAGAAAACCTGGGCAGCGTCAACGCCTGCAGGGATGAACACCGGGGGATCATTAGCCCGCGCCTGATAAACTGGTGACCAGCACCCTGGCCAGCGCCCCGATAAGGCCGCTCGCCGCACTGGCTTGACTGGGAACGTTATTGTTGGCGGCGTGAGGATCGAGCAGCGTGTCCTCGAGGAAACCCGCCTTCAATTGCGGTGTGATGGACTTTTCCAGGGCAACGATGGCCTGAGTGTTGACCACGGCCCCCTCGCTGTGCCCGATCAACTGGAGATCGACTGGCGCGGACGTGGGGAACTGGCTCGCTGTCGCAAGGATCTGTCTGGCCAAGCGCGGGCCCTGCATGGCCGCATGGCCCGGATTGCTGCTCTGGCTTGCCCAGTTGAAGGGTATGACCGCGTCGTAACCTTGCTGCTTGAGAATCGTGGCTGTCTGGAGTTCCCAGGGCGGACCGTGCTTCCAGCTCGGGTTGACGAGCGCGCCGTGAGTGACGACGCCGATCACGTATGTGCGAAAGGACGCGGTCTGCTGCGGGTTTGTCGCTGCCGAGGAGAGACTGGGATCAGCGACGACCAGGACGTAGGGTTTTTAGGGATCGGGTGGCAATCCCCCGGGTAAAGGAATGGTGAGCTGGTGTGTTCCGGGAGCCGTTGCGGGCAGACCGCTGGCATCGGACGGTACAGTCCCCTGCCCCTGCGCCGAGGCCGTCCATGTACCGACCAGACTGTCACCAGTGTCGAACTGGGAGTCGCTCGAGCGATAGACGCCGAACTGAAGCGGGAGCGAAGAGCCGGCAGTCTGGTTGATCTGGTAGTCGATCGTCACGCTCATCGAGTTGGTGGTCGTAGCCGAGAGCATCACAACCGGGGGCGTCAGGCTCGAAGCGCTCTGGACCAGGCGAGCTTCCAGCACCTGGAGGAAAGGCAGTGACGCTGATCGACGGCCGCGCCGAGTCAGGCGAACGCAACGATAGCTCCGGAGCAACCGAAGAAGGGAGCGGAGCAGGCAGCCCGTTCTCATTGACGAATTCCCGCGATGCACAGATTTGTGCGGAATCGGGTGGAATGGGCTCGAGCCTTCCCCCGCTGGTGAGAACACCACGGTTTTCCTGGGAATCTATCTCCTGAGACGATCCGTGGCGGCAATTCCTGCGCATTCCCCACGTCAATCGTGATGGATCGATCCAAGAGATGTATCGGCCCGTTTTCAGGGGCAAACCGAGTGATCCGCGAGCCCCAAACGACCAGTTGGGGCGAAAAGTAGAGGTTTTGCAGTTTCGCACCACGGTTCTGCGGTCGGCGAAGCTCTCCAGAGCCCCTTGCCACCGGTCGGAAATTGAAGCTATGAGAGGGAGGTGAAGGTCGACGCGACGGTTTGCAGAACCTCTGATCCTGGGGAAGACTTGAGGAGTTTTGCCCAATCGCCCGTTTACCCAGACCCGGAGCCCTACA
>JBEKTN010000120.1:0-20975 GCA_049516015.1 Isosphaeraceae bacterium | reverse complement strand
CCCGAGGGTAATCAAGCGAAAGATGTCGAAATGGAAGAAGAAACGCCCCCAGCATCGGCGACAGCCACCCTTGAAGAAAACCTTTAAGGAGTCAGTGGTTATGATTCGTTAAACGGTATTGCCATTAAGAGAGCAAGTTGGCATCCAAGGCCCCCTGTTTATCCCGGACAAAGTGCGTGGCCATTTCTATTCTCTTGACGGTGTTCGGCGCGGGTCCCCGGCCGCGGGCCGGGGCGTCGCGACCAGCGCAGATGCATGCGTACCGGCGGCGCTGCGCTGACTGTGCATCTTACTGGGAACGGCAGGTCTGTGGTAGGATGAATCAGGCTTTGATCGCGAGTTCGCGCCGATCCTCACCACGAGTTGGCGCGACCCGGTTGGGATCGCGTTCCCAAGAGGAGAGGGTCGGCTCATGCCCGATCGCACGACCATGAAAGCCGCGCCGAGCACGCTGGTTGAAGGTCAGCGACTTGACCAGCCCACGTTTCACGCGCTCTACGAGGCGATGCCGCCCAGAACCCGGGCCGAACTGATCGATGGAGTGGTTTATATGCCCAGCCCGCTTAGTCGTGCCCACGGCCGCGCTTATTTCCCTGTGATCGCGTGGCTCAGCTCCTACGTGGAGAACACGCCCGGCATTGAGGGGCTGGGCAACGCCACCACCATCCTCGGCTGGAAGAGCGAGCCGCAGCCGGATGCGCTGCTCCGCGTCCTCCCCGAATGCGGCGGCCGGAGCCATGAGGAAGAAGGCTACATCCACGGCGCCCCGGAGTTGGTTGTCGAGGTTTCCAAGGCGACACGGTACATGGACCTGGGGCCAAAGAAGGCCGATTACGAGCGGGCCGGGGTGCTGGAATACGTCGTCCGCGCGATCGAACCGGACGAAATCTTTTGGTTCCGTCAGGAACAGGGTGTGCTGGTGCCACGACCGATCGGAGACGATGGGTTGTACCGTTCGACGGTGTTTCCGGGCCTTTGGCTCGACCCGGCCGCACTTTTGAAGGGCGATACGCGGCGGCTCCGCGCCGTGGTCGAACTGGGCTGCGCCACGCCGGAACATGCCGCGTTCGTCGCCCGGCTGGCCGAGCCCCGTGCCCCGTCCTGATCACGTCCGGCCACCCAACCCGCGCGCCCAGTCATTCAGGCGGCGTTCCCTGGCCAATCGGTGTGCCGGAATTGGCCACGCAGTTATCTTGGGCGGACTGAGAGCGGTTTACGTTCGCATCGGCCACGTGCAACCCAAAACCGCGGATTCACGGGTTGCAGATCATCGGCGTTTTCCCCAGCCGCGTAGCGGCGACAGTTCATAGCCTGGAGGCGTCAGCCCCAGGATGTCCCCAACCGGCCCCAGCCTTTCCCCGTTCCAAGCCCCAATCGGGGCGACAGGAGGGCTCGGCTACGGCGCGACTGTCGCCCCGCCGGGGCTGGAAAAGGCTTCTCTCGACGTGTCTGCGGGTCCTGGGGCTGACGCCCCCAGGCTATGAACTGCCGCTCCTTCGGAGCTTGAGGAAATGTCGAGCCCGACCAGGCCGAGGACGTGCGCAATACAAAGGAAAACCGCTCTAACGCGCTGCCAACACTTACTGTCCTCGCTCGCACCGATTCTGGCTGTGTGAACTCCCCGTTTCTCGGACTTTTCTAGACAAGTTGCGGCCCCAGCTTTTCAGGCCATGGATACCCAGCTCAACGCGCTCCCAACACTTCCAGTCCCCGCTCTGACGTCCTCCGACGCTGGTCTCAGGCGACCAGTCCGTGTAACGGCACTGCGGCGCGCCGATGTCTTTGCCTTCGAACCGGGTCCGGCATCACGGAAGCACGGCCCCACCCCCGAGCGTTGCCCCCGCCAAGAACCACTTGGGCGAAATCGGGCATCCCTATTTACTTTGTACAATAAAGTAAGCGGCTCCTTCAGCGCTTCCTCGCCCTTCTGAACAGCGGATACAGGGGAGAAAGGTAGACTTGATGGAGAACTTTCAGAACAAAGCCCACTGCTCGGGCGTTTGTCGTTTTCAGATTAGAGCTTATGACAAAAAAGCGGGGGGCCAGCGCGAGAATTGATGGCTGCTGAAACTTCAGGAACCTCTACTAATCTCTACCAAACGCCCGTCCAGTACTGGTGAAAATGGATCTTGTAGAAGCTGACTTTGGTGCCACAAAGTAGGTGGTCCCTGCCGCGCTTTCCCTCCCGGCGAACTATTCGGAAATTCCGAATAGTTGGCTGAGGCTCCAACTCCCGCTCCTCGAAGATGTTCTTCAAATGTTCGTTGACGGTCGGCACAGTCACCTGAAAGAGGACGGCGAGCAGGGCCTGGGAAAGCCAAAGCGTCTCATTCGGAAAACGGCACTCGATCCGGGTCCGCGCATGCTCGGTCTGGTAGAGCAAGATTTCGCCGTTCGGCGGTAAGGGGGGAGGGGTCATGATACTGCACGCAGAAAAGGCTGTTCAAACTGGTAAATGGCGCGAAAAAAATTGAGACGCACCGTGACTTGTCGCGGTGCGTCATCGCAAGCTCGACGCACCCTACAAATCTCATTTCGGCATTAACGAGACGTCATTCCTTGTCCTTGACTGGTCCGGGCTTCTTGGCCGCTTCGGTGGCCTTCTCCTTGAACAGCGGCTTGCCTGCGAGCAGGGTGTCGATCTCGGTCGTCAGCTTCTCGCGGATGTCGGGACTGTAACCGACGTGGGCCGACTGAACGACTCCCTTGACGTCGAGGAGGACAAGCGTGGGAAACCCTTCGACATCGAAGACCTTGCCGATCGAGCCGCTGGGGTCAAGACCGACCTGACCGACGGGGTTGCCCGGCAGGCTGATCTTCTTGGCGTCCAGCGTCTTCTCGACGAGCTTACGGACCTCGGAGAGTTCTTTCGGTTCCGAATCCTGGCTGAGCGCGACCACCACGACGTCCTTCTTATCCTTGGCGAGTGTCTCGATCAGCTTCTGGATTTCGGGCAGCTCCTGAATGCAGGGACCGCACCAGGTGGTCCAGAAATCGATCACGACAACCTTGCCGGCGAGTTCCGCCTTGGTGACCGTCCGGGTCTTGTCCGGACCGTCCAGAACGGTCAAGGTGAAATCGGGAGCCGGCTTGCCAAGCAGCTCGTTCACCGCAAACTTCTGCTCCTCGCCACCGCCCGGCCGTTCCAGCAGCGAATCGACCTTGGCGAATCCCTTGGGAACTTCGTAGGCGAAGGACCGGTCCTTCGCGACCTGGGTGTTGACCGCACCCGAGGTCCAGCCGAACTGCTCGATGGAGATCGATAGCCCGGCGGGAGCGCTCTTGGAGAGAGTCTTGGGATCAATCTGGAATTCGATCCGGGAGAGCAGCTTGGTGGCAGGATCGACGTCCAGGCGGATGTCTGGTCCCTCCTGCTGATCGATGAGTAGCGCCTGGGCACCGGACGCGGCAGCTTGGGGATCCTCGGGAGCAAGCTGGAGTGAGCCGCCAAGCTGTCCCAAGGCCGCGGCGGGGTCCGGAGAAGTCAGCAGGTTGAGCAGCACGAACATCGGCGCGCCGGATGGCCCGCCAAAGAGGATCGCCCCGGTCGGGCCCTGGCGGAAGGTCTCGAAGTTGATCTCCCCCGGCGCCGGCTCGCTCGTGTACCGCTTGAGGGGTATCACTGTCGTGGTCATGGTCTTGCCGTCGCTGACCAGCCGGACCGGGCCGGCGTCGAAATCCATCTTGTTGGGCCGGACAAATGTCAGCTTCAAGGGAAGTGTCTGCTTCTGGGGCTTGCCGGCGATGGTCATCGCCATCACGAACTGGCCTTCGTCGGTGTACGAGCTCAGACCCTTGTAAGCCTTGGCCACCTCGGCCAGCAATGCCTTGGCCTTGGGATCGGCTGGCTTGGCGGGAGCGGCCGCTCTGGCCTTGGGCTGGATCGGCGTGTCCTGAGCCCGGGTCCAGCTCATGGCCAGACCGAACGCCAGCGTCAGGCCGCCGGCGAGCGTGGCCGGCCAGGCGAGGCGTGCCCATCTCTTGAAAGCAGTCATCACGATGTCCTTACGGGAGCTAAGCCGGATCCGCGACCGTGCTCTGTGCTCGCCCGCTCGCCCGACGGCAATGAGACGATTATTCTATACCCGAATTGCTTTCATCGTCGACCCGTGCAAAGGGCTCGCTCATGCCTGCAAGCCACCGGTCATGGGCCGAGTGGGCTGAATCAGATCAGGCTTCGGGCCGGGTGGCCGAGCGGTTCCCGTCACCGCTCCAGCTCGCGTTGGATTTTGCGGCTGTTGAGGGAAGGACGCCCTGCGCGGAGTCATCGGCACGGGCGGGATCGGTGTCCGGGGCGGCACTCCCGCAGCAGGGGCGGGGGGGAAGCAGATGGCCCAGCTTGTCGCGCTTGGCGTCGAGATAGCGCTGGCGTTCAGCACGGGCGGGTGCAATGATCGCCACCTGGTCGACCACGGCCAGGTCGTAACCGTAATAGACAAAGGCGTCGGTCTTCTTGGGATTGTTCGTCAGCAGGCGAACCTTGGTGAGTCCCAGGTCTTTAAGGATTTGCAGGCCAATGCCGTAGTCGCGCAGGTCGGCTTGATAGCCCAGCGCGATGTTGGCCTGCACGGTATCAAGCCCCTTGTCCTGCAGGTTGTACGCGCGAATCTTTTCGATAAGGCCGATGCCCCGGCCCTCCTGCGGAAGGTAGATCAGGGCCCCCGCGCCCTCGGCCCCGATCATACCCAGGGCCATGTGAAGCTGGTCGCCGCAGTCGCACCTCAGGGAATCGAGGAGGTCTCCCGTGAAACACGAGGAGTGCAGCCGGACCAGGGGTGCCTCGACCTTGCTCAGGTCGCCCATGACCAGCGCGATCGGCTCGTTGCCGGGCTCGTGCTGGACCCTGTAGGCGATGATCCGACCCTGGCCATACCGGGTGGGCAGGTCTGCCTCGGTCGCGCGATGCACGAGCTTTTCGCGCAGGCGGCGATACTTGATCAAGGCCTCGATCGAGACGATGGGCAGCCCGTGCTCCCGGGCGATGGCGTGCAATTTCTCTCGTCCCGCCATGCGGATGCCGTCGGTGATCTCGCAGATCACGCCGGCAGGAGTCAATCCCGCCAGCCGGGCCAGGTCCACCGCCGCCTCGGTATGGCCCGCGCGGCGGAGCACGCCCCCTTCCTTGGCGACGAGCGGAAACAGGTGGCCGGGACGCACCAGATCGGCCGGCCTGGTCGCTGGATCGAGGATCGCCCGGACCGTTCGCGCCCGCTCCTCGGCACTGATGCCCGTCCGGCACGCCACATGGTCCACCGGAATCGTGTAGGGCGTCTGGTGCGGCGCCGTGTTGTGATCGACCATCGGATGCAGATTGAGCCGGCTGGCCACTTCGGGCAGGATCGGCATGCAGAGCAGCCCGCGCCCATGCGTGATCATGAATGCGATGATCTCGGGGGTAATCTTCTCCGCGGCCGCGCTGAAGTCTCCCTCGTCCTCGCGATCTTCATCGTCCACGACGATGATGACACGGCCGTCCCGCAGTGCCTGAAGCGCGTCTTCGATCCTGGAATATTCCTCACCCATCGGCACGTCCTTGATCTACGATCATTCGAGGGCGAATCACCTGGTCAGCAGCCTGACCTTGGCAACGTCGCTCGATCAACTGACCCTATTCTACACGAATCGGCCAGTCCCGGCGCTGTCTGCTGGCCGGCCCGGGCAGGTCCGGTTGCCTTGGGAACGAAACCTGGTCACACTGAAGATAAGTGAAAGCCAGGCAGGAAGACCCGGGCGGACCAGGGCAAGAACGTCTCGACTTAGAAAGGGAACTGCCTCCATGGCGATCCCAAACCCCACCAGAACACAGCGGATACCGCGCCTCGAAAACGGCGATCACCTTTCCGCGGGCGAGTTCGTGGAGCGCTATGAAGCCATGCCCGGCCTCAAGAAAGCCGAGCTCATCGACGGAGTCGTCTACGTGCCTTCACCAACGCGGTGGAATCTTCACGCCGTTCCACACCAGGCGATGTCGACCTGGCTGGGTAACTTCTGGGCGCACACCCCGGGAACCCAGGCCGGCGACAACGGAACCCTCCGGCTCGACCTGGAAAATGTTCCCCAGCCCGACCTGGCACTGATCGTGCTGCCCTCGCACGGTGGTCAGGCCGAGATCGGCGACGACTATTACATCGCCGGAGCTCCTGAGCTGGTTGGCGAGATCTCTACGAGCAGCAAGAGCATCGATCTGAACTCAAAGCTCAGGCTCTACTTGCGGAACCGAGTTCAGGAGTACATCGTCTGGCGCGTCGAGGATGAAGCCATCGATTGGTTCATCCAGCGCCAGGGTCGGTTCGAGCGCATCGAACCTGACCCCGCGGGCATCATTCAAAGCGACGTCTTCCCTGGCCTCTGGCTCGACCCCCAAGCCCTCATCAAGCTCGATCTGGTTCGTGTTCTCCACGTCCTTCAGCAAGGTCTTGAAACCCCCGCCCATTCGGCGTTTATCGCCAGGCTGGTGGAGAATGCAACTGGCCGCGGCGGACCAGGTTGACCACTCGGCCAGCTCCCTTTACCGCCAGCGGGGGATTCCGGTCGTCCTGATGGAGCAGCGCATCGGCACAAGCAAGAAGCTCGGCCGACGGCTCACCGTGACGGACCGACTCGACTTTGGCAAGGCTCTGATCACGGTTCTGGCCCGGACCGTCCTGCAACCGGCCCGGTGACCGGCCAAGAACACTCACCGCTTTCCTTCCGTCGGCTCGTCCCTTATATTCTACGATGAGGATCCCATCCGAGGATCCAAGCCTGAGCCTCCCCCGTATCTTCTCACTCCTCCTATGATTGGCCACTACTCCAGCCGGATGTGGGGTCGTTCCCGAGTGCATTTCGTTCCGAGCATGCACGCGGCCCGCGGCTGGGTGACGCTTGTCCTGGCGAAGTTGGAGAATGTCCCATGATGAACCGCCGTGGATTCGTGCTGACGCTGACCACAGGCCTGGTCGCTCTCGTCCTCGTGGTCGGTTCCGTGCTTGCCGACGAACTACTGGGCACGATCATCAAGGTCGATGCTGACGCGAAAGTGATCGTCGTGGTTCCGAAAGACTCCGACAAGGAGATCAAGGTCAAGGTGACCGACAAGACCGAACTGGTCACCAGGAAAGGAACCCAAAAACTCGACCTGGAGAAGCTCGAGAAGAACATCGAGAAAGCCATTGACGCCGGGAGGAAGGGAATCTCTGCCAAGATCACCCATGAGGACGGAGTTGCCTCCAAGATTCAGTACACGGCGAAGAAGAAAGGGTCTCAGTGAGTGGACGAGGAATCGGCCGGCAGTCTGGCCGACGTCTGGCCCTCGCTCCGTCCCGCGTTTGTCAATCTACTGGCCGCCATCCCCGGTTTCGCCGAGGAGCGGGAAAAGGAGATCCGGATTCTCGAAGGCAGGGGAGAGACGGCCCGAGCCGCCCGTGTGTGACGCGCCTCGATGGTAAGGTCTGAGCTGTTTCCACCAGTGCCGCACGGCCTTGGAACTACCTCGACGAGTAACGAAGCGCCGGCTGCTGAAGCGCTCCCGCGTCTGACCGGTGGAGGGTGCCTCCAGGCATGGCCGTGAGATGGACCCTGCGCAGGGTTGTGACCAGCCATTCCCACGGCTTGCAGATCAAGCTCTGCGGCGCGTGTCATCCCAGGTCGCGTGGCACGGGCGTGCTCGGCTCGCCTGGCCGACCTGGCCCCTGCGAATCGAGTTTCGCGAGGCTCACTTTCTGAACGTAACACCTCTTCCACTCACTTCGGCAATGATCGATCCGTTAGAGGTGCGTCCGCTGGACAGGAGAGCCCCGGTTGCAATGAATCACGCCAGGCCCTTGCAAAGAGATTTCCAACTCGATACGGTTCTTTAGACCACCGTCAGAAAGCGCCGTGGAGAGTTCCCACGATGCCGGCCAATCTGCCGCCACAGTATCACAAGGCCGAGTATGAGTTCCGGGACGCCTCGACACCCAGTGAACGTCTCGAAAAGCTCCGCGAGATGTATCGGCTGCTCCCCAAACACAAGGGCACCGAGAAGCTCCAGTCCGATCTGAAGCAGAAGATCAGCCGGTTCAAGGACGAGCTGGAGGTCGCCAAGGGAAGCGGCAAGAAGGTGGGAGTGAGCTATCGGGTGCCTCATGAGGGTGCCGGCCAGATCTCGCTGGTCGGATCGCCCAACGCGGGAAAGAGTGCACTCCTGGCGAGTCTGACGCATGCGCATCCCGAGGTCGCTGCTTATCCGTTCACGACCAGAACGCCTCAACCGGGGATCATGATGTGGCAGGATGTGCCCGTCCAGCTTGTCGATCTGCCGCCGATTTCCCTTGAGTTCCTTGAACCCTGGGTTCCGAGCATCATTCGCTCGACGGATGCCGCCCTGCTGGTGGCCGATATGGGCAGCGATGACGTGGCCGAGGCAATCGAGGCGGTGCTCCAACGGCTGGCGGCGACCCACACCGAGCTGGTCGGAACGCTCCCGTTTGACGTCGACGATGAGGCGATCCGGCACGTCAAGACGCTCATGGTCGCCAACAAGATGGACGCCGATGGGGCCAGCGAGCGGCTCGAGGTGATCCGGGATTGGCTGGGGCTCAGGTTGCCGATTCTCCCCATCTCGGTCCAGGAGCGGCAAGGACTGGAAACGCTGCGCGAGGCCGCATACCATTTGTTGGGTGTGCTTCGCGTCTACACGAAAGTTCCTGGCAAACCGGTGGACCGGTCTCGACCCTTCACCTTGCCCATCGGTAGTAGCGTTCTGGATCTCGCCAGGGACGTTCACAGGGAGTTCCAGGACACGCTGAAATTCGCCCGCATCTGGGGTCAGGGTGTTTTTGACGGCCAGACAGTCAAGAGGGATCACGAGTTGCATGATTCCGATGTCGTCGAATTGCATGTCTCGTGAGTCAACTCAGCGCGAGTTCGATTCGGTTCGCTGGGTACCAGGAAGAAGGCTCCGCACGAGGACCAGGACGGGTTGAGGCAAGGAATCGCCTCACAGGGGACAGAACGATGGCAACGGCTCTGATCGTGGAAGACTATCCGGATCAAGCATCACTTGTCGCTCGGATTCTCCGGACGTGCGATTTCGAGTCGATCATCGCCGAGGATGGCAAGACCGGACTTCGTTTGGCCCGCCTGCACCTTCCGGACGTTCTGCTCCTGGACCTGATGCTTCCGGACATCAACGGCTTTGATGTCTGCCGCCAGCTTCGCCAGGACCGCTCGACCATGCTCATTCCCGTGGTGATGCTGACGGCGCTCAGCGACATGCAACATCGCGTCCATGGGTTCCGGGTCGGTGCCAATGCCTACGTCGCCAAGCCTTTTGGCCTGGATGATTTGTTCGAGGCCATATCCGCGGCTCGCTCCTGGCGTGTCAGCCTGGAGCAGAGGCTGCTCCAGGGTGAGGTCAGCGTCGAACTGAACAGCGAGATCACGCTGCTGAAGGATCTCAGTAATTTTCTGATGAACGTTTGCCAGACAACGCCGTTGTCGAACGAGCAAGTCATGCAGCTTCGACAAGCCGTCATGGAGATGGCACACAACGCCATCGAGTGGGGCAACAAGCATCAGTCCGAACGCCCGGTCAAAATCACTTATCGCATCCATGAAGACCATCTGGAGATCGTCGTTCGCGATCAAGGATCAGGCTTTGACCGCAGAGACCTGCCCCACGCCGCAATCCCAGACGACCCGTTCACCCATCTGGACGTCCGCGAGCAACTGGGGCTTCGAGCCGGAGGCTTCGGTCTCCTGATCTGTCAGGGAATGGTCGATGCGATGCGTTACAACGACCTCGGCAATGAGGTCACGCTCATCAAGCGCTTCGCCGAAGCCAGAACACCTTGATGACACCGGTCCACGAACAGATCACGGCCTGCCGCCGAACCGGCAAATAAGGTAAACTCCAAGCGCGGCGGGGTTCGGGAAACCGAATCGCCCACGTCACCAGCAGTTCCCGTCAAGATCTTGTCTCTGGCATCTTGACACGGGGGCTCTCGAATCACCAGGAGAGCTCGTTCATGGAACGCACGCGGTTCTACCGCAAGGTGTTAGTGGTCGATGATGAGCCTGATGTTCTCCGTTCAGTCCACGACCTGCTGCGCATCGATTACGAGGTCGTGACCTGCCAGCGAGCGTCCGAGGCACTCGACCACCTCAAGGCCGCCACCGACGTCGCAGTGATCTTGTCGGACCAGAGAATGCCCGGAATGACCGGGGTTGAACTCCTCCAGCAAGCCCGGTTAATCCGACCCGAGACCACGCGCCTGCTGTTCACGGCATACGCCGACATTCATACCGTCATCGATGCAATTAATCAGGGACAGGTATTTCGTTGCATCACCAAGCCCTGGGAAGCCGCAGAGCTGGAATCCGTGATCCGTCAAGCCGTCGAGCGGCACGGCATGATCGTCGAGAAAAACCAGCTTCTGGCCGAGCTGCAAACCGCCAATGCCAAGCTGACCGAAGCCAACCGCCTCAAAGGAATCTTTCTGGAAGTCGCCAGCCACGAGCTGAACACGCCCGTGACGGTCGTGCTCGGACTGACGGATCTCTGGAAACTATCGCTGGCGGATGATGCCACCGGGCCGGAGCGGCAGTGGGTCGAACGCATCAACGCTGCGGCTCGGCGCCTGGCCAAGACCGTCCAACGAATGTTCAAGCTGGTCGAAAACAAGGAATTCGGTCAGACCCTCGATCTCGAACCCGTCGAACTCGAGCCCCTTGTCCGCGAGGCCATCGAGGAGTTAACCCCGTACCTGGAAGCCCGTGAGCAGCGTGTGGAGGTAGAAATCGAGCCCCAGTTCGGTTCGCTTGACGCGGATTCTTGCAAGATCATGGACATTCTGATCAACCTGCTGGCCAATGCCATCAAGTTCACTCCCGACCGCGGCACGATCCGGGTGCAGGCACAGAGTCTCGAAGGAAACCCGGGGTGGGTCCGCGTGGCGATCAAGGACGAAGGAGCCGGTGTTCACCCCAGCGAGCAGCAGTACCTGTTCGAGCCCTTCTTCACCGGTTTCGATACGCTCCATCACTCCTCGGGAGAGTACCAGTTCGGTAAGCGGGGAATCGGCCTGGGATTGTGCCTGGTCAAGACCTTCGTCGAGCTCCATGGGGGTCGGGTCGAGGTTCAAAGCACTCCCGGCCGCGGCTCGTCTTTCGGCTTCCTCTCGCCTCGTCGTCAGCCCCTGGCAGTCAAGGCCAAGACAGCCAGCAAACTCATCGAGACCGCGTCCGCAGACGCATCTCTGGCGATCACCTGATCGGCGGACTGAACTGATCAGGCGTGGGGAGGTCGGTCAGTCGGGTCCCCGGCACTCGGCGACTGGCCGCTCGGATCAGCAACATCCCGAGATTGGCTCCGGATGTACTCCCTCAGATAGCGCAAGAAGGTGGGTAACCCCGCATCATCCCAGGCCTGTTCGATGGCCTCTTTGAGGCGCTGGTTCTCCGCCTGTAGCTCGCGAAAAGCCTGTGCATCCGCGGCCCCCACGTCGAGACCGGCAACCTGATCATGGGTGTTGACGGAGAGCATGAAGCCAGCATCGTTCTCCCACGGCTGGATTTGCAGCTTCATGTGCGGGTACCGGTAATTTCCCAGCCGCAACGCGTAGATAAGTGTGTGGTGTCCGGGCATCTTCCCGGCTCGCTCGAACGGCGGCTTGGTCAGAATGCTGTCGGCGACCAGTCCTTCCGGCCACACCAACCGGCGCCGAACAACTTCAGGAATCGCTCCCGAAGGATAGGCGATCTTGAGATAAGTCGCGACTGCGGTTCTCAGCAAGTCGAATCTTAATCCGCCCATTCCGTCGGGGCCCGATCTGGGGGGGGGCTCCATGAGTGAATCCTCACGATTTCCGACTTCACCTGGGATCTTGATCACGCCGCCCTGATTCGCCCCAATCGAGCTTTGCACGACGGTCCAGAAGTCTCTCGGTCCAGAGGCTCTTGACGAATTCTCCTCAATCATAGTGTGTGCATCGACCAGGAGCTATCAGAGTCCCTGCGGAAGACCCTGGCTTCGGCACCATGATCCACCTTGAGCTCACAAGCTCCCTCGATCTTGCGAAGCGAGCCCAGGATCGCTTCTGCGCTTGTCTGAGAACCGGGAGAGCAGTCCAGAAAGGCACGCGCCAGGAATGGAGATCGGGCCCACGGAGCCGACTGCCTGGTTTTCGCGCCTCAACCACGGGTTTCCATGGTAATGACAAATGTATCTTGAGCGCCGTGTCCAAGAATTCGCAACCCTGCCGCCACACCCCGCGCTTGCAGATTGATCGCATCGGTTGTCTGGGTATAGGGTTCGAGGGAAATCACATCGGCTCGCCCGGGCGGTGTGTAAACGACGAGTTCACGGACAGCACGGTCAAAGCCGAGCAGGAACTCGGCATTCTTCTGCTCGTCGATGAGCAGGCAGATGCCTTGATCAGTTGTGAATTCGAGGTCTGTCAGTACGTCGTCGAGCTTCAGCCCGACCATGGATTGGCCCTTGCGGAAATCAAGGCGGCCATCGACGGGTCGGATCTCACCGGTCGGCAGGAAGTTTTCCAGAACCCAGAACTTGGCGGCAGGCAGAACCACTCTGGTGCGGTCGGGCCGGCCGCCCGGAGCGAAGGGCAGCCTGAAGTAGGGATGAATGCCGAATCCGTAGGGCAGTTCCGCCGCGGTCGGGTTCGACACGGTGACAGTCATCGTCAAGCGTCGGCCCGTCAGTGCGTACCGCACCTGGAGGACCGCGTCGGTTGGCCAGTTTGACAGCATTTTCGGAGAGCAGCGCGAGATTTGATAGCGGCCCACGATGAAGGCCGAACCGGAATCAGCCCTGTGCTCGATAACCTCCCAGGGCGCATCGACGGCAAAACCGTGAATCGCATTCGGACCGTTGTTGAGCGGCAACTTGAACGTGCGGCCGTGGAAGGAATACGTGCCGCCCCGGATCCGGTTGGGATAAGGAAACAAGATCGGGATTCCGTTGCCCGCTGCGCTCTGAGGACTGTCGGCGAAGTCAGTCGCAGCGACGAGGACGGGCCGTGCTTCGCCTGCGAGCGGCAGACGAAGATCAAACAGATTGAATCCATAGGATGGTAAGACCGCGGCGGATGCTCCACTCTCATCATCATGCAACGTATGGATCGTCTGCCGCCCTCGCGTCTCGGTGCCGATGCGGTGGCCCATGGTTCTCTCTTCCCCGATGCGATCAGGACAGAACTTCGGAATGGTCGAATCTTCCTTGAACCCCCGGGGCACGGATCGAAAGGCCCCGGATTTGACCCACGCCCGATGATTCCACCAGGAAAGCCCCAAACTTGCAAATACCAAGCCCGACTGTCAGCTCGAATTGAACCACCCATTAGCGGAGTGGAGAACCGCTGGACACTCAATTAAGCAGACCGCCATGCCGGACAAAGCCGCGAAAAGTCCAGACCGCCATGCCGGACAAAGCCGCCAAAGTCGGTGCACGATTCGCTCGTGACGGAGGTCCAAAATGCCATGAAAAAAGTTTCCCAAATTTCTCGCTGAGTGCTTGCGTGAGATTGCCGATCTCGCTAAACTGATCGTATCATGCACGGAGAGGTCATCTAAAGTTGCTAGAAAAGCTTGAAAAGAGACCCTCTCAACTACGACGATGAATGTCGCTCTCCTCGACTACTCGCCTGTTTGGAAGTTTGCTTGGACAAAACTTTACGTTGACTTGGAAGACATGGTCGGCTGACGTCGCCAGTGAAACGGTTACCTCGAATTTATTAATAGTAGTTCGTGAGAACGGATTTCTGTGGTCTGCTTGAGACTGGATGATGCGATCTGGGAAGCTCAAGAGAAGTTGAAAATTCCGCTTGACGAGCTTGATTGATCTGCTAGGATGGATGTAGACACTCATCCCGCACGATCAATCATGAGATTAGATAGCGGTTGGATCCACGGTCTTCTCTCGACAGGAGTCTCACTGAGGAGGGCTTGAGGATGGAATCGGAAATGGTTGTGAGCGGTGCGATCATTGACTCCTGGGTTGAAACTTCCGGGGTAAGTGACGATATTTCGCGCCTGGTGCTTCAGGTCGCTCCCAAGGGGCGGCCAAGGGACATGATAATCGTTGAGGCCGAAACGTCCCTGGTCCCGGACCGGGGCTGGCTCGAGGATCTCGGCGAAAACCTTTGTCACGGCAGCCCCGTCTACGCGATTGGTCGTAGGAGGAACAACGGCTTTCTCGCCGCCAGTTGTCTGCAACTCGTCCGTTGATTACAGGGACACTCGGACCGGAAAAGCACCCAAATGGTTTCCAGCGTCCGCCAGAAATGAGCCGCGAGCATTCCCGCTCCGCTCCATGACACGTACTGGCGGACCAATTCCTTTCGTTCTCCGCTGGTTGCAGCGTCATTGTCGCACGACGACGTTGCAACCGCAGCAGCCTCCCCCCGGCCCGCTCGATCATCGTTCGAGGCTGGAACCTCGATTTCCCACCATTTGTACCCTCGTGTTATACTGCCCGTGCCCGAAGTGTAGACCTGGCACAGAATTTTCGACGGATCGCGCAGCTCAGGAAGAGCCCCCGCCACCCAGGACTCCAGACTAGGTGTCTCTTCGCTGCGGCCTTTCCGAGAGAAAGGAGTTGCATCGTGCGAGAGCCCTGCCATCAGGTTACGGTCGAAGTGCGGCCTGCGTTCCGTGGAGGAACTCGGTGGGATTTGCTCATTCCCGCGGTCGTCGCCTCTTGTCTTGCGAGCGGCGCGGCCACGCACGGTGACGACACACCTGCCGCCCGGTCACAGCCTGAAGCGCTGGAGCGCCAGGTCACGGCGGTTCTCCAAACTCCGGGTTACCAGAATGGCCACTGGGGTCTTTTCGTGGTTGACACCCGGACCGGACTTACGGTCTACGAGCAGAACAGTAACCAACTCTTTGCGCCCGCGTCCGTGACCAAGCTCTTCAGCGTCGCAGCGGCCCTGGTCGAACTTGGGCCTGACTACCGGTTTGAGACTCCGGTCGTGCGCCGCGGGGAGATTGATGCGCAGGGAACGCTGCACGGGGACCTCGTCTTGATTGCCCAGGGAGACTTGGGCATGGGCGGTCGGGCCGGAGCCGACGGGACCCTCCTGTTCAAGGATGATGATCACACCTATGCGGGAGGCAATCCGCGCGGTGACATCGTGACGGCCGATCCCCTGGCCGGACTGGACCACCTGGCGCGAGAAGTCCGCGCGGCAGGAATCAAAGCGGTGACCGGCGACGTGATCATTGATGACCGGCTCTTCGACACCACCGAGAGCACGGGAAGCGGCCCGCACCGGGTCAGCCCGATCATGATCAACGACAATGTGGTGGACGTGCTTGTCCAGCCGGGCAAGGCCGTCGGAGAGCCGGCCTCGGTGTCATTCCTACCTGCGACCCAGTTTGTAACCATGGACGCGCAGGTCGAGACTGTTGCTTCCGATCAGTCGGCGGTCCTGAAGGTCCAGGGCATCGACTCGCACCGGTTTACCGTTCGGGGAAGAATCCCTGCTGGCCATCACCGGCTGGTGCTGATTCACGAAGTTGACGATCCTGCGTCTTTCGCGCGGGCCCTTTTTATCGAAGCCCTGCGCCATCGGAATGTACGGATCGACGCCACTTTCCTAGGTATCAACACGACGTCCAGCCTGGCCGCCCGGCCTGAGGTCGCGCGGCTGCCCAAGGTCGCGCAGTACACTTCCCCTCCCTTTCGCGAGTTCATCAAGGTCATCCTCAAGGTCAGTCACAACCTGCACGCCAGCACGCTGCCCTTGCTGCTGGCGGCTCGACACGGCGAGCGAACCCTCGAAGCCGGTTTGCGAAGGCAGGGTGAAATGCTCAAGAACCTGGGAATCGAGCCGACGACCGTCTCGTTTGGGGGAGGAGCCGGCGGCGCGCGGTCCGACCTGGTTACACCGCGCGCCACGGTCGCGTTGCTCAAGGCCATGGCCACCCGCCCGGACTTTCCCGCCTACGAGGCCGCGCTGCCGATTCTCGGCCGCGATGGCACGCTGGCGCGCGCCGTCGCCGCGGAGAGCCCGGCCCGGGGCCACGCTCACGCCAAGACGGGGACGTACTGGGTGGATAATGAGCTCAACGGGAAAGCCGTCATGACCAGCAAGGCACTGGCCGGCTATCTCGAGACCGCCTCGGGCCGTCCGCTCGTCCTCGCCATCTTCGTGAACAACGTGATGCTCGACGCCCCCACACCAAAACGCACCATCTCGGAAGAGACTGCGGAAGCCGGAAGATTGCTTGGCAAGCTCTGCGAGGTGTTTTACGCCAGCGATGGGGAAGGAACTCCCCCACAGAACTCTGCTCCAAGCCAGGCGGGTCATGCGAAATCCAGCACCGCACCGCAACGTTGAACATCGCCGGATCAGCTACCGATCCATCGCCCGACTGACTTCCTCGTCGGGACCCGCGACAGAGATGAACTTGCGAGCCGGCATCGAGGATTCGGCCAGGTGCGGGGCAGGAGGGACCATGGCAGCCTGGTCGGAGCGGGAGGCTCCCGAAGTGGCGACCCCAGGCGGCTGTTCGATCACTCGCGTGAGGTCGTCGGACACGCGGCACAGGTGAACTTCGTGCGTCGGATAAGGAATGCCGATATTCGCCTCAGCAAACCGGCGCTGGACCTCGGCGGAGAGCCGATGCTTCACGCGGCCGACCAGGCTGGGCTCGGGAACGAAGGCGTAGAGGACGAACTTGAGTGCCGAATCGCCCAGCTCTTCCAGCAAGGCCGAGGGAGGCGGATCGTCGAGCACGTCCGGGTCGTCGTGAGCGATCGCCAGCAGGAGATCGACGATCTGCTCGGGCACGGAGCCGTACGCCACCCCCACCCGGATCGAGACCCGCAGGATCTTATCCTTGTGCGTCCAGTTCACCAGGTTGCCGGTGATGAACTCTCGGTTCGGCACGATCATGCTCTGGTTGTCGCCGTTGATGATCGTGGTGGCGCGGATGTTGATGCGATCGACCTTGCCCGTCGTCCCCGCCACGGTCACGACGTCGCCGATCCGGATCGGCCGTTCCAGGAGCATGATGATCCCGCAGACGAAGTTGGAAACGATCTCTTGAAGACCGAACCCCAGGCCCACGCCCAGGGCGGCCAGGACCATGCCGATCTGCGCTGTGCCGACGTGGATCGCCCCCAGCGCGGCGATGGACGTCACCCCCAGCACGACGTATCGGCAAAGGGTCACAACCGCGAACCGGACACCCGGGTCGTCGGCGATCCGGGGAAACAAGGTCAGGGCGAACAGGGTGCTCATGGATCGCCAGGCCAGGCTTCCCAGCAGGATCAAGATGGCCGAATTGGCCAGATCGCCCAGAGTGACGGGTGTGTCGGATAGAGACAGGAGGGGCTGGCTGGCGAGAAACCGGATCAGCGCCAGGTCGAGCTCCCACACCCAGGCAAACCCGAATCCGCCGATCAGAATCGCGACAAAAGAGACAAGTTGACGGAGCCGCCCAGCCAGGTCCTCCTGCTGAACGGGATCGGTCGCGAGACCACCCTCGGACGGCATGGCCGCCGCCTCCGGGTCACGGGGCCGTGTCGTCGCGCGGGTCGCGACCGCAGTGCTCAGAACGAGCGTCCAGGAGCCTCGCGGGCGTACCCACCTTTTGGCGTGTTGGGTGATGATCCGACTCGCACCGCGATGGAAGGTCCAGCAGATCAGGCAAAGCGCCAGGGTCTCGGTTCCACCGATGGCCAGCCGCCTGGCTGTGAAACTGTATCCGCGCACGTCGAGTGCAACGATGCCGCCGGCAAGCGCCAGGACGGTCCAGGCCACCACCCGGCGGCGCCGGCTGATCCAGGCCAGCCAGCCGGAGGCCCCGTGTTCCGCGGCCATGAATCCAGGGTCCGAGATGGATGCGACCACCGAGGCGGAAGAATTCGGATTCGGTCCCGGGTTCTCGCCGGTGGCCGGTGAGGGCTCGAGATTGCACCAGTCCAGGATCGCCGAGCCCCGGCGCGCGAGCGGGACCAGGGCTGCCCAGACCGCGAATTCGAATCCCAGGATGAAAAGCCGGCAGAACGCCGCAGCCTTGATGGGTCGCCCCCCCGGGGCAAACTCACCGCTGGAGAGAAGGTACGCAGGAACCAGAAAGATCACGGCCGCGGCCGCCAGCAACCGGCCCGTGCGGCAAAGCTGGCGACCGACACCTTCGGGAACGCCGAGAAACCGCTCGGTCCAACCGTCCCGCCGGGTCATCCATGCCAGGACCCCCGGAACGAAACCGCCGATGGCCAGGCCATGCAGCGCGGTCGAGGCCAGGATACCGAGGTCTCGCGGCCATGGCCCAAGACGTGCAACCTGCGCCACCAGCACGAGATAGGCGGGCCAGATCGACGCCCAGGCCAGCCCCAGCAGCAAAGATCGAATGGCTCGTCTCACGTCTCTGGCCCTCGCATCACGACAGATCGTTCAGCCGCGCGTTTTCCCGTATTTTGGCTCATTGCGCCCCGGTAGCCAGCGATTCAAGCTCGTTTGATCGCATGCGACATTTCGACTTTTGTGGGCTTGACCTGATTGCCGTGAAGATGGCTTGGGGGCAGCGCCCGGGTAATCCTGCGCCGGAGCAGCCGGCGGAGTCGAAACAAGCCCAGGGGGAGGATGACCGCAGCCACCGCAGCCGTCAGAAACTCGCTCGAGGGATGTGCCCAGGACCTGCGGTCGGTCGCTTCTTCGGCCAGTGTGAGCAGACCCTTCACCACACGCTTCAGCTCGCGTCCGAGACGCTGTACCGTGGCCGGCCCGAGCGGTTCCTGATCGCGAACCCAGAAGATGTGGGTACGGATGAAGCCGTACTCTTCATCGAGCACGCGCAGCCGGCGTGTCACCTGTTCCAGCGTCTCCGAGGCGCGCGCGACAAGCTTGGTCAAAATGACTTTTTGCCGCTCCAGCACGGCTTTGTAGCTGCGTTCCAGTTCCGCGAAATCGCTTTGCGCCTGGCTGTGCCGCTGCGGCGCCAGCCGTTCCAGCACGGCGTCGTGTTCGACCTGGACCGCCAGCGAGTCCTCGATGAGCTCGAGCTCGACACTGGTCAGTGTATTCTCATAGTATTGCAACTGAGTCTCGATGCTGGTGAGCTCGTTCCGCAGGATACGGTCGCGCTCCGGACCGATGCGGCGGAAGTCGTTATTCAGCCGGAGAGCATCGAGCCGGCTGACGTTCCCATCATCGAGAAGTTGCTTGATCTGGACAAAGTCGGCCGCTGCACGGTCGGCCAGGGCATGCTGCTCCTCCAGTGCGAGGTCAGTGCCAGCGGCCAGAGCCTGTTCATTCTTGACGACCCTTGCCTCCAGCTCGAGGATCTCGGCCCGGCGACGGGCCCGATACTGTTCCAGCGGATCGCCGGCTTGCCGCGCCATGCTCTCCTGGGTGGCCGCGGCCTGCGTGAGAGCGCGCTGTTGCAGCTCGGCCGCCTCACGGTACCGGAGCTGCATCTGGTCCAGCACCTTGCGTGAGACCTGCATGTGCGCCTCGAGAACGTGCTGGCTCAGCTCGCGAACGTCCGCCAGCGCCAGTTCCAGGGCGAGCTTGGTCTCCGCGATCTTGAGCCGGAGCGCCGCAACTCGGGCCGCCAGCTTGGTATTGGTGAGGCGTTCCTGCGCGAGCAGCCGGAGCTGCGGATTTTTCGCGACGCTGGTTGCGGTCTCCCGCTCCTGATGCGGTGCCTTGAGCGTTGCGACTTGCTGATACAGCTGGTCGCGTTGCGTGCGGAGCGCATTTTGCTTGCTGCCGGCTTTGGCCAGCTCGGCACGAGCGCTCTCGAATTTCGCTTGCCATTCGTTGAGATCGCCCTGGGCGGTCTCGATGGCATCCTTCATCTCCTCCAGCGCGGTTTTCGAGATCTCTGTCGCCGAGCCCAGAAACACTGGTGGCAGAAAACTCTGAGGAGGCTGGGCAAGCTGAGCCTGCAGGCGTTCCAGCTCGGATCGGGCAGCAGCGGACTGTCGTTCTCGACTGACCCTGGGGTGAGCCAGTTCCTGAAGTTCCTTGACCCCTTGGTCGTGCTCATCGAGGAGCGCCTGTCGTTCCAGCAGCACCGCTCGGAGCACCTGATTGCCGGTCTTCGATCCGGCCGGCGTCGCGGGCGACTGCGCGCTCGGGACCGGCCTTGCATCGGCTGCCTGCGGCGTGCTGCTCGCCGAGCCTGTCGCCTTCCCGGCGGTCGAATCGGATTGCGATTTCACGAGACTATCGAGTGGCTCACTGACCGGGTTGTTTGTCGCCAGACCTGCTGGGGGCGCGCCATATTGCTTGAGCCTTTCGATCGTCTCGCCGCGGAGAGCGCTCAGGTCGGCCGGAAGCTCGAGAATTGTCGGATTGCCTTCCTCCTGCGCAGCTTTGGATGCTCCTGGAGATCCAGGAATCCGCACCCTGACGGCTGACGTGCTCGAGGGAGACTCGGTTTTCCGTGTTTTCGTTTCGTCGCCCGTGCGCGACGCGGCGTTGTCTGCGTTCGGCAACTGCTGCGCCGGCTCCAGCGGAAACGTCTCCACGGCCACTTGAGCAGGCAGCCTTACCGGCGGTTGCCGCGATTGCTCTTCCTGACCGTGAACGACACAGATCATCCCCAGCACGAAGAGTGGAACCATCGCCCCGGAGAGTGTCCGTGAGTTCCTGATCGATGCTCTGGGTCGATGGCTTATGTGTTCCTGCGAGAACGCCAGGGAAGAGCCGTGCGCATCCCCGTCCTTTGCAGCCCGATCCATCCTTGATCCTGGCATCGCGCAATTTTCCTTTGCCGAGCTCGGCACCCAGGCCGCTTCCGCCACGTCCCTGTCTGGAGGCCGGTACCTTAGTGGTCCGTTTCACAAATAACGTCGCGGTAATCCTGGCCTCCGGCGTTAAGCAGCGGAAGCTGCTAAGAAGTGCGGCAACACACGCTTTAGCCAATTCAGCAAGTCTTGTCGAGTGAACTTCCACGCAAACGGCCTCGGAGTTCGGTTGCTCAGTTGTTCGTACAACGCCAAACGCAGACGGACCGCGTCCAAAGTCGCGAAA
>JBEKTN010000119.1:0-21027 GCA_049516015.1 Isosphaeraceae bacterium | reverse complement strand
CAGGGCTTCCCGGTTCGGAAGCAAACGCCAACGGGACCACGGCCTTCCGGCCGCTCATCGGCGTAGACTTTGATGCCGTCCAGATAGCCCTTCTGGTCACCGGCGCAGGCGATCGGCACGATTGCGTGCGTCTCGGGGTCGTGCCAGCCCCCCCAGACAACCTTGATGAAGCTTGCGTGCTCGACGGTGATCCGGCAGATTTCCCGGAACAGCTCCTCGCGCGTCCTGACGCCCACGGTGGCCCGGCTGACCGCGCTCAGGGTTGCGTACAGCCGGTTCAACCGCTCGATTTCCCGCTCGCGCGCTCCGCGTTCGGTGTTGTCGCACACCAGGGCGAGGAAGAGCTGCTGTCCCCGGATCGTGTACCGGCTCAGGCGGACTTCCGATGGAAACAACGTGCCATCCTTGCGCCGAGAGTGCGTCTGCACCGTGAAGGCCCGGCCCGACTCTACCTGGGAAAGTACCCCCTCGACAGCCTCCCGGTCGATCTCTTGCACCACGTCGACCACGCGCATCCCCAGCAGTTCCGGGCGGGAGTAGCCAAGGATCTCGCAGGCCATGCGATTGACGTCGACGAACCCGCCGTTCTGGTCGAGCACGAAGAAGGCATCGGCTGCCTGCTCGACCAGCACACGGAATCGCTCCTCGCTCTCGCGCAATGCTTGTTCAGCCTGCTTGCGCTCAGAAATGTCCCGGGAGACGTAGTACCCCAGTGATTGCCCCCTCCACTCCACTCGGCTGGCGCTGATCTCGACATCGATGGCCGCGCCATCTTTGCGGCGATGGCGGGTCTCAAACAACGAGCCGCCAGAGTAGAATCGGCCGATGCGTTCCAGGAGCTCTTCCCGCGTCCACTGGGCGTCCCAATCCCAAATATGGAGATTATTTACTTCCTCATGTGAATAACCGAGCATCTCTTCGAATTTGCGATTTGCCCAGCGAAGCTTGCCGTTCATGTCGAGAATGTGGATCCCGTCTCGCGACTGTTCAAGGAAGACGCGGGGCGGGATCACTTCCTTCGCCAGAGCGCTCTCGGTCAGGCGATGCGGGCGGGCGGCAAGGTGCGGCCCCGAGCTCGGTCGGGATCGACGGAAGGAATCGAGGAGCAGGATGCTCGCCACTCCCGCACAGTAGTACACCAACAGTGTCCATGCCTCCCAGGCCGGATCAGCCGTCACTGCCGAAGGAAAGGGGAGGGAGCGGAGCAACCCGGCGCAGGAACCCAGGATGAGGACGCAGAATGCCGCAGATCCGCCCCCAGTTCGTGCCACGACGAGCGCGGATACGAAGCAGGCAAGGTAGAGCACATGGGGGCCCAAGAACGACGAGAGCGGCCATCCCAGGGCCAAAGCCAGAACGGCTCCCAGCACGGCAATTCCGGAGCCCGAGCGGAGAAGAGAATTCCAGCCCGACATGATCGACGACCTCCTGGTCTCCCTTCGCCACCCTGGATCGGCGGCCCGTCCGTGATCGACGAGGTCCTTTATGGCCTATTATAACGCCAGGTCACGGGCGGGCGATGGGCAGGTGTCGTGGTCGCATCTTTATCAAATTCACTGCTCCAGTCGCTTGAGCAGGTTGACCATCTCGATGGCGGCCAGGGCTGCGTCGGCCCCCTTGTTGCCCGCCTTCAGCCCCGCGCGGTTGAGGGCCTGCTCGACGGTTTCGGTCGTGAGGATGCCGAAGATGACCGGCACGCCGGTGGCGAGCCCGGCCTGCATGACTCCGGAGGCGGCCTGGCCGGCGACTTGGTCGTAGTGCCCGGTCTCGCCCCGGATCACGCAGCCCAGGCAGAGGACCGCGGCGTAGCGGCCGCTTTCGGCAAGCTTGCGGGCCGCGAGCGGAATCTCGAACGAGCCAGGCACCCAGACCAGGTCGAGCCGGTCTTCGGGTACGCCGTGCCGCACGAACGCATCGCGGCAGCCCGTCCAGAGCGCCTCGGTCACGAGCGCGTTGAACCGCGACGCCACAATCGCGAACCGGCCGGCGGGCGCGGAGAAATCACCTTCGAACATCGCCATCGATCGATCGGGCCGGGCTCACGGACGCGGGCCACGGATCGAGGACCGGCATCCTCGATGTCTCGTCTTGACTGCCCACTGCCCACTGCCCACTGCCCACTCCCGTTACGACAGATTCATGGCCATCAGGAACTCGGCGTTGGTCTTGGACTTCTTCATCCGGCCGGTGAGCAGTTCCATGGCCTCGACCGGATTCATGTCGTTGAGCACGCGGCGGAGGATCCAGACCCGGCGCAGCTCTTCGGCATCCATGAGCAGTTCTTCCCGGCGCGTGCCGGACTTGTTGACATCGATGGCCGGCCAGACTCGCTTGTCGACGAGACGGCGGTCAAGGTGCAACTCCATGTTGCCGGTTCCCTTGAACTCCTCGAAGATGACGTCGTCCATCCGGCTGCCGGTGTCGACAAGGGCGGTCGCGAGGATGGTGAGCGACCCCGCCTCCTCGATCTTGCGGGCCGCGCCGAAGAACCGCTTGGGCTTCTGCAGGGCCGACGCGTCGATGCCGCCGGTGAGGATCTTGCCGGAATGCGGCGCCTCGGTGTTGTACGCCCGGGCCAGCCGCGTGATCGAGTCGAGCAGGATGACCACGTCCTTGCCGTACTCGACCATCCGCTTGGCTTTCTCGATGACCATCTCGGCGACCTGGATGTGCCGCGAGGCCGCCTCGTCGAAGGTGGAGCTGATGACCTCGGCCGTCGGCCCCTTGACCGACCGCTCCATGTCCGTGACCTCCTCGGGCCGCTCGTCGATCAGGAGGACCATGACATAGGCGTCGGGATGGTTGGCCAGAATGCTGTTGGCGATCTTCTGGAGCAGGATCGTCTTGCCGGTACGGGGCGGGGCGACGATCAGCCCGCGCTCGCCGAAACCGATCGGCGTGACCAGGTCAACGACCCGCATATTGATCTCGTCGTTGTCCGTTTCGAGCCGGATGCGGCCCTGGGGATGCAAAGGCGTCAGGTCGTCAAAGCCGACCTTCTCGCTCAGCTTGTCGGGGTCTTCGAAGTTGATGGCCTCGACCCGCAGCAAGGCGAAGTACCGCTCATTCTCCTTGGGCGGACGGATCTGTCCGGAGACGATGGCCCCGGTCTTCAAGCCGAAGCGGCGAATCTGGCTGGGCGAAACGTAGATATCGTCGGGGCAGGGCAGGTAGTTGTAGTCGGGACTGCGCAGGAAGCCGAAGCCGTCGGGCAGGACCTCGAGGGTACCCTCGCCGTACATCAGGCCGTTCTGCTTGACCCGTTCCTTGAGGATCTTGAAGATCAGGTCTTGCTTCTTGAGCCCCATGTAGTCGCTGATGCCCTCGGTCTTCGCCGTGCGGATGAGCTGGGGCATCGTCATCTTCTGAAGCTCGGTGAGATGGATCTCGCCGCGCTTGATGTCCTCGTAGCGGTCGTGGATCGCCGCATCGCCGAAGATGTCCTCGTCCTCGACGTCGGGAAACCCCTCGGCGGGGAACTCCGGGTTGCAGCCGGGAGGCGCGGGCCGCTCGGCCCGGGGCGGCGGCGGCGAGTAGTCTCGCTCGCGGGAATTGAATGAGGAGTCACGCTCGAAACGGTCGCGATGGTTGGGAGCGGTCTCGACGTCGCGGACCCGGTCGCGGATGACCGGCGCACTCTCCCGGTCCCGGTCCCGGTTGACGGAAATCCCTTCATGTTGGGCGGGGCCGGTGTCGCGCTCGGCACGGTCGCGGGCCAGCCGCTCGCGAATTGACATCCCTGGCTCCCGGTCGATACGTTCGCGCAGCGGCTCGCGTTCGCGGACGAACCGGATGGGCTCGCGGTCGGCCGGGCCTTCCTCGCGGTAGGGCTCGCGGCCGGGGCGATCTCGATAGGACGACTCGGCGGCCGGCGACGGTGCTTCCCCGGTTCCGGGATAGGTCGGGGGCGGGGCGGAAGACGGGCCAGCGGTCTCTTCGGATACGGGCGAAGAGGCAGGGGAGATCGACTTGCGCAGGCGGGAGGTTCCGGAATTCTCCCGGCGGGGACGGGTCTCGTTGGTCATGATGTTCCATTCTCCTGTTCAAACGAAATCAGTGATTCTGTCGAGCCGGGGGATCACGACGGGGCTCGATGCGGGTCGGAGTTCCTGAAAAAGTCCAGCCGATGTTGCGAGCTGGAAAGGCCGTTCGTGGCCGGAGTGCTCCGCCACCGCGAGGATTGGAATCGTTACGCGAAGAGAACGCTGGGCAAGAACTTTCATCCGAAAATCTGGGACGAAGACAAACAGAGAATCTGGGACGAGGACAAACGGTCGAGGACAGCACGCGCTGAGCTGAACCAGATCACTATAGGCATGTCAGGAATCACGTCATCGAGGGTCGCCGGGCTGAAGCGTCACCGCGGAGAAACCGGCAGCGGAACCGGAGAGCCGGCTCGAAGCCGGCGTCCCGGAGACACGCGAGTCAGAGGATTGGCGATCGGTTACCAGCCGGAACAAGCGATCGACGTTCTGGTCCAGAATCTCGAGACTCGAATCGTTGTGAATCACGATATCGGCCCGGCTGAGCTTGTGCTCGCGGGGCCACTGGGCGGCCTCGCGGGCTTGCAAAACCTCCGCGGTCCAGCCGCGACCGCGGGCCACGCGCTGCAGCCGGACAGGTTGCGAGGCAGCGACGAAAACCAGCAGGTCGCAGAGATTGTCCCAGCCGGCCTCGAGCAGGACGGCCGCGTCCAGCACGACCATCGGGGCGCGGCCCCGCACCGACTCACGATCGATGATCGCCTCGAACTGCCGCCGCATTTGCGGATGGACGATCGCCTCCAGATCGTCGAGCGCCGGCCTGGCGGCGAAGACGATCGAGCCAAGGGCCTGCCGATTGATCGAGCCAGGGGTGGCAGCGGCGTCCGGCCCGTGCTCGACCACCCCGGCGCCAAATCGTGCGATCACCTGGCGGCGAACCTCGGAGTGCTCCAGCACCTCATGGCCCACACGGTCGGCGTCGATCACGACCGCCCCCCTTTTGCTCAGGAGCGCCGCGACCTGGCTCTTGCCGCCGCCAATCGCGCCGGTCAAACCGATCACGGGGACCGTACCGTGTTTCCACCGGCCGGGCAACGAAGCCAACGAAAAGGCACCGGAACAGGACGACGACATGGTACTCCTGGAGACAACCATCGGGCACGACCAGGGTCGCGAGAGCACGCTCGGTCTCGACGGCCGGACAAATCAGGCGGCCGGCTCGAATCGTTCCATGAATTGTGCTTGGTTGATCAAATGAGAAACCGCCGTGTGAACGACTTCACCCGAGAGATTCGCACGACCCATCGAGACCCGAAATCCGCGCCTCAGGCCTCATGAAAAAGGCATCGCGCAAACTTGGTCAAGCAGGTGGGGGTCCTGGTGGTTCTTGGAGCCGTCATCTCCCGTCCCTTGCAGTTCTCTGGGGTAAGTCCGCAGGAGGGGAAATGAAGCGGGTGACGGGTAATCGCCAGTATCGGCAGCCGATCAATTCCGATCGTTCTCTTACTCTTATACGTCATGCCGCGCCCACCTGCAATGGGTTTTCGCTGATTTGCATCGAAAAACCCGTTGCGGATCCGAAGAACCATCTCACCAGGAGATTCGCCCGGGTCCGGCGTATATTGCGCCCACCTCATTGCTCGATGGCCTCGACGTCGAGCCAGTTGATGCCGGCGCCCAGGTCGACCTTCAGTGGCACCTCCAGCGCCAGGGCCGTGTTCATCTCCTGTCGAACCAGCGCGGCGAGGCCGGCGATTTCGCCCTCGGGCGCCTCGAAAACGAGCTCGTCGTGGATCTGGAGGATCATCCGCGCTTGCAGACGAAGGGTACGCAGCCGCCGGTCAATCTTGATCATGGCCATCTTGATGAGGTCAGCCGCGGACCCCTGGATCACGGTGTTGACCGCCGTTCGCTCGGCGAGGTTACGGTTGCGGCCGGTGGTGTTCTTGATCCCCGAGATCGGCCGCCGCCGGCCCAGGATCGTCTCGACGCGCCCCGCGGCCAGAGCGGCCTCCAGGGTCCGCGTGATGAACTGGTCCACGCCCGCATATTCCCGGAAGTACGAATCGATGAAGGCGGCTGCCTCGGCCTGAGGGATTCCCAGGCGGGCGGCCAGCCCGTAGGGGCTCAGGCCATAGATCACCCCGAAGTTCACCGTTTTGGCCAGGCGCCGCATCGACCCGTCGACTGCCGATTCCGGAACGCCAAAGATCCGGGCGGCCACCACGCTGTGGATGTCGTGATCGAGCTCGAAGGCCCGGCTGAGGGCGGGATCGCCCGAGAAGTGGGCCAGGATACGCAGCTCGATCTGCGAATAGTCGGCTGTCAAGAGCCGCCACCCCTGCCGCGCCACGAAAGCCTGCCGGATCTGCTTGCCCTCCTCGCTGCGCACCGGAATGTTCTGCAGGTTGGGGTCGCTGGAGCTCAGCCTGCCCGTGGCCGCCACGCCCTGGTTGAACGAGGCATGAATGCGACCGTCCTCGGGGTGGACCAGGGCCGGCAGCGCATCGAGATAGGTGCTCTTGAGCTTCGAGAGCTGGCGATGCTGCAAGAGCAAGGCGGGCATCGGGTGCCTGGCGGCCAGCTCCTCGAGAACCTCCTGCGCGGTGCTCTGCTCGCCGCCGGGGGTTTTTTGCACCGTGGGCAGCTTGAGCTTCTCGAAAAGCACCGCGCGGAGCTGAGGCCCGGAGTTGATGTTGAACGGCCCTCCAGCGAGCCGGTAGACGTCGTCCTCGAGGGTTGCCAGCCGCCCGGCGAACTCACGCGAGAGCTCGCCCAGGCGCCTGGTATCGACCCCGACCCCGACCTGCTCCATCCCGGCCAGAATCGATATCAAGGGCCGCTCCACCTCGGTGTACAGCTTCCAGAGCCCTTCGGACTTGACCCTGGGAGCCAGGATCTCCTCGATCCGCCAGGTCGCGTCGGCGTCCTCGCCGGCATAGGCCGCCACCCGCGTGACCTCGACCTGGTCCATCCGTCCCTGCTTCTTCCCCTTGCCGATCAGGTCGGTGATCGGAATCATCGCGTGGCCAAGCAGCCGCTGCGCAAGCTGGTCGAGGTTGTGGTTGCGCTCGCCGCTTTCAAGCAGGTAGCTGAGGATCATCGTATCGGTGATCGGCCCCTCGATCGCCACCTCCGCGCGGCCCAGGGCGAGCATGTCATACTTGAGGTTCTGCCCGACCTTCTCGACGTCGGGATCGGCCAGGATCGGCCTCAAGGCCTCGAGCACCTCGTGGGGGTCGAGGACCCGGCAATGGATTGGCCCGCGCAGCGGCAGGTAATACGCAAGGCCGGCCTGCCAGCTCACGGCGATACCCACCAGCGACGCGCGCAGCGGATCGATGTCGGTCGTCTCGGTGTCGATGCAGAACCTGGGCTGGCGCTTCAGCTCGGTCAGAAAGTCCCGGAACAGCTCGGGTGTATCCACGACCCGATAATCGGCCGCCCAGGTCTGGACCTCGCCCGCGGACTGGGACGCCGGCAGCTCGCTCATGAATCGATGAAATCCGCATTCGATGCACAGAGCCTTGAGGGCATCCGCGTTCGGCGCCGAGGTTTTCAACGTCTCCCAGTCCAGATCGAGTGCCAGGTCGACGCGCAGCGCCACCAGCAGGCGAGCCCGCCGGGCCGTCTCGGCGTGCTCGCGGAGGCTCTGCTGCTTCTTCGGCCCTTTCACCTTTTCGATGTTCTCCAGCAAGCTGTCGAGCGTCCCGAATTCTTTGAGGAACGTGGACGCGAACCCCTCGCCGATCCCCGGCACTCCGGGCACGTTATCGACCGAGTCGCCTGTCAGTGCCAGGAAGTCCACGACCTGGTCGGGGCGAACGCCCCATTCCTTCAGCAGTGCCGGCGCGTCGATCACGGCATTCTTGCGAATGTTGAGAATCCGGACATGATCGGAGAGGAGCTGCCGTGCGTCCTTGTCGGCCGTACAGATGGAAACGTCCATCCCGCGCTCCTCGCCGCGGCGGGCAAGGGTCGCGATGATGTCGTCGGCCTCCATCCCCGGCACCACCAGCACGGGCACCCCAAAGCCCTCGAAAACCCGGCGGATCACGGGAATCTGGGGAACCAGATCCGCGGGCATTGCCGCCCGGTTGGCCTTGTACTCCGGGTAGATCTCCGAGCGGAAAACCGGCCCCTCGCCGTCGAAGGCCGCCGCAAGATAGTCCGGCTTGCGATCGCGCAGCAGGTTGAGCAGGTCACGGAAAATCCCGAACACCGCCTGCGTCGGCTGGCCCGACGGACCGGTCATCTCGGGAATCGCATGGAAGACCTGAAAGATCAGGGAGAATGCATCAAGGATGTAGAAGGTGGGTCGCTGCGCCATCGTGATTCAAACAGAATCGACAGTTCAAGCTCGTGTTTCTTACCGAGCCTGAATCTTACCACCACGAAAGACGTGCGGCCATGAGCTATCGCCCGTCGCCGCTCAGGACCCAACAAGGGCAGGCCAATGCGGGAATCTGGAGTCTGGAATCAGGGAAACCCGGAACCGGCGAACCCGCGGGTGCGTCAAATCTAGTGCCCGTAAACCTTCGATTGGCAGGTGAGTGATTTACAAGCCTGAAGCGCAAGCGAAGGTGATTCATAGGATTTGAAAGGCCTTCGCTGGCGCTTCAGGCTTGTCGATACCCACCAAGCCAGAGCTGAACGAGCACTGGTGTGACGGCTCTACCGCTCGGACAAACGGGGTGGATTCGACCGGCTCTGATTCCATTTGATTCTTGGCATGACGGGTTTTACAATCAAATCAATGGCGCAGATTCTCTCGAAGAAGCGTCCGGGTGTCACGGCTCGGCACCTTTTTTCGCCGTTGCCTGCATCGTTACCTCTCTCGTGTGACATATTTCAACAAACCAGCGGACCGTATCAGCAGGTCGCTACCGCTCTGCCCGGAGGGAGTCATGATCCATGGCCGCAGCAGCTAACGAATCGCAAGGGCTCAAGATCGCCGTCGCCGCGTTCGTGACGCTCACGGTCGCCTTGGCCGTGACGTCGTATTTTCTTTACTCGGCTTACTCCCAAAGCGAGGCCAAGCTCGAGTCGGCGTCGGCCAACCTGACCAAGCAGCAGAGGGCCGCAAGCGACGCCGTCAACCAGTATGATGAGTTCCGCAAGCTGGCCGGCGCCAGGGCCGAGGAGTTCGACCCGGCCAAGGCCGAGGTCGCCGCGTTCTTCAAGAAGAATGGCGATCGCATCAATAATCTTGTCACTGCAACCAATGCCGCCATCCAGAAGGCCCAGCAAGCCGGCGCCGAGAGCAAGGACCTCGAGGAAGCCAGGACCCGCGTCCAGACCATCGTCAATTCCTACCAGAGCGAGCCCAACAAGAACTTCTTTTCCACCCTGGACCGGCTCACCGAGCTGCTCGTAAACATCAGCCTCCTGAGCACCGAGATGAGCTCCAACTATCTCGGCCTGAGGAAGAGCCTGGAATCGACGACCAGCGTGGCCAAGCAGGCCAACGACATCCAGGCCAAGGCCGCCTCCGACAGCAAGGCCGACCTGGAAGCCGAGCATAACAAGCACGAACAGTTGCGCCAGGAGTTGCTGACCAAGGTCGACCAGCTCCAGACCGACAATGACAAGAAGACCACCCAGATCGACAAGCTCGACCGTGACATCCGTCAGCTCAAGGAAGACAGCGATCGCAAGCTCGATCTGGCCAACGCGATCATCCGCGAGCAACGCGATGTGCTCGACAAGAGCGAGAACGTGCTCGACAAGCCCGACGGCTACATCACCTTCGTCGATCTCGCACGTAGGGAAGTCCAGGTCAACATCAACCGCCGCCAGGGCGCTCGCCCGCAGATGAAGATGACGATCTTCGACGCCGGCTCGCCGGGTGTTCCCACCGAGAAGCCCAAGGGGAACATCCAGTTGATCCAGGTCGGCGACCAGTACAGCATCGCCCACATCGACAAGATCGTCAACGAGATCAATCCGATCCGTGTCGGCGACATCGTCTACTCGCCTGCCTGGTCGCCCGAGGAGCCCATGCGGTTCGCCCTGATTGGCAAGATCGATGTCAACCGCGACGGCAAGGATGATCGCGAGGACCTCAGGCGGATGATCGAGGAGGCCGGCGGCAAGGTCGATTTTGACCTGCCGCCGCCCAATCACGGCAAGGAATCGGGCAAGCTGACCGCCCGCATCTCCTGGTACGTGACCGACGAGCGCATGCCGCTCCGCGAGCTCTTCGAGGCCAGGACCGACGCGGGGGTAGCCGCGCAGGCTCAGTTCGATAAGCGTTTTGGCCAGGCGATCAAGGAGGCGCGGAGCGAGGGCATCCGGCCCATGCCCTTGGGCCGTCTTCTGGCGTACTTTGGCTATGAGATGGGCACTCCCATTGTGGGACGCACCGAGGCCGTCAATTCCGCGGCGATGCTCCGCCTGGTCCAGCCCCGGAAGAAAGCGGCCGAGCCCAAAATCGAGACCGACAGCAGCAAGGCGGGTGCCGAGCCGGCCAGCACCAAGCCTGAAGCCGAGGCCGCCAAGCCTGAAGCTGAAGCCCCCAAGCCTGAAGCCGAAGCCCCCAAGCCTGAAGCCGAAGCCCCCAAGGCCGAGGAAAATCCCAAGCCCTAGAACAAATCCAAGCGCAAGGAATGGGACCTGACCAGAGTCTTCTCCCGACCTACCCAGGCCCCCCGGGATCATGACGACTCCGGGGGGTTTTGCTTTGGTTCGATGGCTCGTTCGGCGAGGGTCTCCCGACCCCGCCGCTCGGCCGGCCGGGGAGCCGGCGAACCCTCCCGGCGGGAACGATCATCGGCCTTCCGCGCGGACTCGGCGCCGGGTGGGCCCGATATAACGGCCTCGAGGCCGCATGAGCCGATTGTGGTCGATCTGCTCGACGCAATGAGCCGCCCAGCCAGCCACCCGCGCCATGGCGAAGATGGGCGTGTAGAGCCGGACCGGCAACCCCAGGTAGTGATAGAGCCGTGCACTTGGCCAGTCCACGTTGGGATGCAGTTGCTTGCGGGTCACCACGGTCCGCTCGATCGTCGCGGCGATGTCTTCCCAGTGCTCCTCGTGAACCTCGCGCGACAGCTCCTGGCAGTACTGCTTGAGGATCGCGGCCCGCGGATCGGCCTGCTTGTACACGCGGTGGCCAAACCCCATGATTCGCTGCTGGCGGGCCAGCGCAAGATCGATCCAGCGCCCGGCGCTCTCGGGAGACCCCACGCTCTCCAGCACGCTCCAGGCTTCCTCATTGGCTCCGCCGTGCAATGGGCCCTTGAGCGCTCCGATCGCGGCCACGATTCCCGAAGCGATGTCCGACAGGGTAGAGACCGTCACCCGGGCCGAGAATGTGGACGCATTGAGCTCGTGCTCGGCATAGAGTACCAGCGAGGCGTCGAATGCCTGGTGCATCCGTGCCGACGGAACCTTGCCAGTGACCATGAACAAGAAGTTGGCGGCATGGTCGAGTTCGGCGTCGGCGGGGATCGGCGGCAGCCCCGCGGAAAGTCGTTCTCGCAGCGCGATGGCCGTGGCCATCTGGGCAATCATCCTCTCGGCCTTGCGAACGTTCGCCGCATGGTCGGTGGCAGGCAGGCCGAGATCGGGGTCGAAATGGGACAGCACGCTCACCGCCGTCCGCAAGACATCCATGGGGCTCACGTGCGCCGGTATCGTTTCCAGGAGGTCCACCAGCGGCCTGGGAATCTGTCGCCAGCCGCGCAGCCGAGCGTCGAACTCGCGAAGCTGACTGGCATCGGGCAGGTCGCCGTGCAAGAGCAGGAACGCCGTCTGCTCGTAGCTGACATGGCCCGCGAGATCCTCGATCCGATAACCCCGGTATTCGAGGATCCCCGAACCTTCCCGCTCCTCGATATTCGAGATGGCCGTCTGGCCGGCGATGACCCCTTCGAGCCCAGGATGATACTGTTCCACCGACGCTTCGCTCATGGACGGGCTCCGATCGCTCGGCGGTCCGGCAATTCGTGCTGGTTCCGTCCCCCGCAGTCCAGGTCAGCGCGGATCGCGGCTCGAGACTGACCGAGACGTTGCACCGCCAGGTGGAGGCGGATTGGCCGACCGCCCGACACGATCTTAAGAGATCGAGCCGCGTCAAGCCACGCCCGCGTGTATCAGGCCGTTGATTTCCTTGGCCAGGCCGTATTCCAGGAGCAGCAAGTCGCGGTCGATCAACGGGGAAATGATGATCGAGATGCCCGGTCAAGCAGGACGATCGAGCTCGGTTCGCAGGGCAGCGGAACTTTCCTGCGAACCGTCGCCTGTCACAAGACAGATCCCGTCTCGTATAACCGCCGGGGATCGGGCTGCACCTTGCGATGAGCCCAATCCCCGGCCGGGGTCACGCCCTGCACAAGCCTCACCGCCGAGGCGAGTGTCCACGCCTTCCGCCCAAAGGTGCGCAGACAGCCTGGCAGGTCGTCTTCATTTGGTCCGCCGCGTTGCTGAATCCACAGCAAGCTCATGGGTCTTTTAGGCCGGCGCGAGGCATCGAAAAAAGGGGGATTTCAAGTTTGCTCGACAGGAGCCTGGCGGGACGGGCGATGCGGGTCATCGTCCGAGAGAAACTCACTGAGATCGGCCATCTCTCGCGGATCGAGAGAGAGCAGCCGGACCGCCATCGCATCGATCAGCCCGAAGAACTGGCGCAGGGGCTCGACGCGTGACTTCAGGTCTTGCAGCGCCGGCTCGCTCTCCGCGAGTCGGAAGATCAGGTCGAGGACGGTCAGCGTGGGATCGAGCTCGCGCCGCTTCCGTTCTTTCAAGATTCGCCGAAACAGGGTCCAGACTTCCGTTTCCGCCCGGTAGAGCTCGCGCCGTTCACCCGGCCGATGAAGTTTTCGGACCACGCCCCAGGCCAGCAGCTCGCGGAGATTCATGCTCACGTTCCCGCGGGAAACGTGCAGCCAGCTTCGTAATTCTTCCGCCGTCCAGTCGGTGCCGGTAATGTACAAGAGCGCAAAGAGCTCTCCCATGGTCGGGTTGATTCCCCAGGCTCGAGCCATCATCCCCCAGTGTTCCACGAACTGCCGGACCACCGAGTCGGCTCGAGAACCTGAGTCTGGACTCTGAGGAACAGAAGTGACCGCCGGATCATCCATAGCTCAATGCCTGCCTCGCCACGACGTGTTGAGTACTCGGATAGGGCACAGCGCGCGTCTCCGTGGGGTCTCGGCCGCCCCGGGCGTCTCGATCATGAAAACAATCGACCGGGCAATCGTCGCTCCAGCAAGCCAATTACGATTATGTAGGCATGAATCGAGCCCGGCCGTCGCCACTGGAAATTCCCTGAATTTCACACGTGCGTCTCTTCCAGGGCGCGAAGGGTTGACCGGATGGATTCTCGAACAAATCCGCGATGACGCACACACTTGTGTCTTGCAAGTCCGATCTGATTGCACACAATAGGGTGCCAGTCAAACCGTATCATCTCATGGGAAATAATGAAAGTTCTCGCAGGATTTCGGGTAAGATGGTTGGTATGTCTTGCTTGCCGGGAACTGGTCAGGACTTGAGACTTCGGTACTCGACGTGCTGATTAGATTCTTCGGATTGTTTTTCACGATGTTGAGGAGTCTGTTCCATGCCTGAGACAGTCGTCCACTTCCAGATCCGCATGCCTCCCGTGCTGCATGAGCAGCTCGCGAGCTGGGCTAAGGAAGACAAAGCCTCACTGAACGCCCTTATCGTGGGTCTCCTCGAGAAGGCGATCGAGCAGCACGAGAAGGTCGCACGCACTTCGTAGAGACCGAGCCGTGGTTTGACCCTGCTCGAAATCTTGCATCAACTGACGATGGCACGGGACACGCGATGGTTCATGGCCATTGACGCTTCCTGTTGTGCTCCCGGTAGTTTGCACGGTTTCCTTGCCGTCGTTTGCCCTTGAGTCTCGCCGGGATCGCCGGTATGCTTCAGGGCATATTCCCCGATAGCTCAATCGGTAGAGCGAGCGGCTGTTAACCGCTAGGTTCAAGGTTCGAGTCCTTGTCGGGGAGTTCTTCTTGGATCGTCCCGCGCTCTCCGCACCACGTCCCTTCCAAGGGTATCCCGCTCCCGCTCCCGCTCCTGCTCCTGATCCCGCTCCCGCTCCTGATCCTGATCCATCCCATCACCCGTGAGCCGTCGGCCTTCTGTGCCCGCTCATAACTCCAGCATCCCGCGTAATCTGGCTTCGCCATCCATGGTGCGTGTGAGCTCACAATCGAGCAGAGGCTTGCGCACTATCGCAATCCCGGAGGTGGTCAGATCAAGCATGGTGACAAAAAGGACCGCGTCGGCCTGAGGGTCCTTGGGCCCTGATCCGCACATGCGAGTCGCGATCGCGGCCGTCAAGTCAGCGGTTTTCCAGGCTCGGAGACCAGGATGATCATCGAGCGCTCCCGGACGCAGTAGGTGTGCCAGATCGAGATTAGCGGGCCATGGTCGATCTCCAGGAAATCCTCAGGAGAGGAGAGAGCTGTATCGACAACCCTGCGCCACGGGCGGCCCGAGGGCGAAGCAGGGATCCGGAAGTCAAGCGGCGTCCACCCGCTATTCATGGCGACATAGATGTCGCAGTCGACGAACCCTTGGCGGTCGCTGCACCGTCCGTCGAGGGCAAATGCCAGCGCACGACTGGTGCCAGAGAAATCGGGATGCGCCGGCTGGACACCATGCCAGAGAATGTCAGGTGGTCCTCCCGCCGCGCCGCCCGTGAAAAAGGTCCTCCGGCGGAGCACCGGATGAGTCTTGCGAAGGGCGATCATGTTCCGCACGAACCGGAGGAAACCGGCGTTCCGGTCCTTCAGCGACCAGTCCACCCAGCTTGTGCTGTTGTCCTGGCACCAGGCATTGTTGTTGCCGTTCTGACTGCGGAGGAACTCATCTCCCCCCAGGATCATGGGAATTCCTTGTGAAACCAGGAGCGTTGCCATCAGGTTGCGCACTTGCCGCTCGCGGATGCGGATGACCGCGGGATCCTTCGTCGGTCCCTCCGCTCCGCAGTTCCAGCTCAAGTTGGCATCGCTGCCGTCCCGGTTTCCCTCGCCGTTGGCCTCGTTGTGCTTGAGGTTGTAGGAGACCAGGTCATTCAACGTGAACCCGTCGTGGCAGCAGAGGAAGTTGATCGAGTGCAGCGGCCCGCGCCCTTTGTACAGATCGTTGCTGCCGCAGATCCGCGTGGCCAGCGCCGAGGTCATGCCCGGCTCGCCTCGCCAGAACCTGCGAACATCATCGCGATAGCGGCCGTTCCAGTCCGACCACCGCGCGCCCCCCGGGAACGTCCCCACCTGGTACAACCCCGCCGCATCCCAGGGCTCGGCGATCAGCTTGGTGCCGAAGAGCAGCGAATCCTCGGAGATGCGATTCACCACCGGTGGATTGACGAGCACCTTGCCCCGCCGGTCGCGGCCAAAGACCGAGGCAAGGTCAAAGCGAAACCCATCGACCCCGGCCTCGGCGACCCAGTTCCGCAGGCACGCCATCAGATAGTCGCGAACGACCGGGTGATCGCTGTTGAACGTGTTGCCACAGCCCGAGAAATTCAGGGAGCGGCCGTGCTCGTCGAGCATGTAATAGAGCGAATTGTCCAGGCCGCGGAAGCTGTAGGTCGGCCCTTTCTCCACTCCGCCCTCGGCCGTGTGATTGAACACGATATCGAGAATGACCTCGATCCCGCGGCGGTGAAATGCGCCGACCGTATCGCAGAACTCGTCCCAGGGCTCCGACCGCTCAGGATACTGTGCATAGGCCGCTTTCGGTGTGCCGAAGGAGATCGGATTGTAGCCCCAGTAATTCTTCAACTGCTCACCAGTCAGCGGGTTGACGAACGGGCAATCGTTCTCGTCGAACTCGTCCACCGGCAGCAGCTCGACCGCCGTGATCCCCAGCCACTCCAAGTAGTCGATCTTCTCGGAAAGGCCGTCGAACGTCCCGGGATAGCGCACCTCGGAAGACGGGTCGATCGTATAGCCGCGCACGTGCAGCTCGTAGATGATCGTATCCTCGAGCGGGATGCGAGGGTTGATGACGCCAATGCGTTCGGTCATCGACTCGTTCATCAAGCTGCGCCGGGGAAGGTTGCCGCTTGCCCCCCATGGCCGCCCGCAGGAAATCGCCCGGGAATAGGGATCCAGCAGGATGTTCCTGGCATCAAACCGATGCCCGTTGTCCTTGGGTCCATCGACGCGATAACCGTAACAAAACTCCTCCGGCAGCCCGTCCACGCGGATATGCCAGTGATCGCCGGTTCGATTGTACAGGTCATCAAGCTGGATCTCGGTCAGGACCTGGCCCTCGCATGGCTCGGAGAGAACGAGCCAGACCGCGGTGCCATGCCGGCAGATCAGGGCGAAGTTGACCCCGTTGGGCATGGGGTTGGCCCCCGGGGGCAACGGGCTTCCGCGGCCGACGATCAGGGTGCGGTCGCGATAGGTGTACTCGGTGCGAAAAGCCTGCCGCGTTGCAGTCTTCATTGGTGCCATGACAGTCGGTAGAAGTGTCGAAAGAAAATGAAGAGCAATCCAGATGCGGACCCGGTCACTCGAACGATCCGCTCCCTGGTCTCAGCCTTCCGGGAGAAGATCGCTGCGAGGCGGGCCGTACCCGGCGCGCGGCAGAGGTCTCACTCCGCGTCGCCAGGCCTCTGTATTGATTTTAGCCTGGCGCGACCGATTTCTCGACAGGTGCAACCTCTCGATCACAATTTATCGAAGAAACATTCGTCAAGGTGAGGCGTTCTTGCCCACACCACCACGTTGTTGCCCTCAGGTCAAGTCGAGGCAACATCTCCGGACGCCAGCCTACCTGGCTTGAATGGGCCAGGACCAGCCGATGCCTCGATCTTGGCCTACGGCCAGAGGTGTCTGATCAGACCCATTTTGGCGAAGCTCACATCGCCTTGTGCCTGCGGAAGAGCGCCGATATCTCCTCGAGTTTCCCGCCATCCGTGCGCGTCGACCGTCTTGGCCGTCAAAGTCGAGGGCGTTGCGAAGCTGCTGATCGTCACGCCACGCTTGGTCAGGAGGGCCACGAAATCGCCGCCTGGCTGGCCGTCGTCGTTGCCGTCGAGGGGACGGCCGTAGACGTCGGGCAATTGCGATGCCGTGATCCGGAGCTCCTCCGTTTGCGCAAGGTTGAGCTTGCTTCTGGCGAGGAGCGTCACGGTGGCATGCTGCAAAGTTGGTCTTGACCGCCCTTTGATCCCGACTGCTGTCGTTGCGAATTTGTTTCGTTCGGCGAGGGTCTCCAGACCCCGCCGTTCGGCTGACCGGAGGTCTCCAGGTGACGCGCCGACGGTCGGGGACTGCGGTCGCAGAGGACGGGCGGGTCAGGAGACCCTGCCCGAACCAGCACTCACCGGCTGGAGAATCCAACAAAAATGCCGAGCCCAATGATCCGACCCATGTCGGACAGAAGGTTCGGCGAGAACTTCGCTGACAGATTGGGAAGGGCGTGATCCAGGACTGGCCTGGTCCGTTCAGGAGCGGTGATCGTGGATGATCCGATCAGCCCGGTGCAGCCTCAGCGCTCGGAGCCCGAGCGATCGCCAATCCGACCACCCCGGGTGGAATTGGCATAGGTCGCGGTCAGCATCCCCAGCAGGGCCGCACGACGGCTGGCGCGGGTGGACTTGCCACCACGACGCACCCGAGCGACAGCGCCCGCCCACTCGAATCCAGCATGCACAGGTGCGGTTTTCTTGGACTTCGGTTCATTCATCGACTAAAACTCCCCACGAGCAGAAACGCGACCCGAAATCGCAGGTCAACGCTCCACCACTCCGTTGGGCCAGGAGGAACCCGAATTCCACCCGGCATCGCCTTCCTGGCCTCGGTCACTTCTCACCCCGCCGCAGCTTCATTCGGCCGCGGGGCCCATGTTTCAATGAGCCGGTCTCGATCAAAACCCGAACCGTCAATCCCTCGCGAGTGGCCACTTCAGCGGTGTGACCAAGCCAATTACTCCCAACGGCTAACTCGAGTCCCTATCTCATCGGATCAAGGACACGTCTTTGTTGACCGGGATCATCACGAACCAGGACTCTTACTGAAGAACGAAATCTGCCGGCGAACCCGACAAGGCACGACGCACGACTTCTCTTCGCCGCTGGATCTCCTTCTCGCTTGGTCTATCCAAAATCTATCAACACCCGCAACCGCCGTCTAGAAAAAAAGCCGCCGATCATTGGTTTTGTGATTCTTGCAAAGGCTCATTGTCATGCCAGCACCACGGAGCCGGTCAGGAAATCTACATCATGAGCTTTTCTTGAGCAAGAAACGACTGGAGGATGGGTGCATGCAAACAGCAAAAGTCAACCTTGTCTGGTACTTCGGTTGAGATACATGTCGACCGCCTTGGGCGATGGGTGGGGGAGGATGCGCACGGCGCGGGAGGCGGCAGTCTTGACCGTCGCGACTTTGACCGTCACGGGATTGGCACCTTGGACTTGCACGGTGCTCCGGCCAGTTCCCGAGAGGCTGGCTATTGGAATCACGACATCCTCACGGGTCGGATCCTCGACCACGGCGTTCTTTCCCTTGAAGAACAGATTCCAACCCGATCCTCCCCACATCTGGTCGGCTGAGCCATCATCTTGCACGGCGCGCTTCAGCGTCTGAGTGAGAACGGTCCGGAACCGCGACGATGTGGACGATGCGGCCCATTGCCGGGCCAGACTCTCGAGTGCGCCGGGACGATTCAAAGGCGACGCGGGGTTGATTCGGCCTGACACCAGCACGTCGTTGCCGTTCTCCCCGTACAACCGGTCTGCGCCCCCTCCAGCGATCAGAAAATCGTTCCCCGGTCCCCCGATCAAGGTGGCATTACCCGCGTCTGTCCACAACAGGTCGTTTCCCGCTCCTCCGTTCAGAACGGCCGGCCGGCTGCTTCCCGGCGCGTTCAACAGGATCACGTCATTGCCCGTGTAGCCGTCGACCTGGATGGCATTGACCTGGCTGCTGGAGAAGCTCCAGCTCTTCTGGTTCACCGCGGCCGTCACTTGCCCGTTGGCTTCGGTCACCTGGATCGCGTCCGGGCCCGAGGTTCCCACCACGATCAGGGTACTGCCGGAAAGGAACGCGTTGGCCTTGTTGATGTTCACACTGAAGGTTCCGATCACGCGACCAGGCAGCGCCTGGCCGGCACTATTCCGGATCATGCCGGGAACGACCGCGATCGAGTAGACGCCGTTGTCGTCTCGGTCCCAGAAGCCTCCGGGACCGGGCACGGAGTAGGTGGCGACTTGCGAGTTGCCATCGCCGGAAGACGTCAGGCTGACAAAGCTCGCCGTCTGGCTATACCCATTGGGCCCTTGAACCCGGATCGCCCCGAGCTTGCCCAGCAGGCCGGCCCGGTCCAGGGCCGTGAAGCCGGCGAAAGTGACGGTAAAGGTCGCGACCGAGGCGCCGGCCGTCGTCACGTTAGAGCCGCTGGCTGTAGCCTTCAGGGCCACGGTGTTGAACAGCTTCATGCCGCTGAACTTGATCTGACGAAGGAGCCCGGCGAAGGAAAAGATGCCTGATCCGAGGGCTGTGTTCTTGAGCTTCGCCACGATCGATCCCGCGATGTCCAATCGGAGGGTGTCTCCGGCACTCGTGCTGTTGCCGGTCTTGAGGCCGTCCAGGATGTAGTTGGTGTTCGAACTTGGCGTGACGAGGTAGACGCCGTTCGGTCCCTGGGCGCCCATGAGGTTGAGCGTTCCAATGGTCCCGTCATAAGTGATGCCGGCGAACGTCGAACGGGCTGCCAAACCGGGCGCCGGATCGCTGACGACCTGGGTTGGCGTGACGATGTAGCCGGCCGAGAGCAGCTTGCCCAGGGCATTACGCGCGCCGCGATCGTCGATATGCAGCTCGTTCGAGGCTGCCGTGCCGTTGCCTGCATCGGTAACTTGAATCGCGCCCAAAATCCCGCCGAGCGTGCCGTTGCCGGTCGTGCCATTCGAGCCGATCCAGAAGGTGTTGGAACCGCTGCCGCCGTCGAGTGTTGAGTGCGTGCCGGCGAGCGTGCTGAGAACCTGGAAGAGGTTGTCGCCCGCGCCGCCGTTGATATCCAGGGTCTGGATGCCGCTGGTGGCGATCTTGCGCAGGCCGTTGAGCAAGATCGAGCCGCCGTTGACCAGGAACTGGTTGTTGCCGCCGGCTCCTTGGAGGATGAACTGGTTCTGCCCCAGCCCGCCCTCGACGTTGAGGTCGGCGTTGAGACCGGCCTGGGAGACGGTCACCGTGTCACCGCCGCTGCCGCCGACGACATCGACCGACAGGGCGTTGATGATGCCGGCCAACGAGATCCGCGAGCCGGTCCCGGTCTCGCCCGAGTTCGACGAGCCGCCGAGGATTCGGACCTCCAAGGCGTTCACAACGCTGCCGGAGGACAGCATGACGTCGCCCTGCGCCGCCTGGAGCGTGACCTGGCCTTGGGGGGCGGAAACGTTCGAGGAGCTGCCGAGGATCAAGTCGTCTTCCGGGTTCGAGGGGTCCACCACGACGTCGCCCGTGGCACTATCGACCGTGCCCACCTCCAGGGTGCCGTTGTTGTTGACGTAGATGCTGGAATGTGCCGTGGCGTTGAGGACGCATGCGGCGGGATTACCAGTCAGGTCGATGAGCAACGGGGCCGCGGCGGTGCCGATCCCTCCACCGGCCCACAGGCTGAGGCCGGTGCCACCCGCGACGATCATCGACTGGGACGTGAAGCTGAAGTTGCTGATGGTCTGTTTCGACTCAGCTCCGCCGGTGCCGCCGGTGAAGCCGAAGAGCGCCGTTGAGCCGCCCAGGGTCGCTGCCAGGTCGATGCCGGTGTAGGTGTGGGTGTAGACGCTGCCGGTCGTTGTGTCGGCCAGGGACTCCGTGAGCGTCCCGGCGGCGGCATTGTAGACCAGCGTGACCTTGATCGGGTCGCCGCTGGCCACGTTGATGGGAGTGGTGGTGTTGTACGTCCCGGTCGTGCCGTCAGTGACGAAATTCGTGCCCACCGTGCGGCCGTTCCAGATGCTGATCTCGTAGGCCACGCTCGCGGAGATGCCGCCATAACCGAACGACCCGGCCGAGGCGCCGATCGCGGCGGTGCCCTTCGGGTCGTTCTG
>JBEKTN010000118.1:0-21042 GCA_049516015.1 Isosphaeraceae bacterium | reverse complement strand
GACGTACCAATCGCCCCCCCAGCCACCGGGCCCCCGGAGGGGTCGGGCCCACAGGCGCAGCCTGGGGTGGGCTGTCGGCTTTGTCAGCCCAGCCTCTTTCAACAGGGGGTTGTGGGCGCGTTCGCTTAGGGTTTTGGGTTCTTGACCTCTGATTTTGGGGTCGGAACGAGTCAGGATCTGGGTTGTTGACCGTTTCTGACCCTGGCTTGATCCTTCCAGAATCGGCTTGCCGATGGCCACAAGTCTTTCATACCCAAGCGATTAGATTGCGTCCCATGACCTTGTTCGACCCCGTTTTTAATTGCCTGACGCCTAAAGGCGCAGATCGATGAAAAACCCAGGCTGACGAGGGACTGGGCCCACAGCCGAAGGCTGGGGACACCAGCCGACGAGGCTGGCTATGTCGTTCTGCGTCAGCCCCCAGCCAGCAAGCTTGCGAACCTGTTCAGGATCGATGTTCGGGACCATGCTCTCGGCCTCGTCACGCAGCAGCTTGGCGGTCGCGCAAGAGAGCACCCGCCGGGTGGGTCGCTGTTGAAGCAACATCCCGGCCGCGACAGTTTGGCTATGAAATGCCGCAGTTGCGGTTGGAGCGAAGACTTCATGCTGGAAGTCCCTACCGGAGCAACGATTTAGTGAGCGCTGGCCCTGGGACATCGAAGGGCTTGCCATGCCGGAAACCGGCGAGCAGACAAGCTCGGCCCATTCTGGATCCGGTGGCCCAGACAGGCGCGGAATCGGCCGGACAGACCTGAGAATTGTGCCAGAACGAACCCAAATTACGGTTGCATCTCCTTTCTTCACAGCAGTTAGCATCCGATGGCTTCGTTCCTCGGCCGGCAATCGAACCAACCACGCGGATGTTCCACCCTCAGCAATACTCGATCGCCACTTCCTTGTTCAGGCTGCGGATGAACTGGGCCAGCTCCTCGACGAGGCTGCGGCGGATGGAGATGCTTCTGAGCAGTAGCGGGTTCTGGCAGTACTCGTTGATCCTCTGTCCGACCAGAAAGTCGATGAAGTCCGCCCGCAGGATCTCCTCCCGCCCAGCCCTCGATGACCGATCGCCATCGCCGTGGGACGGCCTCCCAGGCGGATTGATAAGTCGATTCGAGCGCGACGGGGACGTGCCCGCCCACTTTGAGAAAGAGGGGCATCTCCAGCAGGGTGTCGCCGACGGACACCGCTTCGACGAAGGCGCGCACGCCCATCTCCGCTTCGTAAGCGACCAGGGTCAACGGCTTTCCCGGCGGAGCCTTGTATTCCTCGTCGGTCAGCGCCTCCCAGATCGCCCCATGGATCCCGTTGGGATCTCGGCGGGTAGGCGGTATCAGGTCGAGAATGAGCAGGTGGATATCTTGACTCAACAGGTCGACCGCCTTGTCGACGAACTTGCGGAAGACGGCCTGGCTTGACTTGTTTCCGGGCGAGACGATCTCGACGATGGCCACCAGCCGATCGCCGCTCACGTGACGCACCGCGACGACGTTCTGCTTGCGACGATAGAACTCCAGGTCGGTCTCGCCGGCCAGGCGGGCTTTTGGTTTAGCAACAGTCACGCCGACGTCCGTGTCGCCAGGCCCTTCCGAGGTCGGCTCGATGCTGTCCCGGGCGATATCCTCGCGAAGTCGGGACTGCAAGGTCAGAGCATCTGGGCCAAATTGCGAAGCGTGTTGCTCGGCCAGAGCGTAATATCCACCGGGTAGCACGCCTCGATTCAGGGATCGGGCAATCTCATCGATCCAGAAATGGTGAAAATGGTGAAAAATGCCAGCATCAACAATCGACCAGTCATGGACGGGCATGTTTGAACCTCGCGCATGACTTTTGACGGAAAGTCCATCCTGATTATACAGCGGAGGACGGGTTCGGCGGCCGACCATTTGCCTTTATGGGTCAGGCTCACGCCGATTTTAGACTTATTGAACTTACGATATAAACTGCATTTCCTGTTGCCAGCTCAGCGGCAAAGCAGGCCGGCATCGAGCAGGAAGGTCGAGCCGGTGATCGACCGGGCTCGGGACGAGGCCAGGAAGACGACGGCCGCGGCGACGTCAGCCGGCTCGATCCAGGGCATGGAGAGCAGGTTGCCGGCCGACCGCTCGGCGATCTGGCGGGGCGTCTGGCCCTCGAGCATGGCCAGGCCGTCGTTCATGGGCGTGTTGACTCCTGTCGGGCAGAGTGCGATGACCCGGATGCTGTGCGGCGCCAGCTCGATCGCCCACGACTTGGTCAGGCCGACAAGGCCCCATTTCGACGCGGCGTAATGGCTCAACCGGGCCATTCCCCGCAGGCCGGCCACCGAGGAGTTGTTGATGATCACCCCCCGGCGGGCCGCGATCATGTGCGGGATCACCCGGCGGCCCACCCGCCAGGGCCCCGTGAGGTTGATGTCGAGCATCGTGTTCCAGGCATCGTCGGTGAGCTCGTGAGCCAGGCCATAGCCGCAGATCCCGGCGTTATTGAAGAGTATGTCGATGCGTCCGAGGCGGTCGGAGGCGCTCTGCACGGCCGCGGTGACGGCCGGGTCGTCGCGGACGTCGGCCGCGAACGTCAGGCAGTCCACGCCGAGCGCCCGGCACTCCGCCGCCAGCGAGTCGAGATCGGCCGGGCTGCCCATGGGATAGCCTGGATATTCGAGCGGCCGGGCCACGTCAAGGGCCGCGACGTGTACTCCCTCACGGGCCAGCGCCAGCGCCGCGGCTCGCCCCTGTCCATGTGCGGCACCAGTGATCAGGGCGACCTGTCCGGCCAGCTCCGGCGCGGTCCGACCGCTCTGACCGGCATCCGGTCCGCTCACGATCGATTCTCCCTGCGATAAGGCTGAAGGTAATCATCCAGATCGACCCGGAGCGCGTTGTTGAACAGGTTCGTTGCGACCATGAGGCCGCCAAACGCGGTCAGTGCCACAATCTGGTCGGGTTCCAGTCCCGTGGCCAGGCGGGAATACAGCTCATCGGCAACGCCATTGGGATCGGCCCCGAGCTGGCGGCCGTAATCCACGACGGCCTGTTCCCAATCGTCAAGCCGCAACGCATCCGGGTCTTCGCCCGAGTCGATCAGCAAGCGACGGAAAAACGTCGAGCAGACCAGGCAGTCGGCGCGGGTTGAGATGGCGTGGGCGAAAAGCATGGTGAGCCGCTCGCCCAGGAAGGGCTGCACCACATCGCGGAGGTCATACCAGGTCAAAAGCGCGCGGAGGGCGACCGGCTGGCGCGCCAGCGTGCGCTTCATGTTGGTGACCCGGCCGCCCTGCGACCGGATCGCTTCCAGGGCCGCCCGGGACGAGGGATTCTCGGCAGCTTCAGCGTCTGAGAGGGGCGCGATGCGGGACATGGTCGTGAGCTCCAGCAGAACCGTGAGACCCAACGTCTTGCCGATTCTACCACGCCCCGCCCGGGCACTCTCAAGGTCGACAAAGGAACGCGTTGCGAGCCGGCCTGATTCGCCGCAAGAACGTCTCGCAACCTCTCGCCCCAGGACGAGAGAAGACGAAAGGCTGAGCAGTGAATTGAGTCTCCAAGACCTGAGTATTCGGCATGGGCGGGGGGGCACCCCGGCGCGCGGCGTTGCGGTGTCGTGACGGCCGAAACGGCGAGCCGGGACCGTGGGAGATGCTTCGTGGATGTCTCACTGCGTAGGCGAGTGTCACCGCCGCGGCAGCTCGACATGCGAGACCCTCCGCGCACGTCGCTTGATCAATTGCACGGGGCCATCCAGATGTCTGCACCCGGGATTCCCTTCCCTGCTGACCGCTCTCTGCAACCGGGGCCTGGCCCGGTCAGACCCGATCGGCCTGGGCTTCCTGGCTGGCGAGAAGGGATGCCTGATCGGTCTCAAGGTGCCGAACGGGCAGCGGATTTTCACCCTCGGCCCGGTGCTCAAGAGACAGCTCTGGGAATCCACGGCCGTGCGGGAACTGAGGCAGCAGGCCGCCGGCCTGGCCCGCCACGTCGCCCTGGCAGTTTCTCCCCAGCCAGGAAAAACCCTCCTCCAGCCTCACTGGGAACCGCTGGCACGCCCCACGCGAGCCGTCTGAGCGATTCCCGACGCATTCCCTTGTCCCAAGTGACAAGGTCTAGAGCCCAACCTGTTTCCGTCTCACCCCAGCCTTTCTGTCCGGCAAGTCAGCGCGAATCTTCAGATCCTGGAGCGGCCACGTGTGCGCTAAATCCTGACTAATCGGATCTGGTTTCCTATGATTCATGCAGAAATTCTTATGAATTTGCTTGCATTCCCGTCGACAGAGTCGATAATAAGAAACATGCAGTGCCTCGACCGGGCAAGGTCGGGCAAGAACGATCCAACCTTACAAGGATACACCGCGATGACTAATGCAATGATGATGGAACGGAGCAGCATGATGACGGGCATGGGTCCGATGGCACCTGGAGCGATGGGCGGCACGGCGGCCATGCCGATGCCCCCGCAGTGGATGATGGTGCCACGTTGCACGATGAAGATGGAGAAGTGCAAGGGTGGCATGAAGATCACCTGTAAATGCGATGACACGATGTCGGCGACGATGATGCAGAACCTCTGCACCATGATGGCCGGCGGCATGTGCAGTTGCTGCATGATGATGAACGGCATGATGGTCTGCTGCTGCAACATGACGATGGGCATGTGCAAGTGCGAGATGACCGACGACGGCGTCTGCATGACCTGCACCAGCGGCGACCCCGCCTGCTGCTCGATGATCCAGGCCTGCTGCGACTGCATGATGGCCATGTGCGCGGCCGGTTGCACCTGCTGCCTCTGCATGAATAACATGCCGGTCTGCTGCGGCTGCTGAACCGTGCTCGCCCTGTTCTCCAGGCCCTCGCAGTTCATTTCATGACATCTGGACGCCGCTGCTTGCACGATTGTGCGGGACGCGGCGTCTTGCTTGCGATTCGCGATTTGCCTCAACCCATCCCGCCCGCACCAGGAAGCCGGCCCGTGTTCCGGTTCATCCCTCGATGACCGATCGCCAGCGCCGTGGTACGGCCTCCCAGGCGGATTGATAGGTCGATTCGAGCGCGACGGGGACGTGCCCGCCCGCTCTCAGAAACAGGGGCATCTCCAGCAGGGCGTCGCCGACGGCCACGGGTTCGACGAAGGCGCGCACGCCCATCTCGGCTTCGTATGCGGCCAGGGTCAGCGGCTTTCCCGGCGGAGCCGTGTATTTCTCGTCGGTCAGCGCCTCCCAGATCGCCCCATGGATCCCGTTGGGATCTCTGCGGGTGGGCGGAATCAGGTCGAGAATGAGCAGATGAATATCCTGACTCAGCAACTCGACAGTCTTGTCTACGAACTTGCGGAAGACGGCCTGGCTCGACTTGTTGCCGGGCGAGACGATCTCGACGATGGCCACCAGCCGGTCGCCGCTCACGTGCCTCACAGCCACGACATTTTGCTTGCGACGATAGAACTCCAGATCGGTCTCACCGGCCAGGCGGGCTTTTGGTTTAGCGAGTATGACGCCCTCTCTTGTGGAACCTGACTCCTGCCCCATCGGATCGCCGTTGTCCTGATCCTCATCCTCGCGGACTCTCGACTGCAGCGTCAGTACATCGGGCCCAAAATGTGAGGTGTGCTGCTCGGCCATCGCGTAATGGTCTGGGGGAAGAACCCCGCTGTTGAGCAGCCGCTTGATCTGCTCGATCCAGGCATGATGGAAGTCGTCAAATATGCCAGCGTCGACACGCGACCAGTCGTGGATGGGCATAGTTGCACCTCGCACATGACCTTTCACTTGGAGTCAATCCAGATTATACAGCGAATGCCTTATCAGGGCTGCGCGAAAGGGTATCGCCGCGACCCTCTGGTTGATGCGAAGGCGGTTGGGCTATGGTCAGGTCAGTAAGCGTCTCAGACGGAATTCGTTTTTCCCGTCAGTGACCCAGAGAGTGAGCAGAATCATGAGCAACCTGGTCATCCTCCCGGCCCCGAACATCGAGACCGGCAACGCGCCGGAGAGTCCGTGGGAACGCGAGCGACGGGCCTTTCACCAACTGCTCCCCTCCCTGCTGGTCACGCACTCGGGCCAGTACGTCGCCGTGCACGAAGGCAAGGTCATCGCCAGCGGACGCGACCGTGTCGAGGTGGCCATGGAAGCCTATGAGCGGGCTGGTTATGTCTCTCTGTTCGTCGGGATGGTCGCCGAAGCGCAACCGCGCCGGAGAGTCCGCGTTCCTTCACCGCGCGTCCGGCAAGGTTCGATGCCGGTATGATCCGATATCGCTTCAGGTGGGTTCTTCCCGCTACCGGAGGATCCGAGAAATAAGAAACTCCCTTAACCATACTTCACCGGTAGGAATAATCGGACCGCTCTTGACAAGATCTTGCTGGACTGCAAAATCGACATTCCAGCCGATTCGCGGTTCGGATAGCCTCTGGGAGACTGGGCTTGAACTGGTGGCCGCATGACGCGGCCGCCCGAATGGTGCCCAGGTTGACAAGGCTTGGTGAGATCTCTCCGGCTCGACCAATCCCTACGTCAAGCCCGAACGATCCGGGTTCCGTGTCTACTCAGTCCAGGGGCAACTGCTTGCAAGACTAGGATGATCAATGATGGCGGGATTGTTGAACTTCACGGTCGAGACGCTGCTCAACCAGCAGATCGAGCTCATCGGCCCCGCGGCCGTGAGCCTGGACAGTCTCTGGCGCGCAGCGGGTTCTCCCACCCAGCATTCTCCTCGAAATTGGATGGAACTGGCCGCCCCTCTGCTCGCCGGGTTCAGCCGCTACCTCGCGAATCTCCCAGAGAGACCCATCGCCATGGACAGGGATCGCCAGCTTCTCTGGGTCTGGGAAGGTGAGGACGGCGAACCCTGGCGCACCGGCGACATGATGACCCACGAGCTGCTGGCACGAGTCTATGCCGCGTATCTCGATGCCGCTTCCTGACCGCAGACCCTGGGCCGGTCAGCATGCTTGCCTCGCCTTGGCTCACGCGCAAGTCCGGCTCGAAGGACAGGGCTCCGCCGGGCGGTTCAGATCGTCCATTCGGGAATATAAACCAAACCTAGAGATGCACTTTCTTTGATCAAATCAGCGAAGGTCGTCTGATCGACGACGTCGGAAATCGCCTGACGGACGCGGCCCCAGAATCCGAAGAACGGGCAATGGCCCGGGTACTCACATTCCTTGGGCCGGGTCACGCTGACGCAGTCCACCGGCGCTATCGGCCCGTCGATGAAGCGGATGATCTCGCCGATCTTCAGCCGGTCGGACGGGCGCGCCAGCAAATATCCCCCCTCCACTCCCCGGCGGCTAGTGACGAATCCGCCTCCCTTCAACTGGCTCAGTATCGCCTCCAGAAACTTGATCGGTATATGCTGCCGCTCGGCGATCTCGTTGGCCTTCAGAGGCACCGAACCCTGGTGCTCCGCCAGGGCGTAGATCGCGCGGAGGGCGTAGTAGCACTTTGCCGAAACGGTCATCGCAATGGCTCTTCCTGGTGCGAGAAACCCCGGTTCCTTTCCCCGGGGACTCAGCGGACTTAACTATCTCTATTAACTCTACGGGATTTCTTGCTTCTGGACCATCGCGAGTCTCGAGAAATCGGCCGAGATCTGACCGTGCCCGGGCGTCACCCCCTGGTGCGTCACGAGACACCAGCGCCGGTCTCAAAGCCGGACGACGCGGCCTTGGTCCGGAGCGTCAGGGGCCGGCCAACCGTCTCCGGAACAGGAAGACGCTTGTCGCCCGGACTGGTTTTCTTACCTCGCCTCAGCCGCTCGATCATGGGGCGTTGCACAAGTTCCGACCAGATCACGGCCAGGCCGAGCGTCCAGGCGATCATCGCCATGAGCTGTGCGGTTGTTCCGGTCGCGGTCGAGAGCGTGGCCACGCAAAACCAGACGCCGGCCGGCATTTGCAGCGCGAAGAGCGAGAAGCTCGCCTCCGAGAGTCTGCCGAATCCCCGCCACGACAGAAAACGTGCGAGCAGCCCTCGGCCGTGGGCGAGGTCGTTGATCACCACGAGCGAGAATGGAGCGAGCAGTCCGTGTCGCAGCGGCACGTAGGGAACCTGTCGCGCGAAGGCCAACAAGCAGAGAATCCCTAGCGCCAGGGCGTCGCCGGCCGACGGCCAGAGTCCTGCCCTTCTCCCTGGCTCGATCTTGCCCTGATCGACCCGCATGCCAAACATTCGCCCCAGTGCGACACCCGCCAGAAACTGGGGAAGCCAGCTCAGCGGGTTGAACCGCAAGGCCATCAGCCAGGGCCCGCCGAGCGTGATCGAGGTCGCGGTCCAGCCATCGCCAGCGGGGTTCAGAAGCATGTAAGCCACCACGGGAACCCAGGACAGCAAGGTCAGGGCAATCACCAAACCTTTCAAGCCTCGTTGGCCCAGGCCCGCCGTCCACCGGCTGAACGCGGGGAAAATGGCATAAAAGGCCGCGAATGCCGACAGTGCCCAGGCCGGCGCGTTCCACCACAGGGCAAACGCGGGGAACCAGGCCTGCGTCAGCGTCAAGCTGCTCAGGACTCCGCCAGCGACCTCGGCTGTCGTCGGGTGCTTGGCCGTGAACGGCAAGAGCGCGGGGGCTGGCACCAACAGCAGCAACGAGAGGAAATAGAGCGGATAAAGCCGGACGAAACGGCCTCTCCAGAACGTCCAGTCCGTCGTCTTTGGCCGCCCCGACGAATCAAGATACGCATAGGCCAGCAGGAAGCCGGAAAGCTGAAAGAAAAGCCCCGTCGACACATGCCCCCGGCCGATCAAGCTCGCCAGCGGTGCCGGCAGTTCCGAGATCGCGGAGAACCTCAGCAGGCCCGAGTCGTGAGCCTGCTTCAAATGGAAAAAGTAGATGTGCAAGGCCGCGAAGATCCGCACTCCAGCCAGCGCCGGCAGCCGGGGCCGCCGCGAAACGTCGCGGTAGGCCGCTGTCAATTTCGACATCTGCATCCCCCCCAGAGTACGTCGGTTTGATCTTCCTCGCAGCCCATTTACATCTTCCCTATCGAACTGGTCAAGATTACTTCCGGAGCCAATAACGGTTCTCGGCTTCAAAATACTGAAATCTGCCTGGAAAGACTGTTGACAATTCCCTAGTAGCTCGATAGGAATAATGTAGTATAAGTCACGAGATTTTGAGCTTTCAGAGGTCGTCCGAGGAGGCAGGAAATTCTGGGAGTCGAGAGCCATGACTTTCTCGAACTCCTCTGCACCTGTTGTCTGAGAGGTCTGGCAGGTCATGAACCCCACATCGATTCCGCGAGGCGACGGGCAGGCGCGAGCCGTCGCCGGAGAGCAGAGCAGCTTCCATGAGGCTCGCCTTTGGGATCGCGCCAGGCTGAACCTCATGCTCTTGTATGGTGGCCGCCGGAGCGGCGCCTGCAACGGGCAAAGCGGCGTCAAGAACGGGGTGAGCTCATCGTTCGGATGTGGCGACCTCGAAATCTGAGACGGGACGTCCCCACCCGGGCTCGCTCGCGTTCCGAGCCGTGACCTGTCACATCGACACCAGGGGGTCGAGACATTGGCGCGACCGGGCGCTTTATTCCAGGGCTCGGCCCTGCGACGGAACACAAGACCGATGAACCGTACAATCCTCTCACGCCAGGACCTGATGGACTCACGTTCCCGGCGACGGCCGGCTCTGGCCCTGGTCGCGGTCTTCTGCTGCGTGGCACCACCGGCGCGTGGGCAAACCCCGGTCTCGGGACGCGACCAGGGGTTCGTGCCTTACAGCGAGGAACCGATCCGCTATCTCTCCGACCGGGTCAACGACCCCGTGGCCAGGCTGCAGGATCGAATCGACCGGGGTCTGGCCAGGCTGGACTTCGAGGCCGGGCACGGTTACCTGAAATCGGTCCTCAAGCAGCTTGATGTCGACGTCTCATCGCAGACGCTCGTCTTCTCGAAGAGTAGCTTCCAGTACCGCAAGATTTCTCCGCAGACACCGCGGGCCCTCTATTACAACGACAATGTCTACGTGGGCTGGGTCAAGGATGGCCATTCCCTGGAAATCGCATCGTTCGATCCGAACCAGGGCGCGATCTTCTACCTGTTCGAGCAACAGCCGTCGGACCAGCCGGCGTTCGTTCGCGCGACGCTTGATTGCACCCAGTGCCACGTCGCGTCCGGGACGCGGGGAGTGCCCGGCGTCCTGGTGCGATCCATCTACACCCGGCCCTCGGGCACACAGGCAACCTACACCAGCTCTTTCGTCAGCGGACACGAGAGCCCGCTCAAGGAGCGATTTGGCGGCTGGTACGTCGCCGGCACGCACGGCCGCCAGACTCACATGGGCAACGTCTTCGCCGCCGATCGGCAGCATCCCGAGCGACTCGACACGAAGGCGGGCGCCAACCTCGTCCTGCTCGCGGACCGGTTTCCCACGGCTCCCTACCTGACGCCTCACAGCGACATCGTGGCCCAGATGGTGCTGGCGCACCAGACGCAAATGCACAACCTGATCACGCTGACGAACTTTCAGACCAGGTTGGCGCTTCATGCGGAGGCGGGCAAGGACGGAGCCGGCGGCCGTTCATCCGGTGCGCTCTCGGAGTCGGCCCGGCGGCAGATCGAGCGCCCCGCCGAGGAGCTGGTGCGTTACCTGCTTTTCGCCGCCGAAGCCCCGCTCGACGACCCTATCGCCGGAACATCCGGATTCTCCGAGGAATTCGCAGCGCGTGGACCTCGCGATCCCCGGGGACGATCGCTCCGCGATTTCGATCTGCAGCGTCGGCTGTTCAAGTATCCGTGCAGCTACCTGATCTATTCCGAAGCGTTCGACGCCCTGCCCGAGCCCGCCAGGGACCACGTTTACCGCCGTCTGCTCGAGGTGCTCTCCGGGCGCGATCAGGACTCCGCATTCGCGCGGCTCTCCGCCCCGGACCGTCAGGCCATCCTCGAGATCCTGCTGGCGACCAAGCGAGGTCTACCCGACGAATGGAAGGACGCCCGTCTAGCACGCAGGGACGCGTGTACGAGCGGCCCGAAGCCGGATGCTCCGTCTTCGCGGCCGTCTCGTTGACCTGATCACTCGACCGTCTCGGCCATCGAGTGAACGGCTCCGCCCACGGAGAACGGGGAAACTGCATCCCCTCCCCTGCCGCCGGGGCCGGAGGATGATCGCCGCGGCCCGTGCCGCACGCAACGGGCCCGAGCCCAACCCTGTTTTCCGATTCCTTACGCCTCAAGCCTGAGAGTCGACCGCACACAGCGCGGTGGGAAGTGCGACCGCGTGGTCATTCCGATCGCTCATCACCAACGAAAGGACCGATGCATGAGACGCTTGCTTTGCCTGGCCGTATTGATCGTCGCCGCCCCCACAGCCAGGGCGGGCTCACTGGACGGTCGTTGGGACGCGACCGTCACGATTCATGGAAACGAGATTCCGTTCCGGATCGATTTCTCCGGGGACGGGCCAAACTTCACGGGAACGCTTTTCGACGGCGACCTGAAGGTCACCTCCACCGGCGGGCAGCTCGAGAACGGGACGCTGGTCGTCAATTTCGGCCACTACCTGACCAGGCTGACGGCAACCCCCAAGGACGGGGAGGTGGACGGCAAGGTCGAGGGCCGGTTCGAGCGCGACAAGTACATCAGCTCCTATCCCTTCCATGCCCGGCGGCACAAACCGTCGACCGTAGCGGAGGGCGCTGTCCCGGTGATCGATGGCCTCTGGGAGATCCCCTACAAGAGCCCGAAAGGTGAGAAGGCCTGGCGGCTCATCGTCCGCCAGAACGGCCCGGAAGTCTCCGCGGCAATCCTCAGAGTGGACGGTGACACCGGAACTTTGAGCGGTTCCTACAAGGACGGCAAGTGGCTGCTCAGCCACTTCTCCGGCTCGCGGCCCTTCGTGCTGGAGATCAAGCCCTCCAGTGACGGAACCCTCGAGCTCTTGCCGGGCGGCGCCTTCACCGCCAAGCTCAAACTGACGGCCTATCGGCCCGCCGACGCCCGCGCCAAGGGACTGCCCGAGCCCGCCGACTTTGACAATCACACCACTCTCAAGAAACCCGACCAGCCCTTCCAGTTCAGCTTCCCCGACCTGGATGGCAAGATCCTCTCGAACAACGACCCCCGGTTCAAGGGCAAGGTCGTGGTGGCCGTGGTGACCGGGACCTGGTGCCCGAACTGCCACGACGAGGCCCAGTTCCTGGTGCAGCTCGATCGCAAGTATCGCGACCGGGGCCTGGCGATCGTGGCGCTAGACTTCGAGGAGCCCGAGCAGCAAGAAGACGGACTGACCCGAGCCCGCGCCTTCATCAAGAAGTATGGCGTCCAGTACACGCACCTGATCGCCGGCTCGCCCGTCGAGATGTGGGAGAAGGTGCCCCAGGCCGTCAACCTCAATTCGTGGCCGACCACGTTCTTCATCGGTCGCGACGGCCGCGTGAAGAAGATCCACGCGGGCTTCGCCAGCCCCGCCAGCGGTGCGTTCCATGACCAGGTCACCGAGGAATTCTCCAGCACGGTGGAGCGGCTGCTCGCCGAAAACGCGACCGCCTCGCGGTGATCGCCCCGAAAACGTGGGACTGTGCCCGTCCCATGTCGCCGCTCGGGCATCCTGGCTGGCATCTCCTCCGGGGTGCCCGAGTTTCCCACCCCGCATGTTCAAAGATCGAAATCATGAAAACAAACCACTATCTGATCTTCTCCACGTTGGTACTTCTTACCCTTGGACTTGGCGGGTGTTCCGACGGCGAACGCGCGGTGGTCGCGGGTCCGGGCAAGCTGACCTCGATCGACCAGAGACCCAGCCTCGCCAACCCGCTGAAAGCCGAGCAGGGAACGCCCAAGCGGGCGGCGCGACGCCCCGGAAGCCCCCCAAAGGCCCTGCGCTAGCCTGCCAGTGCTCTTCGGCCATCGCTCACAAGAACTCACAAGAAGGCCAGACCGATCGACACGGCGGCCGTGTCTCGTCGGCGGCCACCACCCATCCACAGACAGGAGTGTATCCATGCCACGAAACCGCCCCAAGCGCGGATTTACTCTGATCGAATTGCTGGTCGTGATCGCGATCATTGCCGTCCTGATCTCGCTGCTCCTGCCCGCCGTGCAATCGGCGCGCGAAGCGGCCCGGCGAGCCCAGTGCACGAACAACCTCAAGCAACTGGGACTGGCCGTGCACAACTACCTCTCCGCGAACTCCGTCTTCCCGCTGGGCAGCTTCAAGAAGAACGAGCTCATCACACCCTGCGGAACGACCCACGAGCAAAGCTTCCTGGTAGGCCTCGCTCCCTATTACGAACAGGCCCAGGTCTTCAACGCCTACAACTCTTCGCTGCACGTTTACGACTATGGGAATGAGACCGTGCACGGAGTCGGCATCAGCATCCTCTGGTGCCCGAGCGACCCCAAGGTATCCCAGGCCACCGACCTGACCGCCATATTCACGAGTTTTCAGGGACCGCCTCCGATTCCTTTTCTGATGCACTACAACAGCTACAAGGGGAACTCCGGGACGTGGTTCTCACCCGGAGACGCGGACAATCCCGGTGATCCGTTTTTCTCGACACTCTTGAGCCAGTCCAACGGACTGATCAGCTTTTTCAGCCGCAACAGCATCGCCTCGGTCACCGATGGCACCAGCAACACGCTGCTCTTCGCCGAGAACGCCTATGGCTTGCTTGGCGGCGACGACGCGACCTACTTCGGCTGGTGGACCTCGGGCAACTACGGCGACGTGATGTTCACGACGTTCTATCCGATCAACCCTCAGAACAAGGTCGGCCTGAACGCGAACACGACCACCATCTCGATCGACGTCTTCGAATCGGCCGCCTCCAGCTTCCATCCCGGCGGAATCAATGCGGGGTTCGCCGACGGGTCGGTGCGTTTCATCAAGGACTCGATCAACACGATGCCCTTCAGCCAGGCGACAGGCGCCCCGCTCGGGATCATCGCCGGGACGACCCAGTGCTCCACGGGCTCGGCGCCGATTTACTCGCTCCAACCCGGCAGCCAGTTCGGCACCTGGCAAGCCCTCTCGACCCGCGCGGGCGGCGAGGTGATCAGTGCCGACTCTTATTGAGCTTTTCAAGTTTCCCAAACGACTCTTACTGGAGAATCATGCTATGTCGATTTTCATTCAGAAAGCCGCACCCTCTCGTCTTCCGAGAATTCTGCGGGTGCTCTCGCTCTTCGCGGCGACCCTCGCCATCCTGGCGGCCCGGGCGGCAGCCGACGACGAGGCGAGAATCGTGGCCGAGGCGAAGCGGATTCACGAGAACGTGCTGGTCCTCGATAGCCACCTCGATATCCCCGTGGACTACGGGATCGGCAAGCTCGACCCCGGCCTCGACGGCGAGACGCAGGTGGACTTGCCCAAGCTCGAGCGAGGTGGAGTCGATGCCGCGGTCTTCGCCGTCTTTGCCCGGCCTGGCTGGCGGAGTTCCGAAGGAGTGGCCAAGGCGCGTGATGAGGCCAACCGGAAGCTCAGGGCCATCCGCGCGATCCCCCAGCGCTATCCGTCCCGCGCAGCGCTCGCCCTCTCCGCCGACGACGTCGAGCGGATCCACCGCGAAGGCAAGGTTGCCGTGATCGTCGGGTTCCTGAACGCCCTGCCGCTGGGCAAGGATCTGTCGCTCATCGACCTGTACTACAACTCCGGCGTCCGGACCTTCGGCTTCGTTCATGCCGGCAACAACGACTTCGCCGACTCCTCGCGTCCAATCGGCGACGACAAGCCGGGCGAACACGGCGGCCTCTCTCCGGTGGGCCGCGAGGCGCTGGACCGATTGAACAAGCTGGGCGTCATTGTTGACGTCTCGCAGCTCACTCCCCAGGGCCTGACCCAGACCATCGAACTCTCCAAGGCCCCGGTGGTCGCGACGCACTCGGCCGTCAAGGCGCTGGTGGATAGTCCGCGGAATCTCTCCGACGCTGAGCTCGACGCCATCAAGTCGAACCACGGCGTCGTGCAGATCGTCGCGTTCAGCTACTACCTCAAGGCGCCTCCGGCCGACCTCCAAGAGAAGTACAAGGAACTCAAGGACAGGTTCAAGAAAGACACCCGCGACCTGACGCAGGAGGAAGACAACGAGCTGCACCGCGAGATCTACGCCCTCGCCCCCAAGACGGCCACGGTCGCCGACCTGGTCAATGCGATCGATTACGCGGTCAAACGGATCGGCATCGATCACGTGGGCATCAGCTCCGACTTCAATCACGGTGGCGGCGTGATCGGCTGGAAAGATGAGAGCGAGGCGGTGAACGTCACCACCGAGTTGGTGCGGCGAGGCTACACCGAGGAGCAGATCGCCAAGCTCTGGGGCAGGAACTTCCTGCGCGTCTTCCGCGAGGTCGAAGCCGTCTCCAAACGGCTGAACTTGGCGGATTCACGGAAACCTTGAGCTCGCACAAGGAGTCATGAGCGAGCGGTGTCACAACAGTTCGCAGCCGGCCGGTGTGGCCTCGGAACAAGACCAGGCCGCCGGCCGGCTCCATTCTTCCCCTGGAGCAAGATCATGATCACGATCACCACGCCGACGGGAAACATAGGTCGCCGGCTGATCGAGCGGCTAGCGTTTGCCGGAAAGCCCTTGACGATCGTCGCCCGCCATCCCGAAAAGCTGCCGCGTTCGTTGCGGGAACGAGAGATCGTCCGACAGGCCTCGTCGGACGACGCCGCGGCCCTTTCCAGAGCCACCGAGGGGACGGACGTCCTCTTCTGGCTGACCCCGGCCAACTTTGCCGCCCCGAACGTTCGCGCGTGGTACCGAAAGGCTGCCGATGCCGTCTCCCGGGCGGTGAGAACCAATCGCATCTCCCGGATCGTGAACCTCTCCAGCATCGGAGCGAACTGGGCCGATGGGCTCGGGCCAATCTCCGGTTTGCACGATGTCGAACGCGCCTTGAATGACGCTGCGGACGATGTTGTCCACCTGAGACCCGGTTTCTTCATGGAAAACTTCCTGACCCAGCTCGACTCGATCCGGCGGGACGGCAAGCTCCACTGGCTGTACCCGGGCCATGCTCGAATGCCCATGATCGCCACCCGCGACATCGCCGAGGCGGCGGCCGCGAGATTGACTGACCATGCCTGGAAGGGTCATGGCGTCCTGGGACTGCTCGGTCCAACGGACCTGACTCTCGATGAAGCCGTCAAGACCCTGGCGGTGATCGTCGGCAGGCCCATGAAAAACGTCCAGCTCACCCCCGATGAATTCCGCAGGGTCTCTCAGGGCTGGGGTATGTCTCACGATTTTGCCGAGAGCTACATCGAGATGTTCGAGACTCTCAACCGGCTGGGCTGGACTCCCCTCGGCGAACCTCGAACCCCGGAGACGACCACACCCACGACCCTGGGCACCTGGGCAAGCCAGGTCCTCATCCCCCTGGTCAAGGTGGCCTGAGTGTTCGGTCTGGGACAAAAGCATGTTTGGTTTCTCGAAGAGAACCGTTCTGATCCACAATTTCGATGATCTTCCGAGTATTCCATGCCGCAAACCTTGTTGAGCCGACAATTCCTGAGAATCGAGCACCGAGGCAGAACGATAGCCGCCGCCGATTCCCTCCATGAGATCGCCGAGGCACTCCGGCTGTTCCAGCCGCGGGCATACTTCGTCTGTGATGTCATGGTCGACACCCACCGCGGCGGGTGCTACGACGCAAGGATCTGGGGACGGATCATCGGACATCCCAACGGAATGCTTTCCGTGGAGCCCGACCGATCATGAGCCTCAGCTCGAGCACAGGCAAGGAGCCTGGCTCTTGATCTCATGGACATCTCGTCCCTGCGACTGGGAAGGAAATCGCCCGGGGGATCATGAGCCGCCCTCATGGCGCGCAACGTCGGTCCGCGATACGAGCACCAAGCTCCCGGGCGATCCGTTCCGCGGCCTGCTCACCACTGTGGATGCACTGGGGCACGCCGACTCCGTGATAGGCGTTGCCGGCAAGCGCCAGACCGGGATGCTTGGCAATCACTGACTCGATCGACTGCACCAGCTCCAGATGCCCCAGCTCGTACTGGGGCATCACCCTGGGCCAACGGCTGACGTGCCGGACAATCGGCTCGCCTTTGATGCCGAGCAGGGTCGACAACTCCTGAACTGCCAGCTCGCTCAGTGCCTCGTCTCCCTGATCGAGCACGTCCGGCCGGAAGGCCCCGCCCAGGAACGCCCGCAGCAGGACCGTGCCCTCGGGACAGCGGCCGGGAAACTTGACGCTCGAGAAGCTGCCCGAGAGGATGTTCCGGTTCTCGATCCTGGGCACGACAAACCCGAAGCCGTCAAGGGCATGCGCGATCTGGTCCTGGCGGTAACCCAGCGAGACGATCGCGCACGAGGTCGAGCTGATCCGCTCGAGCGACGCGGCAAGCGCACCGTCAACAGCCGCGAACAAGCGGCCGGCGACACCGGCCGGCGTGGCCACGATCACGGCATCGGCCTCGAACATGGGTAAATGGCTTGCATTCGCGCAGCCGGCATTCGCGCAGCCGATCCTCCAGCGCCCGTCACGTCCAGGGCCCAGTCGCTCGACCTTGACCCCGCAGCGAACCGTGCCCTCAGGAAGCCTGCGCACCAGCGCGTTGGTCAGACTCGACATGCCCTCGCGCAACCCGACGAACAGTCCATACCGAGCGCCGCTGCCGGCCTGACCGGACTTGCCGCTCGCGACCCGCGCGCGCAATGAAGCCCGGATCAGGCTGCCGTGGGACCGCTCCATCTCCTGGAACCTCGGCATCGTCGCACGCACGCTCAGCAGCTCGGGGTCTCCCGTGTACATGCCCCCGACCAGCGGCTGAATCAACCGTTCGTAGGCGCCCCGCCCGAACCTGCGGCGGGCGAATGAGGCCAGGCTCTCGTCGGCCACGTCGGCACGCGGAACCAAGAGCTCCAGACCCATCCTCACCTTGTCCCAGGGCCCCAGGATCGGCGTCGTCATCATCGGCCAGAGCCGCGTTGGCGCCATGATCATCAAGCCGTCGGGAATCGGCTCCAGCCGCCCGCGTGAGACCACGAACGCCCGCCGCCGATCGGGGTCCGTCGGGATGATCTCCCCCTCGAGACCCAGCCGCCGGCAAAGCCCCAACCCGTGGGGGAGCGCCGTCAAGAAACTATCGGCGCTCTCCTCGATCAAGAACCCAGCCTTGCGAACCGTCCGCAAGACCCCGCCGGGCCGGGCCTCGGACTCCAGAACAAGCACCTGTGCGCGCGGCTCCAACTCGCCCAGTCGATGTGCGGCCGCAAGCCCCGTGATACCTCCGCCGATGATCGCCACAAGGGGTTGCCGATCATTCAGATCGTTCGCCGCAACCCTTGTATCAAAATCAACTTCCGACATGAAACCCGATCTCGGACGAACCCAGCTATACAGACCGTCCCGTTGACAGGCCGCGACCGATCACCTATATTCTGGATGTTTATGTCTATTGTTGTCAAGAATAGGGAAGAGCCTGGCAGTCCGAATTTCGGGGGTTCTCACGGTGAACGAGTCGGCAGCGGTGCACGCGCGGGCGGAGCGGCGGTGGGCGGAGCGTGATTTCAACATCAGCCCGATGATCGTCTTCTACGAGGTGACTCGGGCTTGCGACCTGGTCTGCCTGCACTGCCGGGCCTGTGCCCAGTCACAGCCCGACCCGAACGAGCTGACAAGCGAGCAATCGCGGCAGCTCATTGACCAGGTGGCGCGGTTCCCCGTGCGGCCGATGCTGGTGTTGACGGGGGGCGACCCGCTCAAGCGCGGGGACATCTATGATCTGATCGCTTACTCGAGAGGGCAGGGGCTGGAGACGGCGATCACTCCGTCGCCGACGCCGCTGGTCACCACCGAGGCAATCGCCAGGCTCCAGGAGGCGGGCATCGACCGGATGGCCGTGAGCATCGATGGTGCCGACGCGGCGACCCATGACCGGATGCGCGGGGTCCCGGGCAGCTTCGCGCAGACCCAGCGGATCATGGAGGACGCCTGCAACCTGGGGATCGCGGTCCAGGTGAACACGACGCTCAACCCGAACAACTTTGACCAGATCGAGGCGATGGCCGAGATGCTGGCCCGGCATCAGATCGTGCTCTGGTCGGTCTTCTTCATCGTCCCGGTCGGCCGGGCCACGGCGGATCTGCGGCTTACCGGCGTGCAGTACGAAGAGGCCTTCGGGCGGCTCTATGTCCAGTCGTTGTGCCAGCCTTACGGCATCAAGACGACCGAGGCGATGCATTACCGGCGGTTCGTGGCGCGGCAGCGCATGCAGGCGCGGCAGACCGCGGGCTCGCACGGTGCGGTAGCCGCCCCCCGGTACCTGACCATGGGCATCAACGACGGCAAGGGCGTGATGTTCGTCAGCCACACCGGCTTGATCCATCCCAGCGGGTTCATGCCCTTGGTCTGCGGGATGTTTCCCTTCAACGACATCGTAGACGTCTACCAGCACTCGCCCATCTTCCGCCGCCTGCGCACCCCGGACAGCTTCGAGGGCAAGTGCGGTTACTGCGAATACCGCCACCTCTGCGGCGGCAGCCGCGCCCGGGCGTACAACGTGACAGGCAATCCCTACGCGGCCGAGCCGGATTGCATCTACACCCCCGCGGGCTAACCCGCGCCAGGCGGACGCCGACATCGTGGACCCGAGGGGGAGCTCAGAGCAGCCTGTTCGCGGGACGGAGCGCGAGATTATTGGTGTCGCTTCTTTTGGGGGCGAAACAAGAAATGACACCGATAATCGCTCCGACTACAATGCCAGCTCCGGCTGGGACCCGTGCACCGGCCTGGGCTCTCCCAAGGGAGCAGCCATCCTCCAGGCTTTGAGCGGTAGCGGCAGCAGCGGAGGCAGCAGCACCAGTAGTACTGCCGGCAAGACAGCGTAACAGCCAGGGTTGGACGATGACCGGGATCCCGACCACCGATCGCGACCGCTACCCGGTCCGTTCCCCTTTGGGGCTCAGGACCAGGTAGCTCGCGTCGTGCGGGTTCTCGGCGTCGGCCGGCCATCGTTCTTCGTGGAGGACTTCCCACTCCGGAGAGTCGAGCACCGCCGCCGGGAAGAAGACGTCTCCCGTGAAGGCCCCCTCGACCAGGGTCAGGTGGATGGTCGGCATGAGGGGCAGGAATGCCTCATACATCTGGCTGCCGCCGATGATGAACGCTTCCGAACTGCCGGTTGCCTGCGCCAGCGCGAGCGCCTGCGTGCGGTCGCGGGCGATCAGGCAACCCTTGGCGAGAACATCGGCCTGTCGCGTCAGCACGATGTTGGTTCGCCCAGGCAGTGCTCGCCCGAGCGCCTCGTGCGTCTTGCGGCCCATGATGATCGGCTTGCCCCAGGTGAGCCGGCGGAAGTGCTTCAGGTCGCGCGGCAGCCTCCAGGGCAGTGCCCCTTCGCGGCCGATCAGGCCGTCTCGACTCATCGCGACGATCAGCGCCAGGTTCACGGGGCCGGGTCTCCTGGACTAGACGGCGACCTCGCCCGCCAGCGCGGGGTGGGAGCGATAGCCGACAAGCTTGATCTGCTCGCGCTCGATCCGCGCCAGGTCGCTCACCGCCGGCTCGATCCCGAGGTGGGGAAGCGGCAACGGCTCACGCTCGAGCTGTGCGTCGACCTGGTCAAGGTGGTTCGCGTAGATGTGCGCGTCACCGAAGGTATGAATGAACTCCCCGGCGACCAAGCCCGTGACGTGGGCCACCAGAACGGTGAGCAGGGCGTAGCTGGCAATGTTGAAAGGAACACCCAGGAACAGGTCGGCCGAGCGCTGATAGAGCTGGCACGACAGCTTTCCCTCGGTCAGGTTGAACTGGAAGAGCGTGTGGCAGGGAGGCAGAGCCATGTCGGCGATGTCGGCCGGGTTCCAGGCCGAGACGATCAGGCGCCTGCCTACTGATGCGGCGGGATCGGCCTTGACCGCCTTGATCCCCGCGACCAGGTTGGCGATCTGGTCGATCGCCTGGCCGTCGGGTGCCCGCCACGAACGCCACTGCTTGCCGTAGACCGGACCCAGCTCGCCCTCCGCGTCGGCCCACTCGTCCCAGATGGTGACCCCGTGTTCCTTGAGATAGGCGATATTCGTCGAGCCCCGGAGGAACCAGATCAGCTCGTGAACGATGGCATTGAACGACAGGCGCTTGGTCGTGACCAGAGGGAATCCCTGGCCAAGGTCAAATCG
>JBEKTN010000117.1:0-21048 GCA_049516015.1 Isosphaeraceae bacterium | reverse complement strand
TCTATTTCCCATCGTGCCATCTTATCCACTCAGACGAAGATCTCCCAAACACCATCTGCGTAAGCAGATAACTCCTACGACCCGCAACCTACCCTGGTCCCAGATCAGGAGGTCTGAGCCTGTCGCGGGTCGTGAGAGTTGCCGGCGTGGGCAAGACGAACATCCGCGGCGGCGGAGGTGTGCGCAGGTGCGCCCGTCACTTTGTCGCCCGGTTCCTTCGAGTTTGCCACGTCGCCTCCTCCAGCCCTTGGCTTGATCTCTTCCGAACGTTTGAGCGCGGCGGCCGGCGAGCTTCGTTCCTGTTCGGCCGTGGGCTCGTCGAGTTCGGAGGCCGCGGCTACCAGGGCAGGATCTGGACTCTGCGGCTCGCCCAGTTCAGGGGCACGCAAGGCAAGATTCGCACGCGGGATCGTCAGATCACCGATGGGATGCGCCGGGAACGAGACAACCTGGCCAATGTCTGCCAACTGCATGGCCACGGCCGGATTGACGTCATCTTCCTGAAGTCGTGAGCTCGACCTGGCACCGGAATCCTCCATCTGGTCATCACCATCAGGTGGGCCTCGCTCGAACCTGGATACCATCTGGATACCATGATGTATCACCGCGGGCCTGGGTAAGATAGCATGGGGACCGCGGGGTCCGGGCGGGGTCTGGACGGGGTCTGGACTCTGTCATTTTCGAACCCGGAGTGCCGGCGATTCCGACTGCGAGTCAGAAGGTCATCCGCTGGGGATCGCACTCGCTCTCTGTTCCCAACGGTTCGCCTTTGGAATGAGGCCAGCCGCTATTGACAGGGTCGCCGCCGCCCAGGCGTTCCGGGCAGCGGTGCGCTGTACGATCAGAGCTTTATTCAGGGATTTCGGGAGATCTTGCCGTGCTGGCTGAAAGACAAATCACCAAGGGGTCGCCGCCGGCCAAGCATCCGCTGGTGGGCCTGTTGATCTCGCAAGCCCTCGGTGCGTTCAACGATAACGCGTGGAAGCAGATTGTCGTGCTGCTGGCGATCACGTCGGTAGCCAGTGCCACGGCATCCCAGGAAAGGACGGCGTTTGCCCAGGTCATCCTGCTGATCCCGCTGATCGTCTTCAACCTGCCTGGGGGCGCCCTGGCCGACCGGTTGAGCAAGCGGAACGTGCTCATGGCGATGAAGGCGCTGGAGCTGGTGCTCATGCTGCTGGGGACGGCAGTGCTCTTCCTCAATCCCGCCGGAGGCTTCCCGGCGCTCGTGATCCTCGGGCTTCTGGGCGTGCAGGCCGCCCTCTTCAGCCCGTCCAAGTACGGCATCCTCCCCGAAATCCTGCCCCACGAGAAGCTCTCCTCGGGCAACGGTCTGATGGAGATGTGGACCAACCTGGCGATCATCGGCGGGACGGTGGCCGGCGGGATCATCGTCTACTTCACGGGGGCCCGGGCCTGGCTGGGGGGCATGCTGCTCGCGGCCGTGTCGGCGCTGGGCCTGATCGCCGCGCTGGGAATTCCGCGGGTTCCCGCCGCACGTTCGGAAGGAGGACTGGCAGAGACATTGAAGCTTGCCTGGTCGGCCGTGCGTGCCGACCGGATTCTCCGGCTGGCAATCATGGGCCAGGTGATCGTCTGGTCGATCGCCAGCCTGGTCCCCGCGCCGGTGCTGGCTTATGCGATGAAGACGCTGGAGTTGCCGGAGTGGATGTCCGGATTCCCCCTGGCGGCCATCGGCATCGGCATTGGGGTGGGATCGCTGGCGGCGGGCCGGCTCTCGGCTTCCAAGGTGGAGTATGGTCTGGTTCCTTTGGGCGCGCTGGGATTGACGCTCAGCACACTGGCCTTCGCCCTGATCGGACCAGGGCTGGCGGGAACCATTCTGCTGATGGGTCTGGTGGGGTTTTCCGCCGGCCTCGTGTTCGTGCCCTTGAGCGCGCTCATTCAGTGGAGGTCGCCGGAGGATCGGCGCGGGGCCGTGATCGCCCTGGGCAACATGCTGGTCAACGTGGGCATGCTGGCCGGATCGATCCTGGCGGTGGTGCTTGCGGCAACCGGCTTCTCGGCGCGAGGGACGTTTCTCGGGGCGTCCGCGGTGCTGGCGGTGGCAACGCTCTGGGCGCTCTGGCTGGCCCCCGATGCGCTCTTGCGGTTCCTGCTGATCTTGCTGGCGGGCACGCTCTACAAGCTGCGCGTGCTGGGCCGGAGCAACGTTCCCGACCAGGGACCCGCGCTCTTGACACCGAACCACGTCTCGTTCGTCGACGGTCTCTTCGTGATGGGCACGATCGATCGGCCGATCCGGTTCGTCGTCTATGCCGAGTATTTCAAACGGCCGCTCCTGGGCCGGTTCCTCCGCACCATGGGGGCGATCCCCATTGCCGGCCATGGCGGCCCCAAGATGATCCTGGAAGCCTTTCGCGAGGCGGGCCGGGCACTCGATAACGGCGAGCTTGTCTGCATCTTCCCGGAAGGCCAGATCACGCGGACCGGAATGACACTGCCGTTCCAGCGGGGCATGGAGCGGATCGTCAAGGGACGCGACGTGCCGATCATTCCCGTGCATCTCGACCGGGCGACCTCCAGCGTCTTCAGCCCCATGCAGAGGCGCTGGCTCCCGGAGCGCATCCCCCTTCCCGTGACGGTCTCGTTCGGCGCTCCGCTCCCCGCGACGACCTCGGTAGCGGAGATCCGCCAGGCGATCGCGGAGCTCGATCAGCGCGCCTGGGAACACCGCAAGGAAGATCGCCGGCCGTTGCACCATCAATTCATCCGCCAGGCGCGGCGGCATCCGTTCCGGCTGGCGCTGGCCGATCCGATCAGTGGCGAGTTGTCGTTCATCAAGGCGCTGGCGGGAGTGATCGCCCTGGCCCGCGCGCTCCGCCGCAGGTGGCAGGGGCAGGATGCCGTGGGAGTCATGCTGCCGACCAGCGTGGGAGGGGCCCTGGTGAACCTGGCCGCAGCCGTTTCCGGACGCGTCGTGGTCAATCTCAACTTCACCGCGGGCAAGGCGGCAATGAGCTCGGCCGCCGCTCAGGCCGGTCTGAAGACGCTGGTCACCAGCCGGAACTTCGTCGCGAAAGCCAGCCTCGAGCTGCCCGACGGCGTTGAGGTGATCTGGATCGAGGAGATCCGCTCGGCGATCACCCGAACGGGCCGAGCGGCCGCCCTGGTGCTGGCCTGCCTGGCGCCGATCAGGCTGCTCGAGAAGATCGCGGGAGCGACCCGGCGGACCTCGGTCGACGATGACTTGGCGGTGATCTTCAGCAGCGGCAGCGAGGGCGATCCCAAGGGGGTGATTCTCTCCCACTTCAACATCGATTCCGAGCTCGAAGCCATCGGCCAGATCTTCCACATCTATCCGACCGACCGCCTCCTCGATGTCTTGCCGCTTTTCCACTCGTTCGGTTACCTGCTGCTCTGGCTGGGAACGTGCCGCGGTATGGGGCTGATCTGCCATGTCAAGCCCCAGGAGTCAGGAGTTGTTGGCGAGCTCGTCGAGCGGTACTGGGCAACCGTGCTGTTCGCCACGCCGGCGTTCATGCACATCTACACCCGGCGCTGTGCCCCGGCGCAGTTCGGCTCGCTGCGGCTGGCCATCGCGGGCGCCGACAAGCTTCCCGACGCGATCTCCCGAGCCTTCGAGGACACCTTCGGCATCCGGCCGCTGGAAGGTTACGGCGTGACCGAGTGCTCACCGGTTATCGCCGTCAACGCACCCGACTTTCGCGCCCCGGGGTTTTACCAGCCCGGATCCCGGCGCGGCACGGTCGGCCACACCCTTCCCGGCGTTTCAGTGCGGATCATCAAGCCAGAGAGCATCGCCGGACAGGAGCATCTCGAAAACCTGGAGCAGATCGAACCTCTTCCGGCGAACACCGAAGGTATGATCCTGGTCAAGGGTCCCATCGTGATGAAAGGCTACCTGAACAGGGATGACCTGACCCGGAAGGCCTTGTGCGACGGCTGGTATGTGACCGGCGACCTCGGCATGGTGGACGAGGACGGGTTCCTCAAGATCACCGGACGGCTGACCCGGTTCTCCAAGATCGGCGGCGAGATGGTCCCCCACGTCCGCGTGGAAGAAGCCCTCAACGAGGCGATCGGGGCCGACGAGCCGGTCTTCGCCGTCACCGCCATCGCCGATGACCGCGACGGCGACCGGCTGGCCGTCCTGCATACCACCTGCGACGACCGCGTCAATGAAGCGCTCGAGAAGATGCGGAAGCTCGGTTTGCCCAACCTGTATCTTCCCCGCCGCGACTCCTTCGTGAAGGTCGATGCTCTGCCACTTTTGGGTACCGGCAAGCTCGATCTCCGCGACCTGAAACGGATCGCCAGCGAAGCCCTCCGTCAGTCGTAGAGTACTCGATCACCTGGATGGTCGATTCGCAGAGTTGCTTCAGATTTTGACGCCATCCCAACTCTGAAACAATCGCCCAAGCGCTGCTGCTGCGGCCTCGAACCGTTCGCGGTCTTCCTCGTAGAGGGCGCCGGTTTCCAGGGGCAGCCTGCGCACGGCTTCGGCCATCTGGTCGCGGGCGCCCTGCATCTGGTGGAACAGCCGCTCGTAGGTCGCGCAACCCGGATGATCGCCCAGGGCGGTCAGCTTGCCGGTCACATTACTGATCTTTTGTTCCCAGGAGCGAAGCGTCTCCTCGAGCTGCGGGCGTTCAGCGAAATGGGTGCGTTGGGGATAGGACGGATTCCTGAAGGGATCGCACGCGGGCGGCGATGACGGCGCAGTCTCTTTCGACTCGCTGGGAACGAGAGCGGACGACGAGGACACGTTGGCAACTCCTTGTCGAGCAGAACCTCCAGCATCCGCGGCAAGCTCGCAGGGCTGGGGAAGTTCCGCCAGTTGGTCTTCACATTGAGACAAACGGGAACGGGCGATAGAATGCGCCGCCCCACGGATCATGAAGTATTCTGATCGACTGGCGATCGCTTGACCAGTCCATCCGTGGCGTCAGGTTGATTGCGGGATGGAACCTCGACAATGTTTCCGCTGCGAGCCCGCAGCGGGCTCGGTTCCGCGCCCGGTCGCCCAGGGAGGGGAAATTCATGCGTGCCAGCCTCGTACCGGTTTTCGCTCTTATCATGGCCTTTCAGATCGCTCGCAGTGCGGCTGGAGAACCGGAGCGGGAACTCTTGCCGCAACCGGCGCCCGGTTGGTCGATCGAGCTGGCGGCCCAGGCACCCCAAATTCGCAATCCGACATCCATCGTCGTGGCTGCCGGCGGCACGATCTACCTCGGCCAGGCCGCGACGGAGAAGAGCGGCCCGGCTGGCGTCAGAAGTGGTTCGGTCCTGGCCATCAAAGCCGGCAAGAGCTGGGTTTTCGCCGACGGGCTGGGCACCGTCAGCGGCCTGGAATGGATCGACGGCACGCTCTATGTCGTCCATCCACCCGAACTCACTGCGCTCCGCGACACGGACCGCGACGACCGGGCCAACGAACGGATCGAGCTGGTCACCGGCCTGGGCCCGACGGCCCTTGCCCCCCAGGGAATCAACGACCACATCGCCGCTGGCGTTCGAGCGGGCATGGACGGCTATCTTTACCTGGCCGTGGGCGATCAGGGGATTTCCCGGGCTGCCGGCAAAGACGGGCGGAGCATCCAGCTTGCGGGCGGAGGCGTGATCCGGGTCCGGCCCGACGGCACCGGGCTCGAGGTGGTCTCGACGGGCGAGCGGAACCCGCGTTCGATCGTCCTGAGTGCCACGGGCGAGGTCTTCACCCTGGGCGCCGGCGACACCGGCAAGCGCTGGCCCGGCGGACTGACGCATCACATCGACGGCGGCCATTACGGATATCCTTACCAGTTCCTGACCGCGCCGTTCCGCGCCTTGCCCCTCATGGGCGGCGAGGCCGGCGAACCAGGAACTCAAGGCGTTTGCTATGACGAGGACGGCTTGCCCGGTCGCTATCGGGGCAACCTCTTCGTTTGCGACTCGGGCCGGCAGTCTATCGTCTGTTTCGAGATCCGCAAGTCCGGCGGAACTTTCGCCGTCGCGCGGCAGACCGCCGTGGTCTCGAAGGGGCTTGTCGTCGATTTCCATCCTCTGGCCCTTGCCGTGACCGCGGACGGAACCGGCTTCTGGTTTGTGGACGGGGCGAGCAACGCCTGGCACTCCGCGGGACCCGCAACGGGCAGGCTTTACCGGTTGACTTACTCCGGGAACGATCGCGTCAGACTGGCGCCGCGGACCCGCGGAAGCGCGCTGCCCGACCGGATCGCGGCGCTCGACCACCCGGCCCTTTCGGTCCGGCTCGACGCGCAGCGGTCACTGGCGGGGCAGGGAGGTCTGGCCCTCGGGCTCTTGATCGAGCGATTGCACACCGGCCAGCCCGAGACCGGCCGCCTGCATGCCCTCTGGGCGCTGGACGCGATCGGCGGCACCGAGGCGCGGCAGGCCATCCGGGAGGCATTGGCAGATTCGTCGGCGTCGGTCCGTCTTCAGGCCGCCCGGAGCTCGGGAGTTCGCGGCGATCACGGAGCCGTGGATGCGCTCCGGGCGTTGCTCGTGGATCGCGATCCGTCCGTCCGCCGCGAGGCAGCCATCGCCCTGGGTGCGATTGGCGATACCCGGGCGATCGCACCGCTGCTTGCGGTTCTGGGCGAATCTGATCGATTCGCGGCGTGGTCGATCCGGACGGCGATCCGCCGGCTGGGCTTTCCCGATGAGGCGGCGATGCGGGCCGCCCTGCTGGACGCTCGTCGCCGGGAGAACGCCCTGAACCTGGCCGATGAGTCCTGGTCCGTGCCCGTCGTTCGGGCTCTCGTCGCGACTTTGCGGCAGACGCCCGAGCCAGCCTTTCGCGGCCGCATCGTCGCCAACCTGGCGGGCCAGTTTCGCAAGTACCCGGAATGGTCGGGAACCTGGTGGGGGCCCGATCCGTTAGCGGGCGAGATGCCACGCAAGACGCAGGACTGGAACCCAGAGGGGATGAACATGGTCCTCCAGGGGCTGCGGCTGGGCCTTGGCGATCAGGATGCCTCGGTCCGCTTCCAGTCGATCGTCGCGCTCGGTGAGGTGGGGCCGGCGGCCGCACCGATCCTCTGCCAGGGGATGGCGATGGAGCCCGATGTCCGCAACCAGGCGCTGCTTGTCGAAGCTCTGGGCGCGATGAATGACGCCGCGTCGGTGCGGCTGCTCACGAGCCTGGTCGTCGATTCGAAACGGGCGGAGCCGGTGCGCGCCGCGGCCCTCGACGGCCTGGCGCGATTTCGCGGCCGCGACATCATCCGCGCGCGGCTGGCGGTCTTGTACGACCCGAATGCGCCCGAGAGCCTGGTGGCCCGCGCCTTGCCGCCGCTGGCCAGGGATGGAGTCCTGCCGCCCAACGATATGGCCGGCTTTTTCGAGAGCCCAAGGCCGCTCGTCCGGGCCGCTGCGCTCATGAGCCTGAACGTGCAGAAGCCGCTGCCTGCCGAGATCAGGCAGTGTGTTCTGGCGCGCCTCGACGATACCTCGGCGGAGGTTCGCCAGGCGGCCGTGCTGGCGGCCGGCGTGCTCAAGCTGCGCGAGGCCGTCCCGCGGCTGATCCAGACTGCCGGCGCCGGCCAGGCCGACCCGGACCTGCGTACGCAGGCGATCACCGCGCTCTGCATGATGCCCGACCCTCGGGCCGAGGCGATCTATCGCCAGGCCGCCGGCGATCCCGATCCATCGCTCCGCCGCGCGGGTGAAAAGGCCCTTCAGGCCATCCGCGGCCAGGTCGATCCGCAAATCCAACTCACGGGCGGATCTCACGAGCGAGCGTCCGGCATCGAGACCCTGCGCCAGTTCGCCCTCCATCACCTGGCCGATCCGCGCAAAGGGGAAGAGCTTTTCTTCGAAAACCGGGACATCGCATGCGGCCGGTGTCATGCCGCGGCGGGGCGCGGAGCCGGCACCACCGGCCCGGACCTCAGCGGGCTGGCATCCAGAAGCGACAAGGTTCAGCTCATTCGCTCTTTGCTCGAGCCTTCCCCCCGGCTTGCCGCCGCTCATCAGCCGGTCAAGAGCCTGGCCAGCACCCTGACCCCGCTCGAGTTCACGGACCTGATCGGGTTTCTCGAGCGGCTGAAGCAGCCCGCGGCTGAGAGAAATACCAGGCGGACGGTTAGCGTCCCGGGCAATGACCAGGAAGCGGCCAGGAACCGCCAAAGTCCGTGACTCATGGAGCGGCCTAGACTGAGGCCGCTGGGTTGAGGGCGACTACGGCATCCAGGGACGAAACTTTTCAGTTAGTGGAGGCTTATTTGCTTGATAAACCTGCTTGAGTTGCCCCGGGACGCTGCTGTAACCTGTTGGTATTGAGTAATTTGACGAGCGTTTGGCTTTGGGGCTTGACTTTCTGGATCTGTCAAGCTAAGATGTCCTAAGGACATCTTAGCTTGACGTAGTCCGCGATCTTGTGTGGGTCAAGACTATATCATCTCAGGTTCTTAGAGACTTCGCCGACAGCCGAAGGCGCATCGTTTCGGACTGGCGGATTCTCATTACCGCGAGGCGTCTGGCTCGAGCCCAGAACGCTCCTCTGCCCAACGAAGACAAGGCCGTGGCTCTCCGCTGGCAACTGGAGCAGCAGGGGAGCCTTGCCTCGCTTGAGGGCGTACATGGGGTCTTCGAGGTCGATGTTCCCTACGCCAATCTGCTCGAGACATCCGAGGAGCAAATCATCCAGGAAGCAAACCCCTGGGCGGTCTTCGGCTACCTCACCGCGATGGTACATCATGGTCTGACAGACCTTGCTCCCAAGCAGATCTATGTCATCACGTTCAAAGACGGCGAACACAAGAAATGGGTTCCCTTGGGGACGAGCCCCGAGGACTGGGTCGATCTGGATTACCCCGCGGCCAGGCGTCCCAAGAAAGTCAGGCGCGTGGTAGTCAACTGGACGGAGCTGGCCGGTAAGTTCGATTTTGGCGTGACCATTGGATACAGCTTTGGAACGCCCATCTATGTCACGGACGCCGAGCGGACCCTGATTGATGCGCTCCGTAAGCCCGATAAGTCAGGTGGCGTGGCCAAAGTATTCCGTGCCTGGCGCAAGGCCGAGAGCATGAACGTAGATCGGCTCGTAGGCTACGTGGACCGCTATGGCGTTCAGAATCTCCGTCAGCGCGTGGGTTATCTTCTGGAGAGGCTCGGGCAAAACCATCCTCGCCTGGAGCAGTGGAAGGATAGACTGCAGCGGGGAGGCTCAGTAAAGTTGGTGCCGAGCAAGCCATACGAGGCGACGTTTTCGGCTGAGTGGAACCTCTCGCTGAATGTGGCCCCCTCGGTGCTTGCGATTCTTGACGGAGCCATCAACGAAGAGGAATAGCAAGGATTGGAAGCAGGAAGTTACCCGAGATCAATCGACGAACTTGCAAGCTGGCGTCGAAGCACCGGGGCTACGGCAGCGGAAGCCCGTCTGAGGTTCATGCAGTTTGTCGTTCTCGCCTCGATCTCATCCTCTCACCCCCTGGCCTCCAAGCTCGTCTTCAAAGGCGGAAACGCGCTGCTGTTCTTCTACGGCAACTTGCGAAGCACACTCGATCTCGACTTCACCGCGGCGGTCGGCTTCCCGGATGACAGAAAACGTATCGAGGAACTCCTCGACGTCGCTCTCAGGTACCCGCTGAACCGATTCCAGGTGAAGGCGAGATGCCAGTCGATACAAAGGAATCCACCTGGGCTCGATAAGACCTTCCCCACTTACTTGGCCAAGGTCTGTTACCAGCTACCTGGGGACAGGTACTACCAGAACTTCGACGAAGGCAGGAAGTATGCCCAGGTCATCGAGCTGGAAATCAGCCTCAACGACGTCATCTGCGAGACTGTGAGCTGGAAGCCTGACGAGTCGAGTGAGCCGCTCCTTCGTTGTTCTCTTGAGGACAATCTCGCAGAGAAGCTCAGGGCTTTGCTCCAGCAACCCATCCGCAACCGTTCACGGCCCCAGGATGTCTATGACATCGCCTCACGTGTCCGTGAGTTTGGTGGCACGCTCGACCTTGCGAAGATCTCGGAATTCCTCCTCAAAAAGGCTCAAGCTCGCAACATTCAACCCAGGAAGAGTTCGTTCGACGAGTCAGTTCGGAGCAGGGCAGCAGCAAGCTATGACATCCAGATTCGAGCGGAGGCTCCCAATGCTTTTATCCCTTTCGAGGAGGCATGGCCCGAAGTGCTTAGCGTGGTAAGCCGGCTTGCCATCCCCGACTGAACCGCTTCGCCGCGAAACCGAGATCCGCTTGTGCGAACACGACATGAATGTCCCAGCTCACTGGCCACCGGCTTCTTTGAATCTCGCCTTCGATAGGCAATACTCGGACAGACTCCTAGTCAAAACCGCTTCTGGCCAGTACATTTCTTAAAGGCTCCACCGGGCCTCGGGCCGGGCGCGCTCGAATGCCAGCGGCCGGAAGGAATCGCTGCTTCGGCCGGAGCCCGGGGCGGCCAGGGCGACATGCCGCAGGGATGTGGATGCAACCTTCGAGGCGATGTTCCCTCCAGAAAGCAAAAGATCGCCCCGCGCGGTGAGGCTTTTCTATTGTGATAGGGTCAAGACTGCGCCCGCGCGAGCGTCCCGAAGGGTCTTCTTCGCCGGACGTCAAGCGACAACACCTGGATTAACCTGGAATTCTGAAAAGACTCGGGGAGAGACGCAAACTACCATGTTGCTGAAAGCCACAGATATTCGCAGGGGAATGGTCATCACCATGGAAGGGGTGAACTACGTCGTTGTCGACTTCGCTCACCACACTCCCGGCAACCTCCGGGCCATGGTCCAGACCAAGCTCCGGAACATGAACAACGGCGCACTCATTGACAAGAGATTACGCTCGGTCGATCAGATCGAGGTGCCGTACGTCGAGACCAAGGAGTACGAGTACCTCTACTCCGCCGGCGGCGAGCACGTCTTCATGGACACCGAGACTTACGACCAGTTGCACTTCGACCAGGACATCATCGGCACGGCGATGCAGTTCTTGCTGCCCAATGCGAAGGTGATGGTCAAGTACATCAACGACAAGCCGGTCTCAATCGAGATTCCCGACTCGGTCGAGCTCACCGTGTCCGATACGCCACCGGCGCTGGCGGGTGCGACGGCCACCAATCAGTACAAGGAAGCGACCCTGGAGACCGGTCTGAAGGTACAGGTCCCGCCGTTCGTCAAGCCGGGCGAGAAGATCCGGATCGACACCCGCACGGCCGAGTACCTGGAACGGGTCAAGTGAGCGCAAGCGAGGTTGATCCGTGGACGACCTGACGGGCCTGCTGGCAGATCTGGTGTCGATCGCGAGCATCAACCCGATGGGCCGGGCATTGGTTGGCCCCGAGGTGCTCGAGACACGGCTGACCGGCTACCTGGAGGATTGGTTCGGGCGGAACGGGATCACCTGCCGCCGGCAGCCGGTCGCGCCCGGCCGGGACAACCTGTTCGCGAAATTCGAGTCTCCGGGCTCGCCTCGAACCTTGCTGTTCGACGTCCACCAGGACACGGTCCCGACCGATGGCATGACCATCGACCCGTTCCGGCCCCGGATCGAGGACGGGCGGATGTGGGGACGGGGTGCCTGCGACATCAAGGGAGGGATGGCCGCCATGCTTGTGGCCCTCCAGCGGCTTTGCCGCGAGCGGCCGCCCCGGGCCGCCTCGGTCGTGCTGGCGTGCACGGTGGACGAGGAATTCACCCATACGGGAGCGTGGCAACTGGCCCGAACCGCCCATGGCGCGGACCTGGCCATCATCGCCGAGCCGACTCTCCTGGACCTGGTTCACTGCCACAAGGGGGCATTGCGATGCAAGATCCGGACACGGGGCGTGGCCTGCCATAGCTCGACTCCGGACCGGGGAGTCAATGCCATCTACCGGATGAGCCGGGTGCTCGACGCCCTGGCCGAGTACGCCGGCATTCTTGGTGCAACAATGCCCGACCCGATTGTCGGCCCGCCCAGCCTTTCGGTCGGCCGAATCGAAGGAGGGCAAAGCGTCAACATCGTTCCCGACTGGTGCGAGATCGAGGTCGATCGGCGCTTGATACCAGGGGAGCAGCCCGAACAGTCGTCCGCGGCGATCCTGCAATTCCTGAGCGACCGCCTGGGAAGCCTGGAGGGCGTGGAGTTCGACCAGCCCTGGGTCAGCCTGCCCGCCTTGGTTCCCCGACTGGAGAAGTGGGTTGAGTCGCTCAAGGAGGCGGTCAGGCGCGGGACCGGACATGAGCCCAGGGTCGTCGGCGTACCTTATGGCACCGACGCCGGCCCACTCGGCGCCAGCGGCCTGCCCTGCGTGGTCTTTGGACCCGGCGACATCGCCCAGGCCCATACCAAGGATGAGTGGGTCGATCTCGATCAAGTTCACCGGGCCGCCGAAGCGTATTATCAGATGGCGCTGACGCTGGGTTAGCCGATCGGCGGAGGCGGGCGCGCCACGAAATCGCCTCGGCATCCGTCCGTGGGGCAGGAAAGAGCCGAGGCGATTCCTCGGGAGCACTCAGACGACGAACCCCACTGGCTGTGTTTCAAAAGACGTCGAGTACGAAGTGGTAGCCCTGGTAAAACTTCTTCTTGTCCCATTCGTGCCAGCCGTGCGGGTGCCGGAAGAAGCCCAGAACCCGATAGCCACCATAGTAATTCCGGTAGTAGGGCCCCTGAATCTGGGGAACAATCCGCTGTTCCCGAGGATAGCGATACCATCCGTCGTAAAGCCCATTAGACTCGAAGCCGTTGCCCGGGACCTGGGGAGGCACGTATGGCCAGTGCAAGTAGTCGTTCCAGTCCTGAGCCTGCGCAGATTTCACCCCGCCAAAGCCCAGAAGAGCCGCGACGAGGGTGAACCCCTTGATCCATGAGCCTCGCGACACGTTCCACCTCCATGCAGGGAAGCCGTTCCCAAAACAAGGCTAACATGCCACACTTTCTCCGCTGGAGCGGGGGATTCGAAACAAATATTTTCGTCGCAGGACCGGTTATGCCTGACGCTCGGATTCGCCCAGAACTGCACAGTCTGATGCCGGGGAAATCGAGATCGGTTGTTCGCTCTCTGCTGGTCGTGACCGCGGCTGGAATGATCGCGATCGGTGTCATCCGTCGAGCCCAGGCGCAATCGCCCCCTCGGCCCGAGCAAGAGCGACTGAAGGCAACCGTCACGATGCTGGCAGCTCCCGAGATGGAAGGCCGGCGGGGCGAGGGGGCCCGCAAGGCCGCCTCCTTCCTGATCGACGAGTTCCGCCGCCTCAAGCTCGAACCGCTCTTCCAGGGACAGTTCATCCAGGAGGTCCCCGCCGCCGAGCCCGGGCGGGTCCAGGGGCGCAATGTCGGGGCCGTCTTGCGCGGGGCCGACCCCGTCCTCAAGGACGAGTGGGTGATCGTCTCAGCGCATTACGATCACCTGGGCGTGCGGGGCGGAGTACTCTATCCCGGCGCCGACGACAACGCGTCGGGAGTGGCCATGATGCTCGAGGTTGCCCGGTCCATGGCCGCCGCGCCCGATCCACCACGCCGCAGCCTGATGTTCATCGGATTCGATCTCGAGGAGGTCGGGCTTTTCGGCTCTCGTTACTTCGTGGCGCACCCGCCCGTGCGGCTCGAGCAAGTCGTGCTGTTCATCACGGCCGACATGATCGGCCGGGCCCTGGCGGGGGTCTGCGCGAGCCACGTCTTCGTGCTGGGAACCGAGCATGCCCCGGGCCTTCGCCCCTGGATCGACCAGGCGGCCAAGGACCGCCCCTTGACGGTCGGCCTGCTGGGTTCGGACCTCCTGGTTCTCAACCGCAGCGATTACGGGCCGTTCCGCAGCCGGCAGATCCCCTACCTGTTCTTCAGCACCGGCGAGAACCCACGCTATCATTCACCGGAGGACCGGCCGGAAACCCTCGATTACGCGAAGCTGGCGGCGATCAGCCAGATGATCCACGGGGTGACCCGGACAGCGGCCAGCGCGCCTGCCGTGCCCCGCTGGTCCGCGTTGCCTGATCACCCTCTGGCCGAGGCCGTCACCATGCGCGACGTGATCCGCAAGCTGATGGAGAACCAGAAAGCCCTCGAGCTGGGCACCGCGCAGCTCTACCTGATGAACCACACTCTACGCAGCCTCGACGACATCATCGCTCGCGGGGCGATGACCGTAGCGGAACGGGACAGTGTGGTCCAGGCGGCCCGGATCGTCCTGCTGATGCTGCACTGAAACCTGGCAGGGTGATTCTGGATTCTGGCATGCTGCAAAATAATCAGTGTCGGCACCGGTCTTTAGCCCAAAGGATATCAATCATGGCACAATGCAGAGGGTGCGGGAGATTTCTAACCATAGCAGAGACCGGGGCACCGTGCCCCAACTGCGGGTGCATGGATAGGAACGTCACCTCCTTCGAGCAAGCTCATGCTGTCGAGGGAGCTGTTGCCGAGGCGGCTAAGGTCCTAGCCTGGAAGCACTACGAACTCGAGGAGGGACTGACCCATATTTTCCGCATCACCGACAAAACCGTGGCTACGGTCACGCGAGGGGCACCGATCAAACTGCTCGAAGTCAACACAAATACATCAGAGTCAGGGATCATGCCTTTGCAGTTCGGCCCTGCGCCTGCGAGCGGCGTCCCCTACGCGTCAGTCATCGTCGAAGTGTCGCCAAGCGAATTTCAGAAACTCCAGTCGAACGAGCTGAAGTTGCCGGAGGGCTGGTCGATCGGCGAAGAGTTTCCCAGGCCAACGGATGTCGGAGGACGATGATGGCGACGACCGATGAATGGTCGCTCGCGTATGCTCGACAGGCCTCCGCCGATTTTAATACATTCGACTTGATGCAAAACCTGGATGTCCCGGATTGTCACAAACTCCAGTTCCTACAGATGGCCTGTGAGAAGCTGGTGAAGGCCCATCGTTGCGTGACGGGTACGCCAGCCGAAGATCTGCAATCAAGTCATGTGGGCGTAGCCGTACACTTGCCCCGCGTACTCCGCCAACAGGCGGTATTCTTAAATTTCGGTGGGATGCGAGCCAGGGAGGTCTTGGCCAGAGCGAAGGCCCTCGCGCGGGAAATCGAATTGCTCGCTCCATCGGTCAGGCGAGGCGGGCAGAGGCCCGATAACTGCGAGTACCCTTGGGAAGACAGCGAGGGATGCTTGCGCAGCCCCTTGAGGTGGACATTCGCTCCATCACAACTCATCATCGCCCCATCAGGTCCTACCATCCTCAAGCTCATACGGGGAGCAATTAATCGCTTAATCGAGTGAACCCTTCGTTTTGATGAGACGGCTCTCGCGATAAGCGACGCGAAATGAGGGGAGCCCGCGAGGTCAGACCGATTCTCAAGTCGATGCGCCGGATTGCGTTTGTGACCAGATTTCCTGCATCCTCTGTTCGTAGGCATCCTCATCGGCCCGGTGCTGATCCTCGTCGTGAGGCATCTCCTGGGGCGTCCTTCCCTGGTAACCGAGAGCTTGCTGGTACTGACGGATTTCCTCGATCGTGTTGGCCAAGCCGCCTTGGGGCGGTGAACCAGCCAAGACAGGCTGGAGGGTGACTTGCACCCGGCCGGGAGTCATGGTCGGTATCTCGTCCAGTTCCACAGTCCCATCGGGCTTGAGCGTGCCCTGGACGACGACGCTGTCGAAGCTCATGAGTCGGCTTCCTCCAATGGAATCCGGGGGCGATCTTCCGAAAAATTGACCATCTACCGGGACGAGCCAAGGTTTTCGCGCCCCGGGCGATTCTATCTTACTCGGGATCGATCGCGCCTGCCGTGCCCCGCTGGTCCGCGTTGCCTGATCACCCTCTGGCCGAGGCTGTCACCATGCGCGACGTGATCCGCAAGCTGATGGAGAACCAGAAAGCCCTCGAGCTAGGCACCGCGCAGCTCTACCTGATGAACCACACTCTGCGCAGCCTCGACGACATCATTGCGCGCGGAGCGATGATCGCGACGGAACGGGACAGTGTGATCCAGGCGGCCCTGATCGTCCTCCTGATGCTGCACTGAAGCCTGGCAGGGTGACTCTGGCATGCTGCAAAATTGTCCATGTTGTGCAGCGAACTACATCGCCGCCTGATTCGCCATGGAGGACTCTTCTTGCATCCATTCTCTGCGTATAGCCTCGGCCCGGCGTCTGATCCGGTCAACGGTCTCGTCGGTGCTACCCCCCTCACGCAGGGGTGTTGTTGCGCGCGGTTCGATGGCCAGATGACTCAGCTTGGCAAAGACTGGCGCCATGGCGGAATCTGCATCTCGGAAAAAGACACTGCCACGAATCCGGACGAAGACCCACCCGAGTCGCTCCAGGACGGCCTGTCGTTCGAGGTCGTGGTGAAGCTGCTCCGGAGTGTGCCAGCGCTCGCCATCGCATTCTACAGCGAGCCTCCGAGTCTCACCCTCGACGATAAGGCCAATGCGGTAAGAACCGACCGGCCATTGAGGGTGCACTCGATAGCCGGCGGTGTGAAGCCGACCAAGGACGAGCTTCTCAAACACAGATTCCGTTCGCCTGCCCTGTTCCTCGATCGCTCGCATTAGAGCCTGCGGGTCGCGAGCGTGCTCGATGAGACGGCGGCGCAAGTCCCCGGCCTTGAGGTGAGCGTCCGGATCTAGCGAATGCACCAGCCACAGTTGATTCCGCGCACGGCTAACCGCGACGTTGTAGCGCTTCTTGTAGAGGTCCTTCGGCCCGGCATCGCGGTAGGGGAGCTTACCATCTTCCGGCGGGCCATCAACCATCGAGAGGAAGACGACATCGCGTTCGTCGCCTTGGAACTGCGCTGCGTTGCCACACAGCAAGCGATGCTTTTCGAAAACATCCGGCGGGAGGCGGTGCCGGAGTTGGCTCTCAATACGCAGGCCCTGCTCGTCACCGAGCAGTGAAATAATTCCGAAGCTCGTCGGTTGGCCCAAGTCGTTAACTGCGTAGGCCGAATCGTTGAGGCACGCGATGACGAGCGATGCGATCTCCTCGGCTTCCACTTGATTCGTTTTTCCGCGATCCTCGCGAAAGCCATTCACCCGGTGCGCCACCAGCGCTGGGCGCACGGTGACGGAGAACGGTTCGCGGAGCGGACGAATCGTGTGGTTATAGGACAAATGATTACTGAACTGAATGATCTCCGGAACGCAGCGAAAGTGCTCGCGCAATGCAACTACACCGCCGAACGCCGTTTCCGCGAGGTCATAAATCGAAGTCTGACCGTCGTAGAGGTGACTATTCGGTATACCTTGCAGATTGGTGGCAATGAGGCGCTGAATTCCCGCCAACTGCTGGCCGATGGCATCGGGCGTCACTTGTTCCTTGTCACCAACCACCACGTGCTCGCGGCCCAGATAGAGCGCGGCGAGCGCGGTCACATCACTCTGGCTCGCTTCGTCGATAACGACTACGTCAAACTTCGTCTTGCGAGGGTCGAAGCTCTCATACACACGACTCAGTGGCATAATCCAAACCGGCACGGCACGACGAGCTTCAGTAAGGAGGCGCCGCGCCTCGCGCAACAGCTCAGCGTCCCGCACTCCGCGCCGAGTCTTTGTAATCTTCTCCAGTGTCTTCACGAATCCCTGTAGTGCCTGCTGCTCTCGGAGCCCGGTGCGCTCGCGTTGCGCAGCCCAAGTCTCGTGCTCAATGATTCGCGCCGCATCCTGCCGCAAAGCGTCGTTCGTCCTGTCGAGTCGCTCTTGCAACTCAGTCATCGAAACCGATGCGCGTCTTTCCAGTTCCTGATGCCACTGCCGCCAACGCCACGCCGCGGCGGAGTCGCCGGGCGGCTGCCCAGCGCCGTGCATCATTTGGCGCTGATGGATAACGTTTACCCACGCGGGAGCTGTCGCGTTCAGTTTGGCGAGCAAAGCCTGACGGTTCTCGTAAGCGTCCCGAAGACCTTCGAGGCGGGCGAGTTCGCGGTAGGCCTGCTCGTAGTTTTCCACATCCCATGTGTCCTGCGACTGGAGCAGCACCGAGGCGGCATCGCTTTGTGGGAAACCCGCGAGGTAATCCCGCTGCGCTCGCAACGCCGCCGACAACTCGGCCTGCCGCAACAGCGCGGCCTGAGCTTCCACGATCTCCGCCAGCCCTTGCGAACCGGCACGCTGCACGCGCGCAAGTTCACCGTGATTGCCGGGCACCGGCGGATGCCCGGCCAGCCACGCATCCCACCGGAAGCCGGCATCGCGCAATTCCCCGATAAGTCGTTCCCACACTGTCGTCCGCCATTCGAGCCGCCAGCGAATCTCCGCCGCGTATCCCTGTGCCGCGCGTTCAGGCCAACGTCCCAGGCTCTCGACGGCCGGACCGCCGAGGCTCTCCACCGCGCGACGCCAGCAGCCCGCGAAGCGGTTCCGATTTTCTGCCAACTGCGCGACGGCCCGCAACGCGCGAAACTCGTCGGGCGTTCTCGGCGCGCGGCCTTCGACACGGCAGACCGCGATGAGTTGATGCCAGTTGCGATTACGGAGCCTCGTCATCAAGCCAAGCGAGCCCCCGCCTTCGAGATGCGCGATGATTTGGCCGAGCGTCGCCTCGACTGCACTGATGGGTTGGCCATCGGGCAATTCGGGTCCGTGGGCTTTTTCAAGCCGAGTAGCCTTGGCGGCTTCAGAGGCAAGTGAATCGGCGACAGCCAGCAAGTCTTCCCACGTTCCTTTATGGTCGCCGCCCATCCATCCCGCGAAGAGCACTTCGCGCAACCAGTCTTGCTCCTCCGTGAGCACAGTCGTCGCCGCGCACAAGTGCTGATGCAACTCTTGAAGCCGCACCGAAGCACAACCGGCGGCAGCGCCATCGGCCCACAAGTCCGGGCGATGCGCCTGCGCCCGTGAATCCGCGCGGGCCTGCTCAGTGGCGAGCAACCGAAAAACCGCCGGTGATACCAGCTCCGATAGCACGGGCTGTGACACAGCGAGTTGGGTTTCGTCCGCTGGTGTGAGGATGCGCTGCGTGGCGTAAAGCTGCCGCACTTCCATTTCCGTCAGGGGGCAGAGAATGCCCGGCTGAAGCGGGCCTGGAATCCAGCCGTCGCGGTCGGCATTTGCCTTCACGCGCTTTGCCACCTCGATGGGACTCAGCCTCTCACCGCCGAGCACGACTTCATCGACCTCACTGAACCGTGCGTCGCGAAGTTGCCGTCGCAGCCGCTCCGCCACGGCGAGCAGTTTGCGCCGCTTGTCCCGCAGCAGCGCTGCTTCCCGGCGCAGTGTGGCCGCATCAGAACGTAAAAGCCGCTCGGCGATGTCCTGTGCCGAGCGAGAGAGCTGCGCCTGACTGTCGGCGTCACCCTCCAGCACGCTCAAGCAAAGCGGTTGGAGCGCCCCGTCTACCTGCCGACGCAGCACCCGCAGAGCCTTCGTGGTGTGCGCGGTCACGAGAACCGTCTTCCCCTGCGAAAGTAAATGACCGAGCAGATTTGCAATCGTGTGCGTCTTGCCGGTGCCCGGTGGGCCCTGCACCAGCACGGCCTTCGCCTTGGTCAGCCTCGCGGCGATTTCATACTGCTCCGCGTTCGCCGGCTTGCTGAAAAGTATGTCAGGCTCCGGCTCCGACTCCAATCGCGGCGTCTCACTCTCCCTGCCGCTGGTCGCCATCAACGCGGCGGCATCGGTCTCAACGCCCACGATGCGCGACAACCCTTCCGGCGCCTTCGAGTCTGGGCCCTCCAAATCCTGGACGATGTAATCCAGGGTCGTGCTCAGCCCCGCCGTTCGCGCGCGGACGAAAACCACCGGCTCACGCCAAATGCTCGGCCGGATCGTCGCCCCACCGCGCGCCCTCACTTGGAGAAACTCGCCGTCTTTGAATAACCCTTGCACGAGCCGGCGGAAGAAGCCCTCGGTGCTCGCGCCGCCAAGCGGGTCTACCGGCTGCTCCTCGAGCTCCTTGTCGAATTGGGCGATCATCCGCCCTTCGATGCTCGGGACCAGCCGGAGGAGGGCGCGATGCAGCTCCACCTTTTCCGTCCCGGTGTTGAAGCGAAACTCCGGTCGAGACGGGTCGAACTCCAGATTCACCCGCTGCATCAGCACGGGATGGCGGACAAGAGGGTCGGCCACACCAAGCATCCCGTCCGCCAGGACCAACTCCACGCGGTCACCTTCGCGCTGCATCGTCGTCCAGAGCCCGTGAATCGTCTCGAAAAGCCGCCTTGCGTCGACCGCCGGACGTTCCGCGACCGCCCACTTCTCCCGCGCGGCCGTCCAGCTACGTAGTGCCGCAGCGCGCATCTCGTCCGCGGCGAACTCCAGAGTGATGCTTCCCTTCTCGACGTCGGGGAAGTTCCGCGACTGGAGCACTTCCACCTCCGACTCAACCGACTGCCAACCCGGCTCCAGCCAGCCATCGAGCACCTCCGGCGGGTTCGGGCACTGCGTCAGATGCGCTCGCTGGATACGAACGAGTGGCTCTATTTCCGCCTCGCCCGTCCCTGTGTCTTCCTCTTCCTGACGGTCGCCTCGCCGAACCGCTATGCACGGATGTATAGGCCACGAATCCAACCGCATTACCTGTGCATACGTCGAGATGTCGCGCGGCACCGGATTCCGAAGCTCGTTCAGCTCCTTCAGAAACCTGAAGGTCTGAACAAGCCTCGACTTGGCGGTCAGCTCCACATTCATTCAAGGTGCCTTCATAACATCGAACGCATCTGCTCAAGGGCCAAGCTCAGCGGACGCGCCGGGCGGCAAGCCGCTGAACTCAAGACCTCGTCTTGGCACAAAATCTCGGGTCCAGTCCCCCAGTCGGCTTTGCCATCTGGGAAACCAAGGGCCGATGGTAGTTCTCGATCTCGTGCCAAACTTCTTCAATGAACGGGAGTAGCTTCTTGATTGTGGCTATTCCCACGCTCGAGCGTGGGGTGGGCTATCTCTTGTTTCTGCTGACCCGTATAAAATCCCGCCGCGGTCCAGAGAAAACGAAGCCACTCAAGGCCATCTGCGGAATTATCTGTTTTTCAAAGTAACGACTTGGACTTCGTATCTCAAGTTCCGCTAGAATCTGATGCGGACCTAGCAGTTCCGGGGACACCATACCTAATTTTTCGGAGTTGTAGAGTCGAGGTGTGGCGCGGTGGTTTTAGGCTCGGCATATCTGTGTCCGGCCCTTTCGGTTGCCGGTGCCTCACTAGCTTCGCCATGCTCCGTTTCCACACCCCG
>JBEKTN010000116.1:0-21121 GCA_049516015.1 Isosphaeraceae bacterium | reverse complement strand
TTGTGACTGGTCGTGCCGGGCCCACCCCCCCTAACCCCCCCTTCGCAAGGGGGGGAAAACGGCGCAACGAAATCGGGATGAAAGCGCAGCTTGTGCAAGAGCAACTTTTCACCAGCCCAGTGTCACTGTGAGAAACCGGTCACGTAATCAAAAGTGAGGATATCTCAGAAATCATCCCGTGTAGTGGCGAGTGGAAACCGAGAGGAGTGGCGAGTGATGAGTGGCAAGTGGCGAGTGAAAACCAGGGAGCGGCCTGCCATTTGCCATCTGCCATTTGCCATCGATTGTTTGATTGCTCGCCACTCGCCACTATTCCGAGCCACTCGCCACTCGCAACTTCCTGAAACAGCGATCTTGACCTTGCAGTCTCCGCGGCGATGCCCGTTCTGGGCGGCGCCGGTTGCCTTGGACTTTTCGACATCACGCAATCCGGCTCGCATGGAATCCCGAGTGGGGACACTGGTCGGTCCCCGCGCACTCGATCCAGACTGGGATGTTCAGGCATGGCGCGACGCATCGGCACGATCATGGTGGACATGGGCTACCTCGACGAGGATTCCCTCTGGAAGGTCCTCGAAGAGCAGAAGCGCTCCGGCACCGAGCTGCTGGGCAAGGTCGCGGTGCGGATGGGCCTGGTGAAGGAAGACCAGGTGCTCAGGGCGCTCGGCGAGCAGCTTGGCATGAAGGTGGTCAAGCTGAACGACGTCACGATCCCGGCCGAGATGACCGAGCTGGTGGGCGAGAGCATGGCCACCGCGTACAAGGTCGTGCCGCTCTCCCAGAACAAGAAGGACAAGAGCGTCACGGTGGCGATGGCCGAGCCCCAGAACCCCTCCACGATCGACAGCCTGCGGCTCTTCCTGGGCGTCGACGTGAAGGGGGCGGTCGGCTCCGAGGCGGACGTGATGGCCGCAATCGAGCGGCTCTACGCCGGGCATCACGAGTCGATCCAGGACGTGGTCAAGCAGATCGAGCAGGACAAGGGCCTGGCGCAGCTTGCCAACCGCAACCAGAACACGATCGACCTGGAGGCGATCGAGGAGATGGCCGAGGCCGCGCCGGTGCGCAAACTTTTGAACATGGTCTTGCTGCTGGCCATCAAGGACAAGGCCTCCGACATCCACTTCGAGCCGTTCGAGGAAGAGTACAAGATGCGGTACCGGGTCGATGGCATCCTCTACGAGCTGGTGCCGCCGCCGCGGCACCTGGCTCCGGCCATCGCCAGCCGGATCAAGGTCATGTCCAACCTCGACATCGCCGAGCGCCGGCTGCCCCAGGACGGCAAGATCCAGCTCGCCCTGGGCGGCAACACTGTCGACATCCGGGTCTCGACCCTGCCCACCATGTTCGGCGAGAGCGTGGTGCTGCGAATCCTCGACCGTTCGGTCGTCCATCTCGACCTGCGCAAGCTCGGCATGCCCGAGGACACGCTGGCCCAGTGGATGGAAGTGATCATGAAGCCCAACGGCATCATCCTGGTGACCGGGCCGACCTCCTCGGGCAAGACCACCACGCTGTACGCGACGCTCAACGAGCTGAACAAGATCGAGGACAAGATCATCACCACCGAGGAGCCCGTCGAGTACGAGATCGAGGGCCTGATCCAGGTGCCGATCAACCCCGACATCGGCGTGACCTTCGCCAACTGCCTGCGGTCGATCCTCCGCCAGGACCCGGACAAGATCTTGGTCGGCGAGACTCGCGACCTGGAGACGGCCGAGATCTCGATCCAGGCGTCCTTGACCGGGCACATCGTCTTCACCACGCTGCACACCAACGACGCGCCCTCGGCGGTGACCCGGCTGCGCGACATGGGCGTGCCCACCTTCCTGATCACGGCCACGGTCGAGGCCATGCTGGCCCAGCGCCTGGTGCGGAAGATCTGCAACAACTGCCGGACCGAGTTCACTCCCAGCCGGGAAGTGATCATGGAGCTGGGGCTGACCGCCGAGCAGGCCGCCGCCCAGAAATGGTACTACGGCAAGGGCTGCGACAAGTGCAACAACACCGGCTACAAGGGCCGCATGGGAATCTACGAGCTGGCCCTCATGAACGACAACCTCCGCGAGCTGGTCGTCGCCGAGGTCTCGCTCGACGAATTCCGCACCGCCTGTCGCAAGTACGGCATGCGCACCCTCCGCGAATCCGGCCTCCAGGCCATCCACCTGGGACAAACCAGCATCGAGGAAGTCGTTCGGGAAACGATGACGGAAATATGATTTGTCCTTAGTCCGTGGTCCGTGGTCCGTGGTCCGTGGTCCGTTATCAGTGAAGACGGGAGGAGTGGCGAGTGGCGAGTGAAAACCGGGGAGGCGTCTGCCATCTGCCATCCGCCATTTGCCATCTGCCATCTGCCATCCGCCATCTGCCATCCGCCATCTGCCATCCGCCATCTGCCATCCGCCATCTGCCATTTGCCATCTGCCATCCGCCATCTGCCATTTGCCATCTGCCATCTGCCATCCGCCATCTGCCATCCGCCATCTGCCATCCGCCATCTGCCATCCGCCATCTGCCATTTGCCATCCGCCATCTGCCATCCGCCATCTGCCATCTGCCATCTGCCATTGATTTACTGGCCACTGGCCACTATTAAGGGCCACTGGCCACTATTCCAGACGGAGAGCGACTATGCCGACCTATAAGTATGAAGCGATGGACAGCACGGGTCGCGAGGTCAAGGACTCGATTGACGCCGCGACCCAGGAAGAGGCTCAGCAGCTCATCCGGCAAAAGGGGTTCTTCGTCACCAAGATCGCCGAGAAGGCGAAGAAGACCCGCAAGTCAACCGCCAAGAAGGGTGGCCGGCGGCGAAAGAAGTCGTTCACGATCGGCAAGATCTCGACCAAGCATCTTTGCACCTTCACCCGCCAGCTCTCGACCTTGCAGGACGCCGGCCTGCCGATCCTCCGCAGCCTGAAGATCCTCGAGGGCCAGTGCAAGCCGGGGGTGCTCAAGAACGCGCTGGGCGACGTGGTCGAGGACATCGAGAGCGGCCAGACGCTCTCCGAGGCGTTCTCCAAGCATCCCAAGGCGTTCGACCGGCTGTACTGCAACATGATCAAGGCGGGCGAGGCCGGCGGTGCTCTCGAAGCGATCCTTCAGCGCCTGGCCGACTTCAAGGAAAAGTCCCAGTCCTTGAAGCGGAAGATCAAGGGCGCCATGGTTTACCCGATCGTGGTCATCCTGGTCGCATGCATCATCGTGGGCTTCATCCTCTATTACATCATCCCCAAGTTCGAGGCGATCTTCAAAGACTTCGGCGTCCCCTTGCCGCGCATGACGATCATGCTGATCGAGTCCAGCCACTTCCTGATCAAGTACTTCTACATCGTCTTCCTGACGCCGTTCCTGATCTGGATCTTCATCAAGCTGTTATATCGGAACAAGACGGGGGCGTATGTTTGCGACCGGATCATGCTGATGATTCCCGTCATGGGCGCCATCGCCGAGAAATCGACGGTGGCGCGGACCATGCGCACGCTGGGCACGTTGGTGCAGTCGGGCGTGCCGATTCTCGAATCGCTGAACATCGTCAAGGAGACGGCGGGCAACGCGGTCTTCGAGCGGGCGTTCACCCGAATTTATGAGAGCATCCGCGAGGGTGAGACGATCGCCCAGCCCTTGCGCGAGGCCCGCATCGTCGACGACATCGTGGTCAACATGATCGACGTGGGCGAGGAGACCGGCGAGCTCGACACCATGCTCAACAAGATCGCCGACAACTACGACGAAGAGGTGGAAGTGGCCGTGGAATCTCTGGTCAGCCTCCTCGAGCCGATGATGATCGTCGTCCTCGGCGGCATCGTCGGCTTCATCGTCATCGCCCTCTTCCTGCCGCTGATCACCCTGATCACCAAGCTGTCGGGATGATGGAACTAGTGGCCAGTGGTCAGTGGCCAGTGAACATCGGGAAGGAGTAGCGAGTGAAGACCGGGAAGGAGTGGCCAGTGGCCAGTAAAGACGGGGTGAGGTCATCCAACACCCGCCATCTGCCATCTGCCATCTGCCATCCGCCATCCGCCATCTGCCCTTGATTTACTGGCCACTGACCACTGGCCACTACTGTAGGAGACCTTGACCGATGATCTGCTCGAGCTCAAGCCCGCCCATCCGCCGCCGGCCTGGCGAGGGCCGCGGACCGCGCGGTTTCACGCTGGTGGAGCTGCTGACCGTCATCCTGATCCTGGCGGTCCTGATCACGCTGCTCTTGCCGGCGCTCAACTTCGCCGTGTCGACGGCCAAGAACGCCGCGGTCGGCGGCGAGATCAACCAGCTCGCCCAAGCCCTGGCGTCGTTCAAGGCCAAGTACGGCGATTACCCGCCGAGTCGGATCTACCTGTCCGAGGACGGCAACTTGATGCCGGCGAACGGGAGCACGCAGATTGCAACTGGCGACATTACTTATGCGCAGCTCGGGCAGCGGTCGATCGCGGCGATGAGGAAGTTCTTTCCGAGGGTGACCTTCAACCTCGGCACCGCGACGAACAACTGGTACGACTTCAACGGCGACGGCTTGCAATACATTGGTACCACCAACGTCGCGCAGTGGTACATCCTCTCCGGCCACGAGTGCCTGGTGTTCTTCCTTGGCGGCGTTCCGATGCAGACGGTTACGGGCTACGGCATGACGGGTTTCGGCAAGGACCCAACGAACCCGTTCACCAACAGCCTGGCCGGCAAAGCGGGCTACAGCGCGAACCGGCAGCCGCCATTCTTCGAGTTCAACGCCAGCCGGCTGGCGGTGGACCTGACCAATCCAACCCTCCCCGGAATTCCCGGCTACCTTGATTCGCTGGGAAATACCCTGGGGAACGGAATGACCAATTTCTACGCCTACTTCAGCGCCTACGGCAACAATGGCTACGACCCGAACGACGTCAATTTCGCAGAGAGTGATGTGAATGGCAATGGCCCGATCGGGCTGGGCTACCACGTCGCTTTCCCAGTGACCGGGGGGTGCATCTCTGCGGGACCTAACCCCTACACCAGCTCGTTCACCACGCCGACGACGGGGCTTCCCACGTTTCTCAATCCCCAGTCGTTCCAGATTATTTCGTCGGGAATTGACGGACTGTACGGTGTGGGCGGCCAGTACCAACCCGACAACACGGCCGGGACGCTGCCTTATGACAGTTCTTCCACGTATTACCTCAATACCACGGCCACCCCCCCCTCTTGGACTGCGGATTCGGATCCCTCGATCCGCTATCGCGAGCGTGACAACGTTACAAATTTCCACAACGGCAAGCTGGAATGATGATTTCTGCACTGCTTTAGGGTGGGTGCAACCCACCACAGGCGGGGCCACGTTGGATGTTGGGTTGCACCCACCGTACTAAGAACGGAACCGAACACGTAAGCGGGATTGCAGGTCATGGGTCAAGAGCGAACAGGGACTATGAGGATGCGGTTCGAGCTCGGTGCAGCGCATCCAGGCCTGCGCCCGGGGTTCACCGTGGTCGAGCTGATGGTGGTGATCACGATCATCGGCATCATCCTCGTGTTCCTGCTCAACGCGGCGATGGACGGGGTTCGTCGTGCGGAGGAGCGTGCGACCCAGTCGTTGATCGCCAAGCTCGAGGGCGGTCTGAACGACCGCCTGGATGCGCTCATGCAGAACCAGCCCACCCCCAACTACGCCCATGGATACCTCGCCGGGGTTTACCCCGGTGGTCTCGATGCCGACAATTTGCCAATCATGTTGCCTGCCGCGCTCCTGCCCAATGGCTCGCCGAACCCCAAGTGCAACACGACTCAGCGCGCCCAGGTGATCGCCACGTTCGACTACATGAAGGCCGAGCTGCCGGACGTCTTCTTCGTCGACCCGGCGTTTCTGAAGAATCCAGGCACCTACAGCGGATCGTATCCGATCAATTTCACTGGTCTGCCGTTCCCGGGTACTCCGCTCGTAACCGACGGAGCTTACATGCTACCGCTTGGCCACATGATCCAGGGACCGCGGAACGCTCTGCCCGCCGCCGCTGCCTGGACCGAGGGCTATGGCGACAGCCACCCCGACCCGTTAACGACTTACCTCGTCTCGACTCATCCCGAGCTGGGATACACCGGCAGCGGCATTAACGGGGCCTCCTATACGGCGGCGGCGGCACTGTACAAGAACCTGGGGTACGCTCCCCAGGGTTACGACATGATCGACAACGAAGGCAACGGCCTGGTCGACGACTGGGCGGAAGCGATCAGCGGCGGCAACTCGGCCCAGATCATTGCCAACATCCAGGCCCACAAGCACAACACGGCGCGGGCCGAGATGCTTTACGCCATCCTGGTCGAGGGAGCGGGTCCGCTCGGCTCGGTGTTCAATCGCGACGATTTCACCGACAAGGAAGTCAAGGACACCGACGGCGACGGCCTGCCCGAGTTCGTGGACGCCTGGGGCCAGCCGCTCCAGTTCTTCCGCTGGCCGCTGCTTTACCACTCCGACATCCAGCGCGGGCAGGCGTTCGTCGCGACGGCTCCGCAAACCCAAACCTGGTCCTTGGTCCCGCCCTATTCCGGGCCGCTAGCGCAGCGCGAGCAGGACCCCATCGACGTCAACCAGCAGCTCGTGGCGACCGCGTGGTGGTCGACCGTGGGCAACGGGGGACTTTCGGCTAACCCGAACTCTCCGTTCACGGTCGTCCCGACTCTAGCAGTTCCCTCAGGCGCGAATGTCAGCCCCGCGGCGCAGTTTTTCGGCACGTTCTTTCACACGCTCGTCGAACCGCTGCCGCTTGCCGGAGGCGGCCTGGACTGGGACCGGTCGGGAACCAGTTACCGCCGCGCCTTCTTCACGAAGTTCCTAGTCCTCTCTAGCGGCCAGGATCAAGTGCCGGGAGTTTTTCTCTACAGCGATGCGGTCTTGAACTCGTTTGCCACCGCCGACATCGCCTCGGCGCATCTCATCGCCAACGAGAATAACGCGATGCCCTTCGGCTGGACCTCGGGAGCGCCGGACGTGGACTTCATGAGCAGCGCCCCCATCGGGTTATCCACCATCCAATACAACGTATTGAGCATCCCGTCGTACCCGACGACGTATGAGGTCTTCCAGGCGGCGCAGGACGACATCACCAATCAGAATCTTCAGGCCACCGGCGGGATCGGAGGGTCGGGATGATCGCGGACCAAACGGTCAGAACGCTCGCGCAGCGCCCCTCGCGCTCAACAGACGCCCGGCGGTCGGGGTTCACGCTGATCGAGCTGCTGGTGGTCATCTTCATCATCCTGCTCGTCAGCGCCGTGACCTTGCCCTCGATCATCTCCGCGATCAGCCACCGCCAAGCGAGCGAGGCAGCCCGGATCCTTCAGGCAGCCTTGGTCGGCGCGCGTGATTCGGCCATCCACAACAACGCGGTCAGTGGAATCCGGCTGCTGCCCGATCCGACGATCAACGGGCTCAATTCGTCAGGGGTCCTCGATATCACCCTGCCGCTGGCCATGAATCGCATCGTGCCGCTCGAGGCGGCTCCTGATTACGACGAGGGCAAGGTCAGTATCATCAAGGACCTGGCGCTGTACTCGCCGTTTCCCGCGAACCCCGCGAACTCTCCATGGGGATTCCCCTATCCCTATCCCGCGAGCGCGAACGGGAGCGTGAACGTGTTGATGGTCGAGGAGTGCCCCGTGGATACGACCACCTACCTTCCCAACGAGCCGACCTCGTGGTTCTGGAACATCCGGATCGGCGACAAGATCCGCATCGGCAACGCGGGCCAGTATTACACCGTGATCGGCCCCATGTACCAGTCGAACCCCGAGCTTTTCGTGAACGACGGAGCCGCCGGGTCCCCCACCCAGCTCGTACGGACTTACACGAACCCTCAAAACGTCAATCAAACTCTGTCAGCACACGTCGAGTACTTGTTCCTGGTCAACGGTCAGGACGATGACAACGACGGGTTCGTGGACGACGGCTGGGACGGGGTCGATAACAACCTCAACGGCACTATCGATGAGCTGGCCGAATGGACCGAAGCCGAGAAATGGCTGGGATCATTGGCGGGCGGTCTGACGGCCGTCGAAACGATCGTCACCTCCCTGCCTCCTAGGGGTCCCGGCACGCCACCCGTCCCTCCGGACACTCCTGGCTTTTTGAACCAGTCCTACACGATCACTCGCAGGCCGGCGCCCAGCTCGGGCAGCCGCGAGGTGGCGCTGCCCTCGAACGTGGTCATCGACTTGACGACCTGGGCCACCACACACGAGCGATCGAGATTCCCCATCCCACCCGCGCCCCTGGTGAACGGCGGGCAACCTCTCCTGACGTCGCAGGTCATCAACCCGGAATCGGGCAGTGTGGACATCCTGGTGAACCCGGACGGGACCGTGGTGCCGTCCACGGTCTACTCCTCCCCGTCCTCGTTCGGGCTCAACGGCGCGTTCCTCCACTTCTGGCTGGCCGAGCGGAGCGACGTCACCGCGCCCACCACCGGGACATCCCCGTACTGGACCCTGCCGCTACCCGCAGGGCTCGCGCCCACCAATTTCGCCACCGGGGCAGAGCTCAAGGGGGAATACAGCCTGGTCACGGTTTACTCGCGGACCGGGCAGATCCTCGTGAACTCGCCGCCGCGGTTCGACAATCCCGCGAACCCGGTCAACGGTTCGTCCTACAATCTCAATCTTCCCTTCCTGGATGCCCAGCAGGGCGCGACGGGAGGGAACCGATGACATGCCTCCGCGGACGGAGCCTCCACGCCAGTTGTCTTCCGCCGAAACCATACCTCCCTGGGAGGGCCGAGTCCACGATCCCCAGCGCAGGACGAGCCGGCCTCCGCCGGGGCATCACGCTCACCGAGATCCTGATCTCGATCCTGATCCTGGGCATCGGCCTGGTCTCGCTGGCCACGCTCTTTCCGATCGGCCTCCTGCGCCTGCGCGAAGCCCAGCGCCAGACGCGATCGGCGTACCTCTACGAGTCGGCCGTCGCCGACGTGGCGGCCCGCGGGCTGTTGAAGACAGGCTCTTTTGCTTATGCGGACTTGTTCAATTCCCCCCCGTACAGTATCAATAACCCGTGGTACTATTCACTCACCTTGGGAGGCTCCTACAACCCGCTGGTCCAGGATACTCAAATCTACGGAGTCGGAGTTGACCCGTTCGTTAATGTGCCTCCCATCACCTCAGTCGGGGCCGCCTCGGCCCCCTTGCCCGTCCCGGCCGTCTCCGGTGGGTATGGCCTGCCATTCGCCTATGACCCACTCTGGCGTTACTGGACCAGCCCGGCGCCTTCGACTCCCCCGAATCCTCCAATCGGCACGTACCTCTTCGACAGCAACCCGGTCTGGGCGAGCTATCCCGGCGGGATTGCGCCCGAGGCCCGGTTCGCGGCCGGAGACGCCTTGCGTACGCTCGTGGGCAACGATCCTTACGACCCTATCAATGGCCCGCCCAGCGCCTATGGTCTCCAGCGGCTCACGAACTTCAACCGCCCGAGCCTCATGCCCGCCGCGAATTTCGTCCCTAACATCTTTGTCTCGCCCGAGGACATCGTCTGGCAGGAGGCGACCAACACCAACAACGTGTACACGATCGGAGGGGTCCCGGGGGGCACCCCGGTTCTATCCCCCCCCAGCCCGGTCGTGCCCGACCTCAATACTCCGTCGTCCCTAGGGCAGCCGAATTACGACTGGCGCTTCACCTGGATGATCACGGCCCAGCAGAACAACGCGTCCAACGGCGCGTCGTTCGACGGCAACATCGTCGTCTTTGAGAACCGGCCCTTCTCGCTGGATTCGACCTCGGTGGCGGGGACCACCGTTTACCAGGCCGGCGGCGAGACCGTGTACGAGGGCGTCTTCGGCTACAGCAAGAACATCGTCACCGCAGCGCTACATGGTTACACCTACGGCTACGGCGCGGGGGCCGACCAGACCGTGCTCATCCGCTGGTTCGCGACCCAGCCCGACCCTATCGTCAAGGTCGGCGATTTCATCGCTGACGTGACGTACGAGCGGACCCAGCTCACGGTGACCAATCGCTTCCTCTCGTTCCCCACCGCTGGCGCCGGGGGCGTGCCCAACGCGCTGAATAACGGCGAGTGGGACAACCTGCCGGCGCAGCGCTGCTTCTGGTACCAGGTCCAGAAGATCACGCCAGCCCAGGTCGACCCGTCCCTGGGCGCCCTCTATCGATCGATGGTCGTCTACGTCAACCGGAAGCTGGAAGCGCGGACCTTGCTGAATCCGACCACCGGCAATCCTGTTTACATGAACGCAGTGCTCGTGTGCCCCTACGTCGTCAACGTGATTCCGCAGACGTTCTTTATCAGGTGAAAAGCAGTGGCCTTAATAGTGGCCAGTGGCCAGTGAAGACAGGGAAGAGTAGTGATTGGCCCGATTAGCCCGGGAGTGATTTGCCATCTGCCATCTGCCATTTGCCATTGATTGACTGGCCACTGGCCACTATTAAGGGCCACTGGCCACTATTCAAAGCAGGGTACCTGACGTGAACCGATCTCTCCGCGACGATGCCCGATTCGCAACCCGCCGGCGCGGCGTGACGCTCGTCGAGATGCTGGTCACGCTGGCCGTGCTGCTGCTCATGATGACGGTCATCGTGCAGATCTTTCAGGCCGCGACCGGCGCGCTCAACTCGGCCCAGGTCTACCAGGAGTTGGACAACCAGCTACGCCAGCTCGACGCGACGATCCGCTCCGACCTGAACGGCGTCACCTGCAAGCTGACGCCGCCGAACAACCCCCAGAACAACCCGGGCTACCTCGAATACGGCGAGAACGAGTTCGCCGACGTTCAGGGCGAGGACTCCGACGACTACATCCGGTTCACCGCCAAGGCCCCCGCCGGCCGGCCCTTCACCGGGCGGATGTGGGTGCCGCCTCCGAATTCGGTAAACTTACCCGCGGCTACCGCAATCCAGCTCTTCGAGGCCGGCTACCAGCCAATCACGATCACCAGCGAATACGCCGAGATCATCTACTTCCTGCGCAATGGCAATCTCTATCGTCGGGTCCTGCTCGTGGCCCCCGAGCGGCAGTCGGTGGTTGTTCCGACCATTAACAATCAGGCGAGCTTCATGAGCTCGACCGGCCCCGTCACAAACCAGCCATTCCTCCCCACAGGTTTGGGAGGCGCCACTGCCGTGAGCTGGCAAGGGATGAACGACCTTTCCGCCCACCCAGCGCCCACCGGCCCTGATCCGACCGCGGCGGCTCTTGCCCCCCACAACTCGGTCATACTCAACACCCTGGCCGACCTGACCAATCGCGAGAACCGGTGGGCCTACCAGCGGTTCGCCAACGACTTCCAGAACAACCTGAGCGGACTCGCCCCTCCGGATAACCTCACGGACGACTTCAACGGCGACAACGTGCCAGACTATTACCCGTCTCTTTATGGCGGACTATTTATAAACCCCACCAACCAGCTCACTTTCGAGCCGCCGTACCCCACTCCCCCGACCCCGTTGAATCCAAATTACCGGTACCTTTTGGCTTTCCCGTACGTCTTCCCGGGAGCCTACTCGTGTCCGCAAGTCCTGAACAACGGCACCGCACCTTACGGCTGGATTCACTCACCGAACCCGCAGGCCTATATCGCCGCGAACAACTCCAACGTCGCGTTCGACCCAAATAACCCAACGGCCCCTACGAACTTGAACTTGCTGTACTTAAACTCGATCAACCATAACCCGATCGACCTGGGCGACAACTTGCCTCTTCCCGGCGGGCTTCACTTTGACACCCAAACCTGGTGGGGCTTTCCGACCTGGCGGGAGACGCTCTCTCCGTTCTGGACCGATCCCACTGTCCAGGTGAACTTGGTCCAGGCACAGCCGTTCGGCCTCACCGTTCGTGCCACGAATGTGGTCCCGGTCAACGACTTGCTCAACGGAACTCTGCCTCTGGGGAATGAGTTGTTGCCGGCAATGACTGGAACCTGGAGGGTCCATCCGCAGCTCTTTACCGATGGCTACGGCGACAATACCGGCTTCTTTGCGGCCTCGAGCACTCTCTGGTCCCAGAGCTGGGAAGACGATCTGATCATGACGGGCGTGCGCAGCTTCGACATCAAGGCCTACGACAACAGCCTCTCCGCCTACGCCGACCTGGGATGGGGCGACGATCTGCGGCTGACGGGGACCGCGGTCCCGCAGTATCACAACCAGACCCCACTCACCACAACCTGGGGCGGATTCCTCTATGACACCTATGGCCAGACCTTCGCCCACGAGGGGCGGACGCCACCGCTGTTCGAGGACCAGCGGTTCGACGCCCAGTTCGGCCAGGTTCTACCTAACACCTACCCCAGCACGCCAAATCCCCCGTACAACGCGAACTACGGTAGCTACATAGGCAACATTGGCGACGACCAGCCAGGGATCGTCCGTCTGCGCCGTGTCTGGGACTCGTGGTCCACAGAGTACACTCAAGCGCCGGGAACTGGTGTCTACCTGAACAAGAACAACATCAACGACCCTTACAACGGTTTCCCATGGGGCCCTCCGTACACGCCACCGATCTATCCGTCATACCCGCCGCCCTACCCGGCGCCCCTGCGGGGTATCCAGATCCAGATCCGGGTCACGGACCCGACGAACCAGCGTATCAAGACATTGACAATCCGTCATGATTTCACGGACAAGCTGTGAGAACAGATGCGGGAAGACACGGTGGGCCATGCCCGCCATTCGCGTGACGGGATACGCCAAAGGGAGATTCGACCATGCTGGCCAGCACACAAACTAACCAAGGCAAGCGCGAGCGACGGGGGATCGTCCTGGTCCTCGTCCTCGGCATGCTGGCGCTGATGGCGCTGATCGGGATCACGTTCGCCACCTTCTCGGGGCAGTCGCGGGTCAGCGCCCGCAACTTCTTCCAGTCGATGAACCAGCCCCAGCGCGACGAGCTGATGGACTATGCCCTGTCGCAACTGATCTGCGACACCCCCAACCGCCAGTCCGCGATTCGCGGCCACAGCCTGGCTCGCGACATGTACGGCAACGACGCCAGCCTCAACGGCTACCTCGCCTCCCGCCCCGACGGCGAGTACCGGGCCCCGAACGGCGACCCTTACTTCTACATTACGAGTGTGACGGCGGGGACCGGCACGCAATACATCCTGACGACCAACATCCTCGCGAACGACCCGGTGTTCTACGGCTACAACTTCACCCGCTGGAATATTCGTGTCTCTTATTTGACCGTCGGGCTCGTCGACCAGACGCTCGAGGTCCTGGCCGATAGCGGTTTCAACGCATCGCAAACCACTGGCCGGCAGCTCACGGTGAATATCGGGCTGACCGAGGGCAATTCCGTCGCGGCTACGCTGGGACCGCCTCCCACCCCGGGCAGCCCGCCGACGACCCTCCGCAACCCCACCCTGGGAACCACCACGACCCTGCCGGGCCAGTCCCTGATCGCCGGCACCGGAACGCCCCGCTTCATCCTCGACGGCCGCTGGCTGCATGCCTTCAACGGGCCCGGCATGACCGCCAACGCCGTCCATGCCAACTTCCGGTACAATCAGCCCTTCGTCCCGGGGGGGCCAAACTCGGCGGGCATGGACGAGGATTACGACGCCGTTGACCTGGAGAACTGGTTCCTGGCCATGCAGAGCGCCGACGGGTCGGTGATGATCCCGTCGTTCCACCGGCCGTCGGCGATCCGGATCGACACGGCTAATGGCTATTACGACTGGGGCGGCCCTACCAACACCACGCCCACCTGGAACGACTCGGCCTCGCGGATCCTCCGCCCCCGCGCCGCCGACGGCCACGATGCGTCGGCGTTCCCGGACCTCGTTCCGGACTCGACCGGCAAGATCACCTACGAGGTGGACAACGACGGCGACGGGGTCACCGACTCGGTCTGGGTCGACCTGGGCTACCCGGCCCGCCGCAACGCGCAGGGCCAGCTCTACAAGCCGCTCTTCTCGTTCATGGTCATCGGCCTCAACGGCCGGATCCCGCTCAACACGGCCGGGAACCTGGCAGGTAGCGTCACGGGAATTCCGATTCCCCTGCCCCCGGCCACTGCCAACTACTTCTATGGCCAAGGTGCAGTGCATGCCGCGCACCTGGGCAACTCGGTCAGCGAGGTCGATCCGACATACGCGTTGCAGAATGCCTATGACCCGAGCTACGATGCCACCACCACTGGGTTTGCCTTCAACCAGCCCCTCGGGACGAACAGCGCCGCCAATACCCAGGTGGACAGCGCCGGCATCGATGTCCGCGTGACCCAGCTCCGTAACCTGCTTGCCGGCACCCGCCCGCCCCAGAAAACAACCTTCGGCACCGGGACCGACGGCGATGCGAACTACGTCTACGTCGAGACGGCCTCGGGCAGCGGCGTACCCAGTCAGCTCGCCATGCCCAACGGCGTCGCCGACCCGTATGACGTCACCCCACCCTTTGGAACCGACGCGAATAACGCTCCGGTGATCCAGAGCGTGACGCCGCCGGTTGCCGGCCGGTGGGGCGAGGCCGGCTCGATACCGGGCGGAGTCTATGCGCCGTCGCTTGCCAGTCCGCCGGCGATCAACAGCTACGTGAACCTGCTCCACGTCAATTACTTCAACTCGGTACGGGCGGGCTATTCGTACGATACCACCGACATCCTGTCCTCGGCCGCGACCACGAACACGACCCCGGTACTCCGCGACGCCGCGGACGACAACCTCAATGCGTTTGACCCCTACCCCCCGGGACACGATGGCGAGATCAACGACGAGGACTACTACGATGCGGCCGGGGCGCTCATTCTGCCTGTGGACCGGATGCGCCGGTACGTGACGCCGGCCGACATCAACGGCACCGGGTCGGTGACACCCTGGAACACCACCAGCACGGCGGCGGGGGCAGACCCGTTCGGCAGGGTTCTCTTCAAGAGCTACTACCGGCCCCCCGGCTCCCCCGGATCAGTCGCCCCATACGTTGCAACCGCTCCCCCCACGACCGGCGCGATTTACTATCCTTCGAGCTCAACCAGCAACACGTATTTCTACACGAACGGCCCCAACAACAACTCACCCCCGCTGCCCGCGGCATCTGCACTTCCCTACCCGACATTCCTGCCCGACGTGACCAATAACCCCTTGCACGCGTTCGAGTTCTTCCGGCTGCCGCCGGTCGTCGCCTCCTCGGGGGTCAGCGGCCATGGAATCACCGCAACTGCCACGTTCCAGTTCCAGCGGAACGGCGGCATGCTGGTGGACCAGAATCAAGATACTTATGGCTTCCCGATCAAGTTTCCGACCTACGACAATTCGGCCAACGCGTCAAAGCAGTCCGACGGCCTCAACGACGCCGATGAAATGAACCTGTACGTGCCCAATCCCCAGGCCGACGCACCGTTCGGCCCGAGCGACCTCGAGTGGCTCTACCGCCAGCAGGACGTGGACGGCGCCTCGCTGACCTCTCGCCTGGCGCAGCTCGCACCCGTGAGCTTCACCAACGCGGTCGACGGCCAGCGGCGGCGCAGGCTCTTCGCGACCGATTCCTGGGAGATGAACAACTTCGTCTGGACCAACGACAACCCGGGAGGGAACTTCCCGACGAATAGCTCGTTCACCTGGGGAGCGATTCCCCAGGACGCGAGCTTCCTCAAGCTCAGCGCGAACCTCGGCCTCCTTCCCGCCAACGGCATCCCGACCGCCGCGCAGCCCGGCCTCCCGACCCCCTCGCTCGCCCATCGCGACAAGAAGATCAACCTCAACTACCCGCTACCGGTCTCCAATGACCCCAACGAGCCCATCCGCCAGAAGTGGATCAGCGATGCCTATCAACTGCTGAAATACGTGCTGCCACCGATGTCGGTTGACACCCCGGATGAGCTGGCGGAGCTCAGCCAGTTCCTCGTCAACGTGATCGACTTCCGCGACCCGGACTGCACGATTACCCACTTCCGCAACCCGGACGTGAAAGTGGTTCTTGGTTCGATCAGCGGAAGCGCTTACAACACGTCTTACCTGGCCCCGATCGGCGCAGCTATCCCGGCGGCGAACACAGCGATCCCCCTGGATCAGTACGGCATGGAGTACAACCCGATCGCGATCAATGAGGCCATGGCGTACTCGTTCCAGAGAGCGCCGGGCACCCCGACCAACCGCTTCTACGTCGAGCTGGTCAACACCCTGTCCCAGACGGTCCTCGCGCTCCTGCCCTCCACCGACTTCGGTGGCACCACCATCCCTCCCGATGTATCGACGCTCGACCTGTCGCTGGCCAATTACGACCTGGTGATGACGGCCGACGACCCGGTCAGCCGGCCCGACCCGTTCACCGGCCAGCTCCTGCCCATCGCTTCCGCCAACTACTACGGCCAGATTCCGTTCAACCAGGCCCTAGCGACTACGAATCCGCTGTTTACGCTTGCCCCGCCCGTCGACGTGCAGCTCACGCCGCTCTGGTCGCTCGGGGCGCCCGCATCAACCACTCCGGGGCATGCCGACTTTAACACCAGCGCCAACTACTTCTACTCGATTGCGAATCCCAACCCCGGCGGTGAGCCCAATGCCAAGGTGGGCACGGTGACGCTGACGGGGACCTACGACCCGCTGATGCCTCCCTCGCCCGCCCTTACGCAGGTGCCGACCAACGTCGTCCCACCAGGTTACTGCCCGAATCTAGCGTCCGTCGCGGTGGCGCCCGCGGTGCCGGCTGCCGTCCCGGGCAAGCCGAACTCGGTGCCTCCGTACGTTCCGCAGATCGGTTCGAGAGCAATGCTTTACTACTGGATCTGCCTGCGGCGGCCGGCCAATCCGTTCGCCCCGCCCCAGCCCGACCCGACGCAGACCGACGCCACGGGACACAGCACGTACAACCCCATGATCGTGGTCGATGCCCTGCGGTTCCCCTACATCGAGGGGACCGGCACCGCTCCAACGAACCAGAACGTGATCTTCTCGAGCCAGCGCTGCCAGCCGTTCCGGGGCGGCCATGCCGTCCGGCTACCCGGCGACACCGGCACCACCACCGCTGCGCTTTACACCCCCTACGGCTATAGCGAACAGATGGCCGCGCCACAAACGGGTCGGGCAACAGACACGGGGAACAACAGTACCGGCCCCGTCACGCAACCAATCTGGCATACGATTGGCTTGCCCAACGACCAGGCCGAGCCGTGGGACTATTTCCCTTTCAACGACCGCGACTTCACCAGCGTGGCCGAGCTGATGCTGGTTCCCGGCTGCCCTCCGGGGCTGTTCACCAAGCAGTTCGTCGAGGTGCCGCCGATGCCCCCCGCGACCTCGGGAACGCCCGGCGTGCCACTGACGCAATTTCCCGTCCCTGTCCCCCCGCCCAACCTCCCGGGACTGCCGACGCCCAGCAATGTCGCTTATCCGGCTTCTCCGGTAGCTTGGCCTAACGCCGCTGTCGCCTTCCCTCCAGGCGCCTTCGGAACCAGCCCCGCCGGCGTCCCACAGCCGCACACTTACCCGTACCTCGTGGATAAGTTCTTCTACAGCGGCTACGGCGGCGCGGGTTCGGCGTCAACGCCCCCACCGGACCCGGGAAACGTGGTCGACGGGTATGGGGGAGATGGCTGGTTCAAGATGTTCGAGTTCTTCGAGGTGCCCAGCCAGTCGCTCGGGGCGATCGGCCCGGTCGCGTCGGGGACTGACTTTGACTGGGCAAGGCAGGATACCAAGCCGGGACTCCTCAACCTCAACCTGATCATCGACGAGGAAGTCTTCTTCAGCATCCTGGGCTCGCAGTCCCTCACGCTTGTGAACGGCGCCACCGGCCAGCACACCGACTCGTTCAGCCAGCTATTGCTCAACTTCGCGCAGCTTCCCGCCGGCACTTCTACCAGTCCTGATCTTGACATCCCCCAAGTCGTGACAGCGTCGCTGGCAAGCGGAGCCCCAGCCCCCAACAGCTCGGTCCCGATTTGGGGCTTTGGGGGCTCGCATCCAGCCGTGGTGACCAACGACCAGATAAGCAGCGCAGGCGGAGCCTTCAACGGGATGAAAGCCGCGTTCGCCCAGTTCCTGAGCCTGCGCCACGGCGGCACCGGGCTGCTGTTCAGTGCTCTCCCCGAGCGGCCATTCCATTCGCTCAGCTACCCCGACATCAACTACACGGTCATGCGGCCGGCCAACCTGCCGCCTGCCACTCCAAGCCTCCCGGCGGCGGGTCCTTACTCGTCCGCTACCTACACCCAGGACCCCGGCGTGCGGAATCCGTACATCAATCCCTGGGGACCGACCAGCGGCGTCCTGAGCGCGGGGGTGTACATTGCGAATACGACTTTCGCTGGCGGCACGCTCTTTAGCGGCGCGACGACCAACGTCTCAATGCCCCCGCCGATCCCGGCGCGGCGGCTGTTCCAGATTCCCGACGCCTACACAAACGGCGTCGCCAACACTTACCCGCCAACGCCGCCCACGGGGACCTCGACGGTTAGCAACGCCAGCGACTCCGGCGACCCGTTCATTAACGTCGTCCCCGTGACGGCGGGCCTGGCAGCCGGGGCCCTGGGGCCGGTGACCGTGACCCCCCCTCTCCCTGCTACCCCTAGCACGTACTACTTCAACAACGGCTACCCGAATCTCGTGTGGTCGGGCGGCAGTATTCCCGCCAGCCCCAGCTACCCACCGTCAAGCGTGTACCTGGGTGCGAACAATAGCACGAATCCCGACTACAGCCAGCACCCCTACTGGCGGTCGGAGATGATGCAGAAAGTGATGAACCTGACCACGGTGCGGACGCACCAGTACGCGGTCTGGATCACGATCGGGTTCTTCGAGGTCAAGCGAGAGGGCGACCCGGGGATGATCCAGCAGGGCATTCCGCTCCTCGCCTACGACCTCCTCGGGCCCGAGATCGGCGCGGCGTCCGGTCAGACGACGCGGTACCGGGGATTCTTCCTGGTCGACCGAACCAAGCTGTACGGCTTCGACGATACGACCCCCGGCAGCTTCACCCCGGCCGTCGTCTACCGCCAGATGATCGAATAATGACGCTGTCTTGAAGTCAGTAGTCAGTAGTCAGAAATGAAGAAGACATGGAGGAATGCCACCAGCAACTATTACCCCGGCACGAAAGAAACGCATGGTAGGTCAGGCTTTCCAGCCTGACTCTGAGCCTTGTCAGGCTGGAAAGCCTGACCTACTTCCTGGCTGGCTTAGTAGCAACCAGCAACTAGCAACTAGACCCGCCCAATCGGCCGGGCACGTCACAAAGAGTCAATGCTTGAACCTATTGTCGGAGGCGACGATACGCTGATAGAATTCAGATTGAACCCGACGTCAAACCCATGAAAGGATTGCTCATGACTCCCCGTCCTCGTCGAGGTTTCACCCTGATCGAACTGCTGGTGGTGATCAGCATCATCGGCGTCCTTGTCGGACTGCTGCTGCCCGCCATCAACTCGGCCCGCGAGGCCGGCCGCCGCACCCAGTGCCAGAACAACATGCGGCAGCTCGCGCTGGCGCTCAACGCCTTCGCCGGCCGGTTGAACACCTTCCCGGCCGCGGGAACGTTTTTTGAAGATAACACCACACCCGCGAGCTCGGGTGCGAATTCCATCCTCAATTCGGCCTTGGGTTCAGGGACGACAGGAATCACGCCCGGCGCCACCAACACGGCCGTTTCCAACGCCGCATATAGCTGGGTCGTCTCGATCCTCGGCGACCTTGACCAGCAGGACCTGGGCAATAACTGGACGTTCCACACGCAATACTACTCAACGGCCACGGCCGACACCTCCACGACTCCCAACCTGATCATCGGACGAGCGGCCCTGGGCGTTCTCCGCTGCCCGGATGACAACAACTACACGCCCAACGAGGGCAACCTGAGCTACGTGGTCAACGGTGGCTTCAGCCGGTATCCCTTTAACTCGTCACCCTGGGTTGGCCTCAAGGCCGACGGCGATTCCGCCGGGGGGACTGCGGCTAGCGCCTTACTGCTTTTTGACAGCAGCACCGGCGATGTCACGGCGCCCGGTGATCTCCAGAAGTCGGGGGTTATGTTCTTGAACTCCGTCTACGACAACATCTTCGACCCCACGCACGTGACGAGCGCGCAGAATGGGCGGTCGCCGGCCTGGGGTGGGGCAAAGACAACCCTGGCCGCGATCACCGATGGAATGAGCGCGACCTTGTTGCTGGGCGAGAATACCCTGGTTGGATACTCCAGCGGGACGCCCTACTCGGGTTCTCAGGAAACCAACTGGGCTGCGCCCTTCCCGAATTTCTGCATGTTCATCGCGTCTGACGACATCTGCGAGGTAATCGGCACACCCCAGCAGTCTACGGGGAACTGCGTCGGAAACTTCCGGTCAGGCTCAACCTACTCCAACTTGACTGACGATCCCCAGTGGCAGCAAGCCAACAAGCTGGGGACCTACGAGAACATCAACTATGGTCAGGTGCTCACGATCAAGGGGACCTTCCCCTTCGTGACCAGCGGCCACCCCACCGGCGCCAACTTCGCCTTCTGCGACGGTCATGTTACCTTCCTCACCAAAACGATCGACGGCACGGTCTACTCCAAGATCATCACCCCCGCCGGCAGCAAGCTGCCTGTTCCCTACAAGCAGTTGCCGGTTAGCCAGGACTCGTTCGCCCCGTAAGCTGGCGGAAACCGAGACGATCGCAGCGACGACCGGGTTTCAGGAAACCCGCTCCGAGCCGGCCCCCAGTGCCGGTCCGGGCGGGTTTTTTTCTTCAATGAGACGACACGGGGCTAAGAACACCGATGATCGCGGAGGCGTAACTTGCCGCTATGACACCCAACTTCCCGGCGCCTGCTTGCATGCATCCGAGTGCGGTGGCCGCTCTCGCCCTGAGGCCGTCAGGGGCATGCCAGATGTACCAATCGCCCCCCCAGCCACCGGGCCCCCGGAGGGGTCGGGCCCACAGGCGCAGCCTGGGCTGGGCTGTCGCCTTTGTCAGCCCAGCCTCTTTCAACAGGGGGTTGTGGGCGCGTTTGCTGAGGGTTTTGGGTCATTAACCTCTGATTTTGGGGTCGGAACGAGTCAGAATCTGGGTTGTTGACCGTTTCTGACCCTGGCTTGATCCTTCCAAAATCGGCTTGCCGATGGCCACAAGTCTTTCATACCCAAGGGATTAGATTGCGTCCCATGACCTTGTTCAACCCCGTTTTTAATCGCCAGACGCCTTAAGGGCGTAAAACATTAAAAACCCAG
>JBEKTN010000115.1:0-25330 GCA_049516015.1 Isosphaeraceae bacterium | reverse complement strand
GCCTACGCGCAGCCGCTGCTCGATCAGACCGATGGTTCTGAGGAACAGTTGAACAAGGCATTCACGATTAGCCAACTCTGCTTTAACCTCGCGCTGTTACCTGAAGACAGTCGGGATACGACGCTCAGCGAAATGCGGCCAGCCCTCAAGATGGATGACGAGGAATTCGACGCATTTCGGCGCTCCATCGTCGCCCCGATGATCCGGCGACACCAGGAGATGTTCCCGCAAATGCACCGGCGGGTTGCCACGGACCCTTCGCAAAGCGGCCCCTCGCCGCTGGCGCACCCGAGAAAGGCGGCGCCCGCCGAAACGTACCCTGGAACCGACCGTTACGCACCGTGTCCGTGTAATAGCGGCCAAAAATACAAGTTCTGTTGCGGCGCGAGGGGCCGCTGATTCTCGGCCGCGCGCCCAGACCGCTGCAATCGGAAGCACGACGGAATCAGGCCATCCAACTTCGTGTGTCCGAATCAGGACATTGGCCACGGATGAAACAGGGATTGAACACGGATGACGGGCCATGACGACAAACGCATTCCGACACCGCCCGCCTGAGCAGTGCAACTTGTCCAAAGAGGATCAACAGCACATCCTCCGCATCAGCAACAACGACCAGGAACTCCTCGATGAACTGATGGCTATCCTTCGGCAGATTCGTCCCCTGCCGCCAAGAGGTGCCTCGGTCCGACACACCAGTCGATGTGACCGATGCGCGCAACGCTCGGCGGAAGACCTGGCGGCCATCGAGTGAGCGGGATCCAGTGGCAACGAGTGCTCAGCCCGGCATTTTCACGAGAAGCCCTCCCACGCTCCCGACGAAACCTCCTTTCCTCGACTACCTCGACGACAAGATTGCCTTGCTCGCCACGTCGCCCCGTGACGGTCGCCTTTACCCCGAACTCAATGACGCCGTCCGAGGATTTCCCGTTTAGGACTACATCGGCTTCTACCGCGAAGCCGCCCAAGGCATCGAGTTCGTGCGTGTCCTGAACGGCTCGCGTGGCAACAACCTGCTCTTCCGCAATTCCTGACAGCTCGCATCGACGCCGCTTTCTCCTTTCGAGCTGTGTGCCGGCCCCGGCACGCCCGTCAGCGTCCATCGCAGGCAGAAACACCGCGCTTCTCAACAGCCATTCCAGGCTTCTCAAGGCGTGAAGTTTCGACTTTCCATTTGCGGGACCCAAGGCCGGCATGGCCCGAGTCAGGTAAACGGACGAGGAGCAGAGTCACACGGGCTAACCCCTTTTTGTTCATGCCGTTCCGCGTATAATAGGATGTTGCAGCAGCGGGACAGAGTCGTCCGGAAGAAACCTTTCTACCCGGACCAGCCGGGATACGGTCATGGCCATCCATACCACGCTCTGCCTGTTCGACATCCCTGGACTGGCCGGTCTGGCCGACGTGTGCAGAGAATTCAAGGTCTGACTGATCGCCCATGGAGGCCTTGTTCGTCGGCTGGTCAGCCGCCTCCCTGCCAACTGGCCGTGGCAGAAATTGTCATTCGATTTGTTTGACTTGGCCCCCTTTGCCAGCGACATCGACCTGATCCACGACGGCCCGGACGCCCTGACCGGACCAATTCAGGATTCGGTGTATGAACAAGTCCCCAATGCTGAGTGCTTCCGGTGGGAACTCCGCTCTGCAATGTCGCGCAGCGCCTTTGAGATGGCGTTACGGCTCAACAACTTCATCCCGGCGTTGCTAATGCGCCTTGCGACGCTCCCAGGGTCCGGCATCTGGGACCCATGGGACGGCTGGAGCGACATCAAGACAGGCTTCTATCGCTACATTCGCAACGGCTTTTACAAAGACTCTCCTTTGTATAAGGCCGGAAGGGACCTAGAGCTGTTTAGCGCCCTCCTCTACCTTCAGGTCATACTCGAGGCAGACCTCTCTCCTTACCGGTTGAAAAATCAACCAGGGATGGGGGATGTCAGGGCCGTGATTGCCGACGCTGCGAACGACCGGGCCGGCATAATTGCCCTCCAGGAGAATGCCTATTTACGCGGCCGGCTACTGTACGTCTTCAAGAACCTTGTGACCGCCGCGCGATCCGCCAAGGCGTTGGGGACGGTCTTAAGCGAAGCAGGCTTCAGCACCCTACAGACGGCACTTGACCAAGACGTTGGCATGCTTGCAACTGCCCTCAAGTCCGTCTATTCATCGCTGCCGAGGACGGTGGTAACATCGGGACGCTTGGGTGGCGACCTTTTTCGTCTTCCCCACACGACTGACGCCTGGATCTCGGCCGATGTGCGCAAAAGGCTTGACGACGTGCTGCAAGTGAGCGTCCAACTGAAGGGAGTCCCTGCGGAGGAAGCGCTCGGGGCCGAACAGACTGTGCTTCTCGCATCCCCCCTCATTCCCATGAATGCGGGCAGGACGCCGTCCGCCCGCGCCGGCCCAGCGAGTCCTCTTTTTACCGACACCACCGCCACTTCACCAGGCGACCTCGACCCTCCCCCGGCGATCAGCGACGGACCGGTGCATGAATTTGTCCATTTCGCGGTGACGCTCTCAACGGAGGATTGGCAGACGCTCAAGGCCTTCGATGATGCGAGCCTGACCGCAGTACTGGCTCTGCATGCCGCCGATGCCAATCTTCCTCCCGGCCCGGTGACGCCACGGAGCTGCGCCCTCTTCCCGGTGCCCTGCATCTGCCAACTTCGCCCGCGCGACGGCCCAGGCCAGGATGCCCCGACGCTCTTCCTTCGGTGCAATTGCGTGCGAATTCTCGAAGACGCCGAGTTGATCTGCGACAGGCTACTTGCACCGACCGGCAAGCCCTACCTCCAGGTGTTCGTGATCGGGCTGCTGGTGTCCTCGGAGGGGTAAATCAGCACCGCTGGCGATTGGCCGGATGGCTGGCCCATAAGATATTGCAGGTTTCTGCTGATGGAGCAAAGTATGCATACGATCGTAGTACACCGCCCGTCAAAGACCCCTCCGAAGCCTCCGCCGGGCAGGAATGCTGCCGTATTCATCCACGGCATCTACTCGGACCATAACGCAGCATTTAACACCATGTTCAACGCATTTGCGGGCGATGCGCGGTTCGACGGATGGGAACTCACGTGGTTCGATTACCGCTTTCACCAGCCGATCCCCACCAGCGGCAATTTCCTATCGCAAGCTCTCACACGGTACTTTGGCGCGTGGACGGCGCAAGACAACGTCGTGCTTGTCTGCCACAGCATGGGAGGCCTCGTCGCACGGTCTGCTGCGCTGCAGGGCGGTACGCCGTTCCTCAAGAAGATCATCATGCTCGGGACACCCAACTTCGGGGCAGTGCGAACCTCGAAGATGGCGGTCTGCGCACAACTGGCGATGGCGAGCACTAAACGGCTGTTCGGAGTTTTCAGCCGCCAGCAGGGGGTTCTCGACTTGACGCAGATAACCAAAGTCTTCAAGGACCAATTGACCACGCAGGCGGTGCGAAACACAGACTCCATCGAGTACGTGACGATCCCCGGCCTATTTTTCAACGAGACCAGAGGCCTCTTCGAATCGGGAGACTGGGGAGCATGGAGAGGCCGCAAGAACTGGTTCGCGCCGCTCCGGGTGGGCCTCGAGCTTTGGAACACCTACCTTCCCCTTTGGAACATAGGGATTGAGGTGCCCCACGATGGTATCGTGGAGGAGTCGAGTAACCGGCTCATCCCTGCTGCTGGCATACTCGGGTACAAATCGGAAAAAACTTCCCAGATGGATTTTCCCGAACAGTTTCCTGGTCATACATATGTTCACGTTATCCACGAAGCCTGCCAGGATCTTACTCATGTTATGCTTCAGCACGATCCGAACATTATTCAGCTGGTCGCAGACATTACCCTCGCGCCCACGTTGGATCAGTGGTACAACGACGTGCTTACCACCAACAAGTTTCGGGCGTTGACGCCCCGCCCGCGCTTCCATAAGCCAGCGCCCAGCCCCCACGCCACTTGCGGGTAATCTGAAGGGAACAGACCCGCACGTGCGGCGTGCCATACTTGCTCTACGCCGCGTGACAGCCAGGGGGCAAAACGGGAACATCTTGGGAAGGTCTTGAATTACAGGGAGAGAGTTGCCTGGATCTCCCTCGAGCCGAGTGTTGTCAATTCTTGGCAACCCAGGGCGACAGCAGCGCGCGTCGGTCCGACACACCGAAGCGCGTTCGGGATACGGTCAGGAGGGATCTGCCCGCAGCTAGGTGACACTTTGACAAAGCTGTATCCGCAAACCAAGTCATGCAATTAGGTTGTGAATCTCTAACCGGCAATCATGATGACCCTGGTCAGTTGGGGCGAGAGGATTTGAACCACCGACTTCAGGGTTCCGAATCAAGGGTTTTGCGACCGTTTTGCCGAGTTCCGCCAGATGGTTCGCGCAACGTCTCGACTGCGTCATCCGCTACGGATCAGGCACTCAGGCTCCCAACCCCTGAAACGGATCGGAGAGGCGATCTCCCTGGTTTTCTAGGGCGAGAGCTCCTTCCGCACCCCAAACGGTGCGGAGAGCCTGGCAGTTGGAAAACGCAGTGGCTGCGTGTTCCAACCCCAGCCGTGTGCGGGCGCTCCTGGAGCACCACTTCGCGCGGGAGAAGGCGTTCCCTGTCAAGACGCGGCGCGCCCAGGACATCGTCAAGGCGGTGGCCAACCGAGCGGGGATCACCAAGGACGTGAGCCCGCAAGTGCCGCGGCACACATTCGCCACGATGGCCTTGCGGAAGGGGATCAGCCTGCCGGCGGTGCAGAAGATCCTGGGCCACGACAGCCTCCAGACGACGGCCATCTACCTCAACTTCACTGACGTTCACATCCAGGACGAGTTCGAGCGGAAATGGTGAGAACGGCCCATCCGCGGGCTGTCCAGCAAACTGGACGGCTTTCGTTGTTTTCTGCTCCGTTGCTATTGGAATCCGTGGTCACGACGACGACCGCGGCGTTCGTGGCGACCGGGAATCCGGAAGGCCTCAATCAAGATCCACGGCCTGGCCGGGTTGCTCGCCCGGCCGGGATAAGGGCTGGCCCCTTTGTGGATGGAGTACCAGATGATCCGGTTCAGCCAGTACGGGTCGGGGGCGTCGATGTGGCTCCAGTCCAGCTCGCGCGTCTTCTCGAGCCAGAACCGGTCATCCCGGTTCATGGCCGTTCCGGCGGGGTTCCGCTCGTCGAGCGGGATGTTGCTGGGCACGGCGCGGTAGGGAGTCGGGTCGAGGGTGTCGGTGAAGCAGGTCGTGATCGGGTCGGCCAGCGCGTCGAAGCGATTCATGGGATCGAGACCCAGAATCACCTCGATCGAGCGGATCATGCTGGGCTGTGCATAAAATGTGGAGTCCACGTATTTTCGCTTGTTATAAGGGCTGATAACCATGAAGGCCGTGCGGTGGCCGTCGACGTGGTCGGGGCCGGACTGGGCGTCGTCCTCGATCACGAAGATGCAGGTTTCTTTCCACTGAGGGCTTGCCGTCACGGCCTCGACCACGCGGCCGAGCGCCAGGTCGTTGTCGGCCATCATCGCCCTGGGCGTGGGATACTTGGGATCGACTCCCTCGGAATGGTCGCAGGGGAGGCTGAGGATCATCAGGTCAGGAATGGTGTCGCGGCGGCTGAATTCCTGGTACTCGCGAATGAAGACATCGGCGCGATGCTGGTCGCTCTGCAGCAACGGCCAGTAGTGGACCTCGCGATTGATGTACGGCCTGAGCGAGGCGACCGTCGTGTCGGCCGTCATCTTGAACCGGTGAGTCCCGTGCTTGCGATCTTCCCAGACCTCGAACCAGCCTTTGGGCATGGGATCGAACCGGGCCAGCTCGTTGTCGCAGAACTCGCCGTAGACGCGGATCGACTTGCCTTTCGCGGCCGCGGCGTCCCAGAGAGGTGCGACTACCGGGGTTGATCGAGCAGTAGCGGCAGGTAATCGCGCGTGCCGTCGGACAGCAGGTCGCGAGCCATGCGGTTCGGGTCATTGAAGAAGTCGATTCCGACCTGAGTATCGACCAGATGGGTGGCCAGCAGGTCGAGCGCCCTGGGCTCATCGCCGAGGCCCTCTGCGTAGATGAGCCGCTTGCCCTCGCCGGGTTGTCCCAGGAGCCGGGCGAAGTACTGGACGGCCAGGTTGTCCTTGCGCGGCAACTGCCGGTCGATGACCAGCACGGTCAGCTCGCTCCATTCCTGGGGTGTGAGCTGCCCTTTCCACTCGCACACCTGGCGGTGCAGCGAATCGAGCGCGGCATGGGCCGCGGCAGAGGCGTTGGCCATGAGCAGCGGGGTCATCTTACGGGTGAAGTTCATGCGCTCGGCCGGCGAGCATTGCCGCTTGTCGAGGACGGAATCGACGAACTGGGCGCACGCGGCGATGATCGTCTTCTGCCGCGCGCGTTGTTCGGCGTCGAGCCCGGCCCCGTCGATCCGCTCTCCGGCGGCCGGGAACAGGCCGCGGTAATCGCGCAACTCGTTCAGGAAGTCCTCGCCGAGCGGAGTCTCGCCCGCGTGGGCGGTGAGCGCGACGTCGAGCGCCAGGGGAATATGATCAAACGTCTTGAGCGTATGGTAGATTTCGGGAATGACTCGGGCCTGCGTCCGTTTCTCGCCCTTTCTGAGGACTAGATCATCACCTATCACGATCAACACCGGGCCACTCCTCGCGAGCGTCTGCTGCTTGGCCAGAGTGTAGAACATCCGCGACGCGTTGTTCAGGTTCAAGAGCGGATCGGCCGTCTGCTTGGCCTTGCCTGTCGGGTCGGGAACCTGGGGAACCGCCGGAGACCGCATGCTGATGATCAAGGCAAGGGCGGCCAGTCCACCGAGAACACGATTCCATAGACAGGGGCATGGGGACGGCATCGGCATCAGAGGCTCCTTTCGCTCGCCACCTGCCATCCCGCCAGCCCGAAGTTCACGGACTTCGAGTCTGCGCGAGGGCGGAACATCGAGATGGTATGGATTATTCAGCCCACGGCATTTTCAGACCGCGAGGAGGTTGGGGGTGATGCTTCCAGGAAACGGGGCCGATCGCCACTGGGGATGCCGCGCCAGAACCTCGGCCTCGTGCGCGAGCAGCCAGCGCTTGCGGTCGAGTCCGCCGCCATAGCCTCCCAGTCCACCATCGGCGCCGATCACGCGATGACAGGGCACGATGATCGAGATCGGGTTCCGGCCGTTCGCTCCGCCGACGGCCCGGCTCGATCCCGGCTGGCCGATCCGCCGGGCAAGTTCGGCGTAAGAGATGGCACAGCCGTAGGGAATGTTGCACAATTCCCGCCAGACCCGTTTTTGAAACGGGGTGCCCGCGAGCGTCATATCGAGATCGAAGCTCTCGGTTTCGCCCTCGAAGTAGGCGGTTAGCTGCGTGCAGGCCGCGCGGAAGGGCGCATCGTCCTGCTTCCAGTTGCTGGTGACTTCGGGCGCCGAGCCGTCCGCAAGCTTGGTCATGAACAGACCTGTGAGGGATTGTCCGTCGGAGGTCAGCAACTGTTTACCGAGCGGGCTGGAGAACTGGCGATAGAACACGGTCTTGTCCATGGATGGAAGGCTCCGGGAAGGGACACGGATCGTTCCAGAGATAGAGCGCCGCATAGGATCTCCAGGGGCGCCAGGGTTCGGCGAGCCTGGAAAGTTCACGAGGCGATTTCAACCCGGTTGCCTTGAGCAGCCCCAGGTCGGCTGCCGGAAAGGCATCGGGCCAGCGCAAAGCGCGCATCGCGACGTAATGGGCCGTCCAGTCGCCAATTCCGGGAAGCTCCAGGAGACGCTCGATCGTGAGGTCGGGATCCGCGCCGGGCACGAGGTCGATTCGCCGATCGACGACAGCTCGTGCCAGCTCGCCGATGGCCCGCGCTCGAGGTGCGGCGATGCCCAGAGTCACGAGCTCGCCGGCTTCGGCTTCCGCCAGTCGCTCGGGGCGGGGGCTGAGTCGGTTCAGCATCGGGAACGGGGTCTCGATCGGTTCACCGCAGGCGGCGGCGAGCCGGCCGGCCAGGGTGGTCGCTCCCGGCACGGAGATTCGCTGGCCCAGGATGGCCCGCACCGCAATCTCGAATCCGTCGACGGACCCCGGCACGCGCAGCCCCGGCAACTGGCTTGCGGCCCTGGCCAGCCTGGGGTCGGCGCTCAGATGGGCCGCGATCACGTCGGGCCGGGCGTCCAGGTCGAAGAGGCACCGCAGCCGGGGAAGCAGCGTGGGCAAGACCGCCGCGAGCGAGGTCGAGATCTCGACCGACAGGGCATTGCGTCGCGCCGAGGGTTCCACCCTCACCCAGCCCCGCGTCTCTCCGATGCGCACAGTACGCAGGTACTGAGCGTCAAGAACCGACTCGACACCCATCGTGGCCCTGCCGGCCAGGAACTGAAGGATCGGCTTCCAGGCGAGCGGAGGCCGATAGGCAAGGGTCAGCGTCAGGCTGTCCCGGGCGCTGGTGACGCCGGCCGTTCGGCGGATTCGCGAAGGCGTCATGGAGTAGTGCGATCGAAAGAGCGCGTTGAACCGTCGGACGCTGGCGAAGCCGCTGGCCAGGGCGACCTCGATCATGGACAGATTCGTCTCGGTGAGCAGTTGCTTGGCCAGGAGGAGCCGGCGGGTTTGAGCGAGCTCGACCGGTGAGACGCCGAATTCCCGCCGGATCGCCCGGCGGAGCTGTCGTGAGCTCAAGCCGAGATCGCGGGCAAGCGTCTCCAGACTGCCGTCGTCGTTGAGGGCGCCGGCCTCGATGCGCGCCGCGGCCAGCCGCGCAGTTCGTCCCAGTGCATCGACCGGGGCGTGCCCCGGGGCCAGCTCGGGGCGGCACCGCAGGCACGGGCGGAAACCCGAGTGCTCCGCCGCCGCGGCGCTGGCGAAGAACCGGCAGCGGTCTCTGCCCGGTGTGCGTGCCGAGCAAATGGGCCGGCAGTAGATTCCCGTCGTCGTCACGCCGACGAAGAAGAGCCCGTCGAAGCGGGCATCGCGAGCAGCCAGGGCGCGGTAGCAGGTCTCGGTGTCGATTCTCATGAAGGCAATGTACCCGCCCCGGTGAGTTGCGTCTCGCCATTTTCGGACATCGAGACCGGATTGGCCATGGCGTCCGAAAATGGCGAGTTCTTCGGGGTTGAACCGTGTCGAAGCCGCGAAGACCGACGTCGCGGTCGTCATCCTCTACGACCCGATCTTCCCGCCCGACCCGTTCGCGCGGTGAACGCGGCACCGGCTTTCACTCTCAAGCCGGCACTTGTCAGCGCCGCAGGAATAAGGTAAAAGAAAGCTCAAACAAAGGACTTCGAGACGACCAAGATCTGCGCTCGCCGCAAGCACCTGTGGCGACCCCGGATCAGCAAGCTGCAGATCGAGCTCATGGTGCAGAGCTTCGCCGCCGATTTCGCCCGCATCGCCACGCTCCGGTACACCAACTCGGTCGGCGGGGCAAAGATGCACTGGATCGGCGTCAGCGAGGGGCATCACGAGCTGTCGCATCACCCGGACAGCAACAAGGAATCGGTGGACAAGCTGACGAAGATCAACAAGTGGTTCTGCGAGCAACTGGCCTATCTCACGAAGCGGCTGGCCGAGACCCCCGAGCCGGGCGGCGGCGGCAGCCTGCTGGACAACACGCTCATCGTCTGGACCAACGAGCTGAGCAAGGGCAATTCCCACACCCTGGACAACATTCCCTTCGTGCTGGTCGGCAACGGCCTCGACTTCAAGATGGGCCGGTCGCTCAAGTTCAAGAATCTGCCCCACAACCGGCTGCTGCTGTCACTCGCCCACGGCATGGGCCACGAGCTCAAGCGGTTCGGCAACCCGAACTTTTGCGGCGACGGCGGGCTGCCGGGGCTATGATGGAGTGGCGGGTGGCGAGTGCTCAGTGAAGCCGAAGGAAGAGAGAGATAATGCCCCACGCTCCACGCGACTCGCCGCCGGAGAGTCAGACCGGGACACACGAGTCCGCCTTACGCTGACGCGCCCGGTTGCGACGGCGGGTAGATGTAAGCTCCGTCTATGCTAACTCCACCAAGTGAGGACCCACCGAACCAGGTCATCCCTGGATAGGGCTTCGGATTCCGTACCGCAAACGGGCTATCCGGGACCTTCGGCCTGGTCGCCGCCAGGGCCGCCTCGGTGAGCGAGTCATTCAACCCGACCACCCTGATCTCGAGCGGGTCAATCCACAGGTCGGGCATTCTCCGCAAGATGTCGTGAACGAGACGATAGGCCACTGCTGGCCCCTTGCAGTCCACGAACGTGGACGCGAGGTACAGAAACCATGTCCCCTCGTCGGTCGGCTTAGCCCAGAAGGCGACTCGGACATCGAAGCCGTCCGCGGCGAGCGCCTCGATGAGTCGCTTGCCCCTCTCGGTCTGTTCGCTCACCATTGTGTCTTGATCCATGGGAGCACTCCGTGTGCGCCATCGGCAATGGCTGTGTAAAGCGCCTCCGCCTCGGCCTTGTCGATGCTGTGATACCGCTTCTCCTCCGACCAGTCCCGCGCTAGCGCCCAGTTGGTCAGCAGGTCTGGGTCCGCATCCATGGCGGTTTTCCGTGCGCCGTCCAGTTTGGCCAGCCCGACGAGCTTCACGACGGCGTGCGTGTAGCAGTTCTTCGAGAAATCTTTATCCGGGAATGCGTCTGTCGCGAGCAGCGTCTTGATAATGCACGCCTTGAGGGCGAGCTCCACGGCATACCCGGCCAGGTAATAGGCTCCGTTCCACTTCCCTTGGTCGAGCAAAGCCTTCGCCTCCGCCAGTCGGTGCTCGGCCATTTCCTGGAACTCGGCCTTGGTCACAATCAGCCTGCTCAATTCGAGGATCTCCCTAGGTTGGCTACGGCCCCATTATAGCCCAATGCCGGAGTTTCTGCAGTCAAGGTTGTGCCACCCCGCCCGGCCGGATCAAGGGGGCCGCAAAGGGCCACCCACGTTTCTTGAGTGGTGGAAAATGGGTGGCCCTTTTCGCTCTAGACCGGTAGCTTACGTAACCTTCTGGTTTGCCCGATAGTGGGCACGACCGGGGCATTGCTCATCGAAGGGGGGCCGGCGTGGGAGAGACCGTGGAAGGTGTGATCCATGGGAAGACCATTGAGCTCGCGGTCGATCCCGGCTTGCAGGATGGTGAGGCCGTCGAGGTGGTGATTCGCCGTGTCAAACATCCGCGAACGTGGCGTGAGGGCATCACGACAACAGCAGGGGCGCTGGCCCAGATGCCGCCTGAGTACTTCGCCGATCTCCACGAGATCGTTCGCGAGCGGCATCGGTGTCCTTGCCTCGAGGTTTCCGAGTGACGTATCTTCTCGATACCGACATGGTCTCGGCTCACCTGCAACGTCCCGCGGGGTTGCAGTACAGGTTCGTCCAGCATGCGCTCCGCGGTGTCAGATCCCGAGCCCTCATTTGCATACCCCGCCAAGAAACGTAGCTCACTCACCTGATCGCGTGACTTGGTGATGGGTTGGACCGACGGAAGGTGATCTCGCCATGCCCCATATCGAGCAATTGGTGGTTCAGAACTACCGGGTCTTGAAAGAGATCACACTAGACGACACGCGATCTGGCTGACCGAACAGCTCAGCAGGTGGCATCGCCAGTCGCTGGAAGTACGCGACCGGGAACTACAGCTCTACGAGACCAACAAGCAGTTGCGGTCCCTTTCGCCCGACGAGCTGGATGAGCCCGAGGTCAGACGGCGGATCGAGAACCAAGCGGTTGCCGAGCGCACCAACGGGCGCCGGTTGGCGAACCTGGTCGGGACCGGTGAAGACCTGGTTCAGCAGGCCATGCGCAACCCTGAGTTCGGCGTGGGCCATCTCGAACAATGGGCCGAGATGCTCCAGATTCTCAAGGATATCGCGGCGAACCGGATGCCCTCGGTGGCCGACCTGCTCAAGCAGGCATCCCAGTCTCCGCTGGCTTCCGCAACCGCTCAGCGCGGCAAGACACCGATGGCCGGAATGGTCCGCGACACGCGATCCGGGTCGCGGCCGGCGGAGCCTAAAGACGCGAAAAAGGCCCCGGCAGCGGTTCCCCTGGTCGTGGACCGCGAGTCATCCCAGCAGCCGCCGGACAAGAACGCCGGTCAACCGGGTGCCCCCAAGCCTCCGAGCCAGCCTCGGCTGACGCTTCCCCAGACCACGCTGGCCGGCAAGAGCGGCGATGGCAAGCAATCCGCTCCCACGGAACAGAAGATGGAAGAGGCCGTCACCAAACAGCGGGACCTGCTCGCCGAATTCGAGAAGATCGCCGACGAGCTCAACCGCGTGCTCGCCAACCTCGAGGGCAGCACCTTGGTCAAGCGCCTGAAAGCCGCATCGCGGATGCAGTACAGCATCGCCGGCCGGATGATCGACCAGGTCCGCGACGCCTTTGGTCTGTCGGCTCCTCGCGCGCCCGAGGGCGCCGCGAAGGTCATCGGCGAGCTGGCGGAGCAAGAGGCGAAAGGCATGGCTGTGCAATTCGCTCCCGTGGTGGGGCAGCCGGCCGCGGCAGCACTCGACGCACAGGCCGCTCAGTATGCGCAGCAGTTCCGGCCGATGTTCCGCGCCGAGTACTATTTCATCCGCAACACCTGCGGCCTGAACACGGATCAACGCAAACAACTGGCCCGGATGGGAGAAACCGCGGTCAAGGCCGCGGCAAGGAATTTTGTCGAGGCCCAGCAGAAAATGATGCGCGGGGGATGGCGGCCGGGCACGGAGTATCCCGATCCCCGCAGGCTCATCGAGCAAGAGCTCACCAGGGTCATGAGCCCTCTGCTCACTCATGATCAGGAGAGCCGGTACAAGGCGGAGCTGGAGAAGCGAGCCGCCAGCCGAAAGCAGGTCGTCATCGATAATCTGGTCGCGAAGCTCGACGGGGACCTGGTCCTGACTTCCGACCAGTGCACCAGGCTGGTCGAGGCATTGTCAGCAAACTGGAAGGATGCCTGGGGCCAGTCGCTGGAGATGCTGATGAACATCGATAACTTCTTCCCCAACGTCCCCGACCAGGTCGTGGCGCCGATCCTGACCGACAACCAGAAGGAGGTCTGGCGGAGAATTCCCAGGAACCAGAACGTTTTCTGGGGGTTCAGCTTCGGCGGCGTGATCAGGGAGAACGATCCGCTTGACGACCCGGAGCTGGCCGAGGCTCAGAAGGAAGCCGAGGCCAAGGAGAAGAAATGATCCTACTGACACTGGCTTGCGACATGCTCGATCCCGCTTCCCACTCCGAGGCGCTTCCATGAGAAGGTTCGATCGATCCTGCTGGTTCCGCTTGCACCTGGCCGCGGCGCTCCTGGCGGCTCTCGGATCGGGACGAACCTGCTGGTCGCAGGGCGTGGACGGTGAGTTTGAGGAGGACGCTGAGGTCAACGCGGCCCTGCAACCCGCCCGGGGCGTCTGGGTGATGACCGACGATCAATTCGATCAATGGGTTTTCGGCGGTCCCAGGAACTCAAGGGCCGGCCGCAACAAGCTCGACTCCTTGCTCGCCCTCCAGGTCGATGACGTCGCCAGGATGTGCACCCTATCGGAGGCCCAGAAGAAAAAGCTGCTGCTGGCCGGGCGTGGTGACATCAAACGGTTCTTCGACAAGGTCGAGGAAAAACGAAAGAAATTCGAGAAGGTCAAGCAAGACCAGACCAAGATCGGCGAGATCTACCAGGAGCTGGTACCACTTCAGGCGGCGCTCAGTTCAGGGCTGTTCGGCGATGGATCGATCTACGCCAAGACCATCCGGAGGGTCCTCAGCGAAGAGGAAGACGCGCGGTACCAGAAGGTCATCCAGGACAAGAACCGATTCCGCTATCGAGCCAAGATCGAGCTGGTCGTGGCGCAACTGGACCAGTTGGTAGGGTTCCGCGACGAGCAACGTCGCAAACTCGTGGAATTGATCTTGAGCGAGACCCAGCCGCCCACCCGGTTTGGGCAGTACGACTACTACCTCGTGATGTACCAGGCCGGCCAGATTGCCAAGGCCAAGCTCAAGCCGCTGTTCGAGGACAGGCAGTGGGCCCTGCTCAATCGCCAGCTCAACCAGATGAGAGGGATGCAGCAATTCCTTCAAAACCAGGGCCTTCTTCCCCCTCTCAAAGTACAAGGCGACGGTCAACTACCTCAAGCAGCGGCTCGAGCAGCAAAGTCCGCAGCAATGGCTGGAATACGGTCGCTATTACCAGGCACAGGCGATCTTTCAGGGCGACATCGACGCCTGGGATAAATGGAACAAGCTGATGGTCCGACAGCTCAAGGCAGCTCAGAAGCCCGACGGCAGCTTCCAGGGCCAGTTCGGTCCGACACTTTCGACGTCGTTCTCACTGCTGGCCCTGGCACTCAATTACCGCTTCCTGCCCATTTACGAACGGTAGGCCATGCCCTTCACACCGACCCGGAAACGGATGCCTCCACTGTGTATGGGTAAGTCAGCCGGTTCGATGCGGCGTCGAAGGCTTTCGTGATCCGCGATGCCAAGGGTGAATCGCGAATCCCCGAAGATCAGATCGGCGGAGTATTCCTGTCCCGCTCCGGCGCGACCAAGGACCGTGCCCTCGCAGCCGTCTACCAGAACGGCTCGCGTCTCAGCGGTGCCTTCCAGCAGGTGGAAAAAAGTGTAACCGCTCAATAACTCTGGGTAGTGGGCTCAGGAAGGTGGCCGTTTCAGGCCAACTTCCTCGGGAATTCCAGGGATAAGAGCTCATGCCATCGCGGAATCGCCCGGATTTCTTGAGAAGTTACACTTGATCCCGCCCGCAAAACCGCCGCGCCGTCGCCACCCGGCGCGGGCACGAGAGTCCAGGCGGTTTGCAATGATGGAATACGCTTGACCTTCCTGGCCGACCTGCTTGCAAGCGGGACGCTCTCTGGCAAGAGCGACGTGCTGGGCCCGTGCCAGGTCGTTCTCAAGGAAGTCGGGCAGTTGCTGATCGGCGGCGGCATCGACAAGGCCGCGGAAGGTCTGGCCTATCAGCAATGGAAACTGCAAAACGCGACCGAGCCGAAGGCGTTTCAAGCCGATTCCGGCTCATCGCCGGCCGGTCGTCCCCTGGGCACCGAATCCGCCCTGGTGGGCAAGCCTGCTCCCGACTTCGAGTTGGAGCTTCTGGGAGGGCCGAGATTTCATCTGGCGCAAACCAGGGGAAAGGTGGTCGTGCTCGATTTCTGGGCCACCTGGTGCGGACCGTGCCTGCAAGCGATGCCTCAGGTCGAGCGGGGCGCCGGCGAGTTTCGAGATCGGGACGTACAGTTGATCGCGGTCAACTTGCAGGAAGCGCCCCAGCAAATCACCTCCATGCTCGAGCGGCACAAGCTGCACCCTGCGGTCGCACTCGATCGTGATGGGGCCGTTGCCGAGAAGTACGCGGCCAATGCCATTCCGCAAACCGTCGTCATCGACCGAGCCGGCATGGTCGCCCGTCTCTTCGTGGGTGGCGGGCCTCATCTGGGCGACCAGCTCCCGGACGCCCTTGATGCAGTGCTCAAGGTGCCTGGCGCGAAGCCTCCGGGAAAATGAGGAGGCCGCACCCCGCAGGGGTGCTGAAAGCAGCATGGCAGATGGCAGCATGGCAGATGGCAGATGGCAGATGACGGATGACAGATGACGGCTGGCCGAGGAAATGGGAACCGTGCAGAGGTTAAAGGCAGCCGGAATACCGTCATCTTGCCGTGGCATGTCTTTCCTCCGTGAGTCCCGGGTTTTCGGATTCTTACCTCTGCCTTGCCACCGCGAGATTGTGTTGCCAGCTCCCTACACTGTTGCGTTGCGACTTTCCCGGTGCAGTTGCAAGAGGGAGCAATCACGATGCCAGGACTGTATACTTTTTTTGTGCGATCCGGGATCAACCTCTTGATTCTGTAGTTTACATTGATTATTGATTGATGATCTGTGAAGAAAGTGGGCCGGTACTACTCACCTGGAGATGCAGTCATGCCAACAAAGACACGAGATCAAGGCAAGACATCCTTTGTCAAGGAGCTGCTGATCGATCACCCGATGGCCAATACGAAAGCAGTCAACGAGGCCTGGTCGGCAGCGGGGATGGAAGGGACGATCAGCGAGACCCTGGTCAACAAGACGAGGTCGCAAATGGGGCTGGCCGGGAATCTGCGCGGCAAGCGTCGTACAAAGACCGAAGCGGCGGCCAGCACGAAACGTCCCTATACCGGCAAGAAACGGGGACGGAAACCGAAACAGGAAACCGCCGCGATCGCCGACGGCAAAGCCGCACCAACGGGCGCGCCAGCGGGCAAGCGCAATGACCGCTTGGTCGAGCTCGAGGCCGATCTCGACCGGCTGCTCTTCAGGGTGATGAACGAGGGGGAACTCGCCCCGGTCGAGCATGCGCTTCGCGAGGCACGCAGACGGCTGTACGCCGCGTTCGTGGCGTAGCACTGATCGTGGCCAGTATTCCCTTGAAACGCAGTCTCGATGCACGCCGGGAGAGAATCCCGGCGTTTTTTTCGCCCGCGCGGTCTCGTAGAAATCATCCAGTGGCCTCACGGAGCCCTCTACAACAGGTAGGCATGGAGGGATAATCTGGATGACCAGGAAGACAACCGGAGGCCCGGATCGCTCCGCCTCGTCCTGATAACGGCGGTGACCGGTGGACCGATCTGCCGCCATCCGGCACGACGCGACTGTTTCCTTGCTAGCTCCCAGGAGAACCGACATTGCGAATCGTCAACCTGTCTGCCCTTCTTCTCATTGCCAGCGCGGTATGCACCACCGGTTGCGCCCCGCAGCCCGGATCCGGTACGGGCGCGCAGCCGGCGGCTGGTTCAAGTGTCCCGGCGACTGGCTCGAGCGTCCCGCAGGTGACGCGGATCGATGTCGGTCCTGACGCCCCGAAGCGAGCACAGACGGCGCTGATCAAGGCCAAAGCAGGGGAGATCATCGAGTTCGGTCCCGGGAAATTCGAATTCACCGCGATCCTCTCACTCGATGAGGGCTCCGTGACGATCCGCGGCCAGGGCCAGGACAAGACCATCCTGAGCTTCAAGAACCAGGGACAAGGAACGGGGGGCGAGGGTCTGCTGATCACCGGCAAGACGGGTATCACCCTGCAAGACCTCGCAGTGGAAGACCCCAAGGGAGACGCAATCAAGGTGAACGGCACCAAGGGACTGTTCATTCGCAACGTGCGGACCGAGTGGACCGGCGGGCCATCGGAGACCAATGGCGGATACGGACTCTACCCCGTGCTCTGCTCGGACGTCCTCATCGAGAACTGCGTCGTCAAGGGGGCTTTGGATGCGGGGATCTACGTCGGCCAATCCGAAAACATCATCGTCCGCCGCAACAAGGTCGAGCAGAACGTGGCGGGTATCGAGATCGAGAACTGCACGCGGGCCGACGTCTACGAGAACCTGGCAACGGACAATGCCGGCGGCATCCTGGTCTTCACCATGCCGGACTTGCCCAGGAAGGACGGCCGCCACTGCCGGGTCTACAAGAACACAGTTCAGGCCAACAACCACGAGAATTTCGCCCCCAAGGGCAACATCGTGGCGACGGTTCCACCGGGAACCGGGGTCATGATCATGGCCAGCGACCAGGTCGAAGTCTTCGACAACGCGATCGAGAACAACCAGACCACCGGCCTGTCCATCATCAGCTACTTGCTCACCGACAAGCCGTTGAAGGATGACAAGTTCGACCCGTTCTGCGAATCGATTCACATCCACGACAATCGCTTCAAGAGCAATGGCGAGAGACCCTCCGGAGCACTCGGCCTGCTTGTCAGCAAGGTGGTGGGCTCGCCGCTGCCGGCAATCCTCTACGATGGCATCGTCAATCCGAAATACCTGGCCGGCGGGTCGCTGCCGCCGGAACTGGGAATCCACATCCGCAACAACGGCAACGCCGATTTCGCCAACTTCGACGCGGCCTCGCTCAAGGCCGGCGCACCGGGCGGAATCGCTGCTGCCGGCAAAGGTCCCAAGATCGTCCGTGACCTCAAGCTTTACGACGGCGAACTGCCAGCTCTGGAACCTGTCTCGATCGAGGGGGTCAAGTGAGGAAGCGCAATGGTGTGCGAGGCTGTGCGGACCGAGCCGGCTGGTCCGCACGGCGGACTCCACGGGCAGCTCTCCCGGCATTCCTCATGGTGGCTCTCGCCGGCTGCGGCTCGACAAGTCCGCAAGCCGTCCAGGCGACATCGCAGACGCCCCCTGAAAGGCTCTCGCAATACGGACTCTTCGTCGGCAACGGCGGCTCGCAAGAGCCGGCCGAGGGCGTCATTCCCTACGATCTGAACTCGGCGCTCTTCAGCGATTGCGCCCTGAAGTATCGATTCCTCAGGCTGCCGCCGGGAACGCATGCGACTTACAGCGACCGCGACGCCTTCGAGTTTCCCGTCGGAACCATGATCGCCAAGACGTTTGCCTATCCGCGCGATGCGCGCGATCCGTCCCTGGGACGGCGGCTGATCGAGACGCGGATTCTGGAACGAAAATCCGAGGGATGGGTCGGTCTGCCCTACATCTGGAACGCAGAGCAGACCGAGGCCACTCTCGAGCTTGCCGGAGGAACGCAGGACGTCGAGTGGATTCATGGCGACGGCAAGCCTCGGACGAATAACTACATCATCCCCAATGCCAACCAGTGCAAGGGGTGCCACAAGGCTGGCGAGACCGTGACGCCGATCGGTCCCAAGGCCAGGCATCTGAACCGGGACTTCGCGTACTCCTCGGGAGTCGAGAACCAGCTCGAGCACTGGACCCGTCAGGGGGCACTCTCGGGAGCTCCGCCCGCGGCCCAGGCCCCAAAATTGGCGGTCTGGGACGACCCCAAGAGCGGCACGCTCGAAGCCCGGGCTCGAGCCTGGCTCGAGATCAACTGCGCCCACTGCCACAATCCCGACGGCCCGGCGCGGAATTCGGGACTGGATCTGCTCGCGTCGCAACGGAATCCCACCGCTTTCGGCATCTACAAGCCGCCGGTGGCCGCCGGCCGCGGCTCCGGCGGCAGAGAATTCGACATCGTCCCGGGCCAGCCCGACAAGTCGATCCTGGTCTTTCGGATCGACTCCACCGATGCCGGCATCATGATGCCCGAGCTGGGCAAGCGGCTGGTTCACAAGGAAGGTCTGGCCCTGGTGCGCGAGTGGATCGGGGCCATGGCGGATCCCGGCAAGACAGCCGCGATCCCCCGATCTGCGCCAGCCGAAGCGCAGACCAATCCGCGGGCCGAGGCGTCCACGACCGCACGGGGCTCGCGCCCCCAGGGCGCTCTGGACGGGAATCGATATCGAGATGGACGGCACACCCGAGTCGTCCCGACGCATCATGGAGAACTTCCTCAATATGGCTCTCGTCACGAGTCGCCCCACCAGGCTCGGTCATCGACCTGCTCAAACTGGCGATTGATCCGGACGGCGAACCCGGTGTCGCGATTCTGTGTCCTGGGGGACAGGGAGCGAGTCGGGTTTTCATCACCTCGTTGGGATGCAGATCCGCTCAAGGTGTGGGTTGTCGACTGAGCCCCGACTGTTCCTTGCGGGTTGGACGGACGCATGCTGCTCACCATCGCAACGACACATCAGCCTGCCACGAACCTTGGCTTCTTGCTGCACAAGAATCCCGGACGCTTTCAGAGCTGCGACCTGAGCTTCGGCAAGGCGCACGTTTTCTACCCGGAAGCATCGGCCGAACGATGTCAAGCCTGCCTGCTGCTCGACGTGGACCCGGTGGGCATGGTCCGGGGCAAGGGCCAGGGGGAGGGGCTGCTTGACCGGTACGTCAACGACCGCCCCTACGTCGCCTCCTCATTTCTGAGCGTGGCGATCTCCCAGGTCTATGGCTCGGCTCTCCAAGGTCGCTGTGCAGACAGGCCCGAATTGACGGCGACCCTGATCCCGCTGGAGGCTCGGCTCGATGTCCTCCCCGTGCGGGGTGGCGAGCGGTTCCTCCGGACCGTCTTCGAGCCGCTGGGTTATTCGGTCGCGGCGGTGCGGCACCCGCTGGACGAGCGATTCCCCGAGTGGGGCGAGAGCCCGTACTTCTCCGTGACGATCGGCAAGATCACGACCCTCTCGGACCTGCTGACCCACCTCTACGTCCTGGTCCCCGTCTTCGACAACGCCAAGCACTACTTCGTCGGCGAATCCGAGCTTGAGAAGTTGTTGACGAAAGGAAGCGGCTGGCTGGCGAACCATCCTGAGCGAGAGGAGATCACGCGTCGCTACCTGAAGCACCAGCCCAGTCTCTTCCGCCAGGCACTTGCCCGACTGGTGCAGGAAGAGCAGCCGTCGGCAGCGGAGGGTGACGAACAGCGGTCTGCCGACAAGGCTGAAGAGGTGCTGGAGAAGCCCCTGAGCCTCCACGAGCAGCGGATCGGGGCCGTCCTTGCGGCGATCCGGGCGAGCGGTGCGAAGCGGGTGCTCGACCTCGGCTGCGGCGAGGGCAAATTGCTCCGGGAATTGCTCAAAGACAAGCAGTTCGAGGAGATCGTCGGCATGGACGTGTCGATCCGAACCCTGGAGACGGCCCGTGACCTGCTCAAGCTCGACCGGCTCCCCGAGCGGCAGGCGGCTCGCATCAAGCTGATCCACGGATCGCTGATCTACCGGGACAGGCGATTGGAGGGGTTCGATGTTGCTGCCGTTGTGGAAGTCGTGGAGCACCTCGACCCACCCCGGCTGTCGGCCTTCGAGCGGGCCGTGTTCGAGTTCGCCCGTCCGGCAGCGGTGGTGCTGACCACTCCCAACCGGGAGTACAACGTGACGTGGGAGAACGTCGGGGTCGCGAAGCTACGTCATCCCGACCACCGGTTCGAGTGGACCAGGCAGGAATTCCGGGACTGGGCCGAGGGGGTCGCCAGGCGGCACGGCTATGGCGTGAGGTTCTTGCCGATCGGGCCAGAGGATGAGGTGCTTGGGTCACCTACACAGATGGCAGTAATTGAAAGGAATCTGTCCTCGCTTTAGGATGAGAGTTCGGAGAGAAGTCCACGGCCTGGAGGGTCCGGAACGATGTCAGATACCAGGTTCATAAGGTCGATCCGTCTCGATGGGTTCCTTTCGTTCGCACCAGGGTCGGAACCGATCGACCTTGCTCCGTTGAACGTCTTGATCGGCCCGAGCGGCTCCGGGAAATGGAACCTGGATCGCCGCCGACCCGGATGGCATGGCACTCTATTACGGACAGGGCTTCCGTCCGAAAAGCCTACCCCAGCGGTCAAACCTCGAGCACGAGCCCAAGGCCAACTTGTACTCCAAGCTCGCGAACGCGACGAAGGACACGAGCAAGGGGAAGTACTCCGAGTCCAACAACGCAAAGATCCGGCATGCCAGTAAGCTTCTGGAGAAGATCAGCGCCACGAAGGTGGCCGCGCGATGCCCCCGGTTCGCAGCCTTCACCGCTTGGCTCGACCAGAGGATAGAAGAGGCGTGATTCCTCGTGACCGTCAAGATCCCCAAGCTGAGCCTGGTCGTCCTGATCGGCCCTAGCGGCTCGGGCAAGAGCACGTTCGCCCGCAGGCACTTCAAGCCGACGGAGATTCTCTCCTCCGACGCCTGCCGAGGGATGGTCAGCGACAATGAGAATGACCAGACGGTCACGAACCAAGCGTTCGACTTGCTCCGGTTCATCGCCGGCAAGCGGCTCGCCCTGGGGCGGCTCACGGTGATTGACGCCACCAACGTCCAGCCCGAGGCCCGCAAGCCGCTGGTGGAGCTGGCCCGGCAGTATCACTGCCTGCCGGTGGCGATTGTTCTCGATCTGCCCGAGAAGCTCTGCCAGGAGCGCAACAGCCAGCGAGCCGATCGGGACTTCGGCCCGCACGTCGTCCGCAACCAGAACTCGCAACTCAGACGGTCGCTGCGGGGGCTTCACCGGGAGGGGTTCCGGCACGTCTTTGTGCTCAATTCGCCCCAGGAGGTTGAGGCTTCGGTCATCGAGCGAGTTCCTCTGTGGAACGACAAGCGAGACGAGCACGGCCCGTTTGACATCATCGGCGATGTTCACGGCTGCGGCGAGGAACTGCAGGCTCTGCTCGCTCGCCTCGGCTACGTGGCGGCCCGCCTGGACAGCGATGATCCGCTCTGGGGTGACCGGACCTTCGTCCACCCCGAAGGCCGCCGGGCCGTGTTCCTGGGCGACCTCGTGGACCGCGGCCCCCGTATCCTCCAGGCCGTACGCCTGGCGCGGAACATGGTCGTCCATGGCTCGGCCCTGTGCGTGCCCGGCAACCACGACCTGAAGCTTGTGCGTAAGCTCCGGGGCAAGAATGTGCAGATCACACACGGGTTGGCCAACACGCTAGCTGAGATCGCCGCACTATCCGAAGGGATCCGCGCCTCGTTCGAGCGGGACCTGGCGGACTTCCTCGACGGCCTCGTGAGCCACTACGTCCTCGACGACGGCAAGTTCGTGGTCGCGCACGCCGGGATGAAGGAGGAGATACAGGGTCGGGGCTCGGGCAAGGTACGGGACTTTGCCCTCTACGGCGAGACCACCGGCGAGACCGACGAGTTCGGCCTGCCCGTTCGCTTCGACTGGGCGTCGGAATACCGGGGTCAGGCGATGGTCGTCTACGGTCATACACCGGTCCCGGAGCCCGACTGGCTGAACCGGACGGTCAACATCGACACCGGCTGCGTTTTCGGCGGCAAGCTTACCGCCCTCCGCTACCCGGAGAAGGAGTTCGTGCCGGTCCCCGCCGCCCGCACGTACTGTGAACCGGCTCGACCGTTCCTGCCGCCCGAGGAGCGGGCACCCGCCCTGTCGGCTCAGCAGGTCCACGACGAGGTGCTCGACGCCGAGGACGTACTGGGCAAGCGGATCATCCCGACCCGGCTCAGGGGCAATGTCACCATCCGGGAGGAGAACGCCACGGCGGCGCTGGAGGTGATGAGCCGGTTCGCCGCCGACCCCAGGTGGTTGATCTACCTGCCGCCCACCATGTCGCCCTGCGAGACAAGCCGGGCCGCCGGGCTGCTGGAGCACCCGGCCGAGGCGTTTGCCTACTTCCGCAACGAGGGCGTCCCGCGGGTCATCTGCGAGGAGAAGCACATGGGCTCGCGGGCGGTCGTCGTCGTCTGCCGGGACGAGAAGGCCGCACGGGAACGGTTCGGCGTGACCACCGGCGAGTCCGGCATCGTCACCACCCGGACGGGGCGCCGGTTCTTCAACGACCCGGACCTGGAGCGGCGGTTCCTCGACCGGGTGCGCGCGGCCCTCACCGTGGCCGACCTGTGGGCGAAGCTCCAGACGTCCTGGGTGTGCCTGGACTGCGAATTGATGCCCTGGTCGGCCAAGGCCCAGGAACTCCTGCGGACCCAGTATGCGGCGGTCGGTTCGGCGGGCTCGGCCTCGTTGCCCCGTGCGGTCATGGCTCTGGACGCCGCGGCGGGGCGACTGGTGGGGGAAGAGAAGGCAAAGCTCGTCGCGGTCGAGGCCCGGTTCCGTCTTCGGGAGCAGGACATCGACCGGTTCGTGGCCGCATATCGGCAGCATTGCTGGTCGGTGGAGACGCTCTCCGGCCTCAAGCTGGCCCCGTTTCACCTGCTCGCCACCGAGCGTCTGGTCCACACGGACAGGGACCATCCCTGGCACATGGAGACTCTCGCCGAGGTCTGCCGCGCCGATCCCGAACTGCTGCTGGCGACCCGATACCTGGTCGTGGACGTGACCGACCCCGCCAGCCAGGAGGAAGGAATCACCTGGTGGTTGGAGCTGACGGGCCAGGGTGGAGAAGGGATGGTCGTGAAACCGCTGGCTTTCCTTCACAAGGGCCGTCGAGGTCTGACTCAACCCGCGGTGAAGTGCCGTGGACGTGAGTACCTGCGGATCATTTATGGTCCCGACTATACGTCCGGCGTGAACCTGGATCGTCTGCGGTCCCGTGGGCTGGGTCGTAAGAGGTCACTCGCCCTCGGTGAGTTCGCACTCGGCATCGAGGGGCTGGAGCGGTTCGTGCGTGGAGAGCCGTTACGGCGGGTCCACGAGTGCGTCTTCGGCGTTCTCGCCCTGGAGAGCGAGCCGGTGGATCCGAGGTTGTAGCCGTACTCTGGCATCCTGGCAAGTTCGCTTTGAAATGCCGCTTAAACGGTCTCGGGAACCACGTAGGGATTCCGGTAACGGGGCGCGAGCAACTGGTTGGCCTCGTCATCGCCAAGGCACGTCTCGGTCTTGGGTCGAAGTGCAGCGTCCTTCCCAGACGGTACGCGACATTGCCCAGAAGAGGGAGCGCCACGGTCATACGGGCCTCGTGGATTTCGGAGTTCAGAAGGGCGGGATCGCGGCTCCGCATCGCGGCGATCCAGTTCTGGAAGTGCGGCTCGTCGGTGATCGGGTGATCGGGCACGGAGCTGCTCGGGCCGGGTTCACGGTCCTGGCCAAGGAACGTGTAATAGCTGCTGTGATCGGGAAAGAGCATGTAGCCCTTGGTGCCGAAAACAATCGCACCCACCGGAAACTTGGGCTGGATGAAAGGATACTGGTCACGAAACCCGGCCTCGCTGGGCGTGCACCAGTTGCGATGTTCGGCCTCCAGGAGGAAGTTGTTCCTGGCGAACTGGCAGGCGAAGGTTTGATTGTTGGGGCACTCCTGGTCGTCGTCGTGGACGAAATGCCCGCCCATCGACTGCACGCGGTCGGGATGCTCGTTCAGCCCGGCGGCCCAGCGGATCAGGTCCATCTGGTGAACCAGTTGATTGGGCATGTCGCCGGAACTGAAGTCCCATAGCCAGCGCCAGCGCTGGTGCCGGAAAAGACTGTAAGGCTGAGCTGGAGCGGGGCCAAGCCAGGCGTCCCAGTTCAGCCCGGTCGGGACCGGTCCAGGTTGATGCTTGCCCAGCGGGCCGCGAAACTTGAACGAGATCGCCCGCCCCATGTACACATCGCCGATCTCCGGTGTCCGACGGCGGATTGTCGCGCTGGGCAACCGAGGCTACTCTGATGTTGCCTGGTGCATCCGGTTTCGCGGACGATGCCGCGATCGTCTTCTTCGCTCTCGACTTGCGCCACCAGTCAGGCCGCTTGCTTGCGAACGCTGAAAGTCAAAATGGAGCCAGATACTTCGGGCTGGAAGTCCTTAAAGCCTGAAGCGGTCAAGTACTGCTCCATCTCAGAAAGGCCGAATACATGAAGGCCGTGATTCCTGAGACTCCACTCACGAACACGGCGAAACTTTAGCACACCACCGCGACCTGCGACAAAGGTGAAGACTGAAAGAGTTGCTGCTGGCTTCATCACGCGGGCCATCTCGCGCAGAGCAACAACGGTGTCCGCAAAGAGATGAAGCGAGCCATAACAGAGGGCGGCGTCGAAAAGGCTGTCTTCGAATGGAACAGCCTCAGACCTCCTGATCTGGGACCAGGGTAGGTTGCGGGTCGTAGGAGTTATCTGCTTACGCAGATGGTGTTTGGGAGATCTTCGTCTGAGTGGATAAGATGGCACGATGGGAAATAGA
>JBEKTN010000114.1:0-22341 GCA_049516015.1 Isosphaeraceae bacterium | reverse complement strand
CTGCGTGTCAAGCAGGTTAACCAAATCGGGGTCGACGTTGTCCATATTCCCTCCTTAACAAGTGTCCAGGAGGGGGTCAGTTTTAGTGTCGTCAAGGGGGTCAGTTTTGGTGTCGCCCCACAGCCTTCGACCAGCAGGACAAACTTCACCTCATCGCCTCCAGCTCGCTCGAACGGTACAGTTCGCCCAGCGTGTAGCCCTTCAACCAATACGACAGGGTTTCACCCGAGACGACACGCAGAACAGTCTCTCCGTCCCGACACTCCACGACGGTCGTGGTCGGTGGGTCGTCGCCGAAGGCATTCAGGAATTCGGGCGAATGTGTCGTCAGGATCACCTGGGCCTTGTTCGCGGCTTCGCGAGCATACTCGGCAACGATGGGAAGCATGGACGGATGCAGCCCGGTTTCAGGCTCGTCAATCGCGATCAGCGGAGCCGGCGAAGGATTAGCCAGCACGGCGAGGAGAAACAAGAACCGTAGCGTACCATCGGAGATGTCGGCCGCGGATCGTTCGCGCTGGAGGCTTCGCCAACGGATCTGTAACTGGATGCGATGGTCGGCGTCTGGCGGGAAGAGCAATTCCTCGAAGTCCTCGCCGAACGCAGCCCGCATGGCCTTGTTGACCTCTTTCTTGAATTGCCGGCTCCCCATGTACAGGCTGTGTAACACCGAAATCAGGTTCTGACCGTCGGCGCTGACCTGAGTCTCCGCTCGCGCCACCTGAGGCGAGCGGATCTGGGCTGCGCCGTGCGTTTGGAAGTCCTGATGAATCTTCCAGGAGGCCAGCCCCTTCTGAAACTCGTCCACAAACCGGTTGGCGGCAAAGGGACCACCGGCCACTGCAAGCAAAGCCTCCTCCTGGAGGAGCGTGTCGGCCGGAGCCTCGAAACGCTGCGAATCGATCGAGTAGACGACGGCATGGTGCGGGTCGCGTTCGATCAGCTTGAACGGCGCCTGCATTTCCCCCGCCTCGACCTTGGAGAAGTTACCCAGGAGCTCGTGATCGATCCGATAGCTGCTCGACTTGCCCAGTCGTGCAAGCGCGATTTCGTACGTCAAGGCGTCGTTCACGGGGTCGGTGGAGGGCGGAATCGGCGTCATCTTCGCGCGCAGGCGAATCCCTTTTGCTGCGCCGTCCCAATACCGTTCGTCGAAGGAGAAAAAGACCGCGTTCGCCGCCACATTGGGAGAGATAGCGAATCCAGGTATTCAAACTGGGCAGCTTTTCACTTCGCCAATTCCTTCGACGAACGGTATTGGGCCTAATCCTCCCTTGGCCGCGGCGTTGAGCATTTCCAGAACCCGCAGTAGATTCGATTTGCCGCTCGCGTTCGGTCCGATAACCACGTTCAGGTCACCGGGACACCAGGTTTGCGATTTGAGCGAGCGGTAGCCTTCGACTTCCAGCTTGATGATCTTCATGATTAGTCTCCGCTCTCCGGCCACCAGCCGGGTTGAGGCAGTTTGCCTTCGCGCACCCAACGGCGTTCGTCGGCACGCCACTGGGCACGGTCGGCGATGGCCTTGTCCACGTCCTTATTGGCCAGAACGTCGGCGGCAAGTAGGCCGGCCTTTTGCAGCGGGGCGATGTTCACCCGCACTCCGTCGTTGATGTCTGGAGCATAGGCCGATTCCTGGCCGATCAGTTCCACCGTTGTTGTCGGATGCGGGCGCTTGCCGTCCAGCGAACACCAGCGGTCGAGCGCCTCGGACGCCAGCAGTTTCTTGAGGCCCGGCGTATCAAAGCCCTCGCGAGCCACTTTCTCCAGTTTGGCGTCGAAGGCGGTCAGTTCGTGGATGGCGTCGTCCAGTTCCGCGCGGCGTTTTTCCTGTCGGTCGCTGCGGGCCTGGGCGGCGACGGCCAGGATGCCTCGCAGTTCGGTTTCCAGCCTCTGCCGCAGCGGGCCGACGTACTGCGAGCGGAGCTTGGGAAGCGTGTCGGCATCCAGCTTGTGATAATACAGCAAGCACGCGAATGCCGGCGACGTGCGGGCCGTGAACTTGCCGCTTTGCAGTTGCCAGGCGATCGGCCGCTTCTTGAACTGCTTCGTGTGATGCTTGAAGAACTCGGTGGCCAGCCCGGCGTCGAGCGGCTTGCCCATCACTTCGGCGAAGTGACTGGCGTCGATCTTGTCGGCCCTCAGCCGCTGTTGCACACGGTCGAAGAGCGTCGATTCGTTGGTCAGCGGAGTGAGCGGGATGATCCCGTCTGGGTCCGCCCAGTCGGGGACCAGTTCGCCGACTTCGATCTGCTTGGGCCAGCGGTGGCCGAGCATGCGCAGCACAATGACCGTGATGCGATCGGCCCACAGGCGGCGCTCTTCGGGCAGGCAGCGCCAGCCTTCCTTCTCAATTCCTTCCTTGAGGAGCCAGTAGATGGAATTGGGATGAACTTTCAGCTTCTGCGAAAGGTCTTCCAGAAATGTCTCCGTCGGAATAGAAACTCGAAGGCCAGCCACGGCGTCGTCGCCTTCGTCGTCTGCGCCCGTCTCGCTCGCGTCTTCCTCCAATTCAACGTTGCCGTGCGGCCCAGACTCATACAGCACGCGGAGATTCGAGCGAAGCTTAGCGAGTTCTGCGTTGTGCAGATTTTGCCGTTCGTGCGATGTGATGGAGGCAACCACATCTTGCGGTGGCATGTCCGCCAAATCGCCTGCCGGCAAGGTCGATTTATCGAAGCCTGTTATCAGCGGGAACCATGCGGTCGGCGTGCCAGTTTCATCGAGAATGGCTGCTTCGTCCTCTGTGCTGAGACGGTGGGCCGCAAAAACGAGCCGCTCACACACGCCTTCGAGCGTGAGCAGCGCAGCCTCAATCGGGAATCCCTTCAAAACGGCGGACGCGTGGTTAGCCCCGAAGTCTTTGTAGATCGGGAATGACACTTCAAAGCAACTCTCGGTTGGATACTGCGAAACAATTGCGGACTTGAGTCGCACACAGGCAACTTCCAATCGGGACCACAATTCCGGGAACACGTCGGGAACCGGTGTGCGCCCCACGTAGCTCTCGCTGAGAACGATTTGCGGGCGCATCCACCGTACTGCGGCCGTGGCCAATCGCGAGTTGCCAATCATTCCGACGGGAGCTGGAGTGCGTGGAATCACTGGTGCCGCCATTACGGAGCCCCACACGCCTGTGTTCGCAAGACGCAGGCCAAGCGATCCTCTAGCCAGCGAACTAAACACCCATCCCTCGCGAAAGTAGAACCGCTCATTCCGAATGAACGTGCCTGGAAGGCCGGCGTTCTTGACTCGTACTCCGTCTCGCTCCCATTCAACCTGCCAGTATTCGAACCCTGCCCACTTCCGATATCCGCCACCTTTGTGGAAACGGAGCCAACGTGCGGACCCTGGCCTCACGCCAAGACGCCGGCATTCCCAAGCAAAACGAACAAACCTTTCGGTGTCGCCCAATGATGGACCACAGGGAATATCTGCGATGTCGCCCAGTGTCTTGCCAGCCAGCAATTCGAAGAACCGTTCCCGCAGCCAGTAGCACATCGGTGACTGCGGAATAGCGATAAACCGTCCCTGTTGGGGGCGGTTGCGCGCTTGCGATTCTGCCGACGCAACGGCCTGCCGGAGCAGATGGTCTTTTTCCACAGGTGACTTCGGCCCGATCAGCCGAAATGCGGTCAACCGGTGTTCTTGGGGCGGCGTGGTAGCGGCCAAGGTGAACATCGCCACGAACGCCCCGGCTGCCGATGAATCGTCGAACCCGTATTCGCCAAGATGCGCGAGCGTTTCGACTGTTGAGTCATGAAGCAGGCCTCGAAACTCACCTTCCTCGAGCTGTTCGAGCTTATCCGCATCGATCGCTCGCAGTTCTGCGAACGAACCTAGGAACATCCACGACTGCTGCGTGACCATTGCCACCCGGCCGCCGTCTGCGGCCAATTCCACATTGCGAAGAATGAACGCCGCGTAGAGGTCACGCTTGCCCGCTTTGAAATTCCGCTCGACGTATTTCTTGAGCGCCGGCCCCATGTTCTTGCTGCCCATATACGGCGGATTGGCCGCAACCACGTCGTAGCGACGGCTGAGCAGGTCCACCAGCCGAAAGCCGGCGCGGGTTTCGCTCCCAAGCATCTGATCCTCGAACTCGCCTGCCGCGCGAGCCCGTTCGGTGAAGGCATCGATACCGGCACGGGCACGGTAGAAGAGCCGGTCGGCAAATTCGTCATCGGAGATTTCGTGAAACGGCAACTGGCCGCTGAGTGCTTCATCGCGCATTTCCGGGAACAAGTAGTTGGCCTCTTTCCGTTCGCGGACCTGACGTTCCCACGTGGCATGCTCCTGGCGAATAATCTCGCGCAGGTCCTCCGCGGGCCGGGCCAGGCTGCCGATCTCGTCGATGTGCTCCATCGTCTGGGCGAACTTGCGGAGTACGCGTGCCACCGATGGTTCACGCTGGAAGCTCGACAGGAACTGCTCCCACGCCTCCCCCTTCAAGTGGCTGGCGGTGGCCGCGACCAGGTTTGTCGGCACGCCCTTGTAATCAAAGGCACGCTCGGCGGCCTTCATCCACAGGGCCACTTCGGCGATCTGGACGGCGCGCGCGTCGATGTCGATGCCGAAGAGGTTCTTGGTGAGAATAGCGTCGCAGATGGCCTCCGGCCTGGTCAGCTCGCCTTCTTCCTGATACATCGCATAAAAAACGTCAAGCGCCTCCAGCAGGAAGTGCCCGCTGCCGCAGGCCGGGTCGAGGAAAGTAATCTCCCGGACCGGTTTCCTTTCGACCGGGGCGCGGTCGGCGTCCTTGACGTAATATTCCCAGTTCTCGGCGAGCTTTGATTCAGGGTGCATTCCCATCCAGGTCGCGCCCAGCGAGTTCTGCACCAGGAACTTGACCATGTAGTCTTCGGTGTAGAGCTGCGTGGCCGGAATGATGTCGGCGCCGGCGATCTTGGCTCCCTTGACCGTGCGGACCTTCTCGAACACCCGCTCCTTCTCCTCGGTGTTCCAGTACTGGTAAGCCCAGCCCAGCGCGTCGGGCGCGGTGAATGGGTTCGGAAGCTCGGCTCCGGCACTGCCCGTCTCGTCTTCCTTGAGGCGGATGCGGTACTTACGCAGTGTGTCGGGATTGAGGCCTAAAAGGCCGAAACAATCCTTGAGGGCGGCTGGGGCGGGGCGGAGCGCGATGCCAGGGGCCTGCACATCGAACAGCATCGGCAGCCGCGCGGCCTGATTGCGAAAAACCTTCTCGAGCACGGCGAAAAGGCCGTCATCGTCGCCTGAGCACAACTCCGGATGCCGCTGAGCCAGGCGGTGGTGCTCCAGGGAACGACCGCCGTAGGCTTCCTGCTGCAAGATGACCGAGTCGATAAGCTCACGAGCTTCCATGCAACGCAGCGCCAGCAGCCGGTTGGCCCAGGTGTAAGCCGTCTCGCGGACGAATTCGGCGACGGCGTCGGACCGCTCGACGCCCGCCTCTTGCCGCAGTTGCAGGTAGGCGTCAACGACCTTTCGGGCCAGACGATCTTCCGGGGCCAGATGACGAAGTTCATCGACGGGCACGGACGCACGGTCGCGGCGCACGCCGATCGCGGCCAACCGCTGCTCCAGGTCGCCCGGCTTCCGTTTGCCGGCGTTGTCGTACCGCCCCTCCAGCAGGTGGCGTAACTCCAGCGTGACGGCTTTCAGCGTTTTCTTCAGTTCGGCGTCCATTACGAGATTCCCGACAACCTCTTCAGAAAATCGGCCAGTGCCTGTACTCGCGGCAGCGCGCGTGTCGTTTCGTTGAGCCAGCGGTTCTGATCGATGGACGCGGCGATCGACATGCCAGGTTTGAGGATGTTCGCGGCACAGGCAACAACCGCCTTTCTCGTGCCCGCAGGCTTATCGATCAGCGACCTGTCCTTCGCGTTTAGCAGGCTCCGATCGACGCCGTTTACATAGGTCCTTGCCCCTTGGATCAGGTTTGGGTAGACAGCCTCCCCGCAATCAATCAACAGGTCTTCGATCGTTCCCTGAGCAGAGTTATCCGGAAAAACGAAGATGCCGAGACGCGGTGAGCCTTCAGCAATCTCGCCTGGATTCTGAGGCAGATTCACCGAGTAGCCTTGGATCTCTCTGATCTTATCTGCTTCTTCAAGCAATGCAGTGAGCTGGTCACCTGCCGATGAGTCATCGGCATCGCGAACGATCCCGACGGCCGAGAGTGCGCCTGGGAATGGACGAAGTCCTTCCATGACCTTACTCACACAGCTGAGCAGCAGGGGTGTTTCTCCTCCTGCAGCCTGAACGGCGACCCAATCACTTTCCCTACGCATGAACATGGGATTGGAAACGCGTTTATGCAGGTCTCCTTCTACCGGAAACCTCGTGTTAATGATGCGGCGTCCGAATATCTCGTCGAGCCGCTCAACCAGGACCACTTTCTCGAATCCTTCGGGCTTCAGCAAACCGCAGATGAACTCGAGATCGTGCTGTCCCTCGACGGCGATGAAGGTGTTGCCCATGGTTAGCGCACCTCCATTCCGCTCTCGTAGCGAAGCTCAAAGAGCGCCTGCCCCGTGTATCTCGTAACGACGGAGTCTGTCGTCTTGGAGGGCAGACGGAAAGCGGCGACGTCGTCGAGCGAAGCTCGTTCGATACTCAGGACTGCGTCGATTGCTTCCAGGCTGTGCGTTGTGGCGAACACTTCAACATCGAAGTGCTTACAGGCTGTGAAAACGACTGGAAGGACTTTCTGCAGAACACTGAAATGAATTCCGGCCTCAAATTCATCGAGCAGCAGGATCCCGTCCCGCGCCGAGGCAGCAGCAAGAACGATGGCCAGGGCACGACGCATTCCGTCACCGAAAGCGGTCAATGGAACATAGCCGAGTCGCTCGTGTAATACAAAGATCGTGGGCCGCCTACCCCTTGTTGAACCTATGCTGAAGTCTTGAACAAGAGGATCGAATTGGCGGAGCATTTCTAGCGCCGAATCTCGGTACCCAGCAAATCGCAACCGATGGACTAGTCGGATTAAAGAACGACTAGAATGGTAGCTTGACGAAGTTAGCCACTGGACACGCAGACCAACGGCCTGGGATCGGGAAGGAGCCCCGAAGAAGGAATCTTCCCAGAAGACCGTACGTGCGAATTCGCTCTGTTGTCCCTCAATGTCCGCCTGGACAGTCAACTCTGCTCCACGCTGGAGCCAAACCGTGGGTTCCTCGGACTCAATTCCCATTCTCCTGCGACGCCGTTCGATCTGCGCCGGCTCCATTTCTCCTTCGATCTCGCGATAATGTGCGTGCAGTTCACGTACCGGAAAAGTTCCCGTCCCGCGGATAACGGCGTCTCCTTCAAAGAACTCCTCGCCACCGTCATCCTGCGGCCGACGGCCTTGCGTCTTCTCCATCGGGAAGCACCATCGTAAGGAGATCAGTCGATCCTCGTCGATTCCGCCAGGGTCTCGAGACCGAATAACATCTAACCACTGGCGCAGATCTAGTGGGCTGCTAAAGAGAGCAATGGCTTCCAGGATCGTGGACTTACCAGAGTTGTTCGGGCCGAACAGAAGATTGATCGGTTTCAGGCCGTTCAGTTTGACGCCTTGAAGACTTCGGAAGCTGCCTATCTCGATATCTGCAATAGGTACTGGTCGAGACATCATCCAATCTCCACATCAAAGCCTTCGGCCAAGAGCTGTCGAACCCGCTGGTCGAGTTTGGTTTTCAGTCCCTCCCATTCTTGCTCCGTGGAGACGCGTGTCACTAAGACGAGGTCAGCCGCTCGAACGACTCGGACCTGGCGAGGCGGCGTGGGAGGCGTCTTGCCGCTCGTCTTCCCGTCCGGCTTGTGCTCGGCGCGCTGCTTTTTCGCGACTTCCTCTGTGATTCCCTGAGCCAGATTGTGGACCAGTTGCCGGGCCCGGTCGGGGAATGCGGCGACCTGTGCCGGCATGGTGGCGGCATCCAGGCTGTCTCGCAACTGGACGAGCGGTTCCGAAAGCGAGGAATACAAGGCCCCGTCGAGGTTCCGCTCGGACAGATCGTTGGGCAGCCGTTCCAGCGCCTGGTCGAGTATCGTTCGTGCCTCACCCCGCCAGCCGTCCAGAAGCGGCGTCAATTCCAGCAGAGCCTGGTTCTTGTGGGTCTGGAGCGAGTTCCACACATCCTTGTCCGCGAACGAAGCCGCCGAAGCGGCGGCCCTATAGTCCGTCAGGATCGACGCAATCGCGCACGGCGGATCAACGCGATGCTCGACGGCTTCCAACCGCTTCACCAGGTCGGTGAGTTCCTTGAACAACTGGCCACTCTGCTTCTGGAAGGCCGCATGTTGTCCGATGGCCTCGAAGCCGCTCTGCAATGTGGTTTGGGATGAGTGGATCTCGTTAACTCGATGAACGGGATTGGTCAGGTCCAGCACCCGGCGCCAGGCATCGGTGCCATCGATGAAGCTGACGGGCAAGGGCATGTCGGAGCCGCTGGCCCAAAGGGTCACGTCTCCCGCCTGCGCCAGGATCGCAGTGGCCAGAGCCTCGGCTGCCTCGCTGATGGCGGCTGGCGTTTCGTCGATTCCCCGCTTCTTCGCCAGCTTCATGACGAACTTGCGGGCCTCGGTGAGAACGTCCGGTTCGACCTCGGTCTCTTCCAGGATCAGTTCGGCTTTGTCAAACTTGCGAGCGACCCGTAAGGCGTCGATCAGGTCGCGGTCCGAGGGGTTGGAATACTCTTTTTGCCCCACAACGACCTTTACCGCGCCCGCACGGACGAGCGCGGCAACACCTACCCGGACCGCGTTCGGGTCCCATCCGTAGCCAATGCCACAGAGTGCGGCGAGGAGGTCCTGGCCGCAGACTTTTTTTTGCCGCTTGGTTTGCTCCGTGGCCAGGTGGATTCGGATCGAATCGACCAGCGGGCAATTCAGGTCGATCTTGCCGGCCTTGTCGAAAAGCTTGAGCGCGGCCACGTCCTTGGTCGTGTTCGTCTCGCCGGCCAGCACGTCCTGAATGGCTTTCTGATCGTTGGTGATGCGGACGGGGACCTTGTCGAACTTCGGGTAAAGCGTGGGCCAGTAGGACGCCATTTCCGAACGCAGGGCACCCCCGGATGTCTGTCCTGGCTTTACCCCGACCTGGCGACTCGAACCGCGAAACACGAGATGGCCGGTGCGGATGCCTTCCTTGAGACCATCGACGACCTTGCGCTCCAGCTTGGGCAGGTCGTCGCTCTCGCGATCCTGAGCCAGCTTGCGGGCGTCTTCAGATTTGTGGGGGTCACCCTTCCAGTTGCCGATGACTTCCTTCATTGCCAGATAGCGGGTCAGGTCCTGGTCAAAGGCGTTCACCCGTCCGCAGAGAAAGAACAACGTGCTTTGCTCGTCAGATCGCAGGCTCTGGTTTTCCAGATCGTCAAGCGTGATCCGACCGAATGAGAGGGGGGTGTACAGCTTGAACGTCACGTCGCCTTTGCTGCCGGAGAGCGCGAAGCCGTCGATGACGGGCTTGAAGTAAAACTCCTGCTCGCGATGGGTGACGACGTCGGAGTCGAGCCAGCGACGCCAGTGGTTCTTACCAGGTTCCTGAATGAAGTTGTCCTTCAAACCACGCTCACGATCCTGCTGCATGTACTGCTGCTCGATTGTGGTGACTTCTTCCTCGAAGGTCCGTCGCTCACCGGTCAGAAACTCGTACTCTTCGCCGATTCGGGCCACCATACCGGCCGCCATCAAGCGCGAAAGTTCCGGTTCGACGCGGGCCAACACGGTTGTCAGGTCGTCATCGACCGACTCGACCAGTAATCGAGCGATATTGTCTTTGGTTCGTGGGACAAACGGGACCTCGCGAATGAGGTAAAGAACCTCGGCAACTTTCGGGGTCAGTGCCGTAGCGCCGGGCACCGTGTCCTTGAGGCGGGAAAGTTCTGTGCGGACATCGGGGCTGATCTCACCCTCACCCGACAGGTTATTGTAGATCTCGTCGAACGTGACGAGTGCGCCGAGCGCCTCGTCCAGGTACTTCCGCCGGCCGGCGCGAAGGATGTCCTGCGTAATGGCGAGCAGCGTGCGAGTGGAACCGGACATCTGTTCGCCTCTTCCACCCTTGGACCGGAGCGCCTTGACGATATCGGGAATGAGATGCACTTGGTATGGGAAGAAAGGATAATAGGTCGCGAACTTCTCCTTGGTGCAGGCGGGCAAAGTACGGCTCGTGACGTTTGCTAACTCGCCGAGCCCGCGTAGCAATCCGCTGCCACGAGTTTCGTACAGGTTTTCGATCTGCTGCCTTCCCGCGAACTTCTTCTTAAACAAGCGTTCTTCCAGAACCAGCTCGATGTTCTCAGTGGTCAGAGCGGGCTTGAATCGGAAGCGGTCCTCGATCTTGTGCATGGCCCCTTCGAGCGCACGAGCCTCTTTGTAAATCGAACCCATGTCTCCATGCGTCGTGACGACGATCCAGAGCTTTCCCTGGCCCTTTATGGCAGCCTCTTCGACCAGCGCTTGTAGCTGGGAGAGTCGGCCTTGATCGTCTCCAATCCAGTCCCCAGATTCATCCAGAACGAGCAATAGGCGTTGCTGCTTCTTGGTTTTCGCCTCGTGCTCTTTGAGGTCGAAAAGAATCGTGTCGACGAGAAAGGCAACGTTATGCAGTTCACCGTGTTCGGCTTCTTTGAGTGATTGATCCACGTCCTGCGGGCTGGAAAAGACCTCGGGTGCAACTTCGCATGCCGCGTTGTAGAGATGTGTCCGGTAGAACGAGAGGTTTTTCTGGATTTCGGACCACGGCTTATTCGCGCGCTTCTGGACCGCGGCGTGCAAAGCGGAGAGCTTGCCCTGCTTGTCCAGCTCCGCTTCGATCACCCGAGCGTAGATCAGATTGGAGCTGTAGCCGCACGACAGGTAATACTGTGACAGCAAGAGTGCTGGCAACGGACGGCTGCGGTTGTCCGCCAGTGTGTTGAGATTGAAGGCGAGCACGTCGGCCTGACAATCGCCGACTCGGGAAAGGCTGCGAAAAATGGAGGCTCGCCGCGGCGCGTCGTGCGGAACTCGGGACTCGAACCGTTTGCTAGCAGGCACGCCCTCTAGGATCGGATTGCCCACGAGCAGCGAAAAAATCTTCGCGAAGTGAGACTTGCCCGAGCCCAAGTAACCGGAAATCCAGATGCCGATTTCAGTTGTCTTGTTCAGGAATGTGTCTGTGTAATGTTCGAGCATGTCATCGAGGTACGCCTCGATCATCGGCGTCACGACGTAGGTGCCGATCTCGCCGGCAAGCTTCCGCTCGTCGCCCCGTTCACCGACCTTGATGACCGGCTCGATCTTGTCCTCGACGCGAGTCTCAAATAAATCCGCGATCTTCATGGGTTTATGTCCCGTCTTGTTGTTTACAGCAGGTCGCCGCGATACATGAACTCGTCTCGCTTCCCGATGAACGAGTAGGTCCGCGATTCCACGATGTGGCCGGGAATCATCACGACGACCGGACCGTTCAGTACCGATTGGGCGCTATCCCACAGTCGCTGCATCACGTCGCGTGGACCGGCCGCCGGATAGAGCGCGGCCAGCCGCTCCAGGCTGACGACGGGCTTGCCTTTGCCGGGATCGGACAGCCGGGATTCGACGCTCTCGGCGACGGCGGAAATCCATAATCCGCCAAGTTCCGACTGCGGATCCGAGCCGGGCATCGGATCAGCCATCGCACTGACAATGTTAGCCGCTCCGATCCCTGTGATGATGCGGTGGGTGACTTCCAGAACGTCGACCGACCGAACGTCGATCTCCGGCTGGAGCGTCGCGCATTGAGTCCGCCACTCCTTCAGGAAAGCCGTCTCCATCTCCGGCGGGTAAACAACGGCTGGAAACGGCGCCCCGGTTTTCCGGCCGATGAACTCGTATCGCGAGCGGATACGCTCGATCGCCTCACTGATTTTCCGGCGCCAGTCGTACATGCTCACGGTTGGTCCTCCCATTCTCTGGGTGTTTCGAGGACGACCGTTGCCCCGGCTTTCTCAAAACGGATTGTGCCTTGCTGCGCCAATTTCGCGAGCGAGGATGCCACTTCCGGTTCGGTGAGCAGGAATAAACGCCATGCGGAGTCTCGAAGCACCTGACGCCCGCGACAACCTTCGGCAATGAGCACTCGAAGGAGTGCTTCTGCCGTCGAGAGCGGCAGATCCGGGCGAACCAGGAATTTCTTTTGTTGGCCCTCCAGTACGCCAAAATCACGGAGCGCCGTGAGGATGCTGCCAGCAAGTTTGATGCGGGTGCTCTCGGACCATCGTTCGATTTGAGGCTCGCGACCGGCGGCTTGGTTCAGAAGATCAAGACCATCGTTTCGAGAAACAACGGGCCGCGACAGGTGCCCTTTGACCGACAGCACGTTGGTCACGAAATCGAAGGTCAGGCGGTCTCGCAGAGCGTAGAGAAGATAGAGCAGCGATACAAACTCGCGGCTGTGCGCTCCCGACTCGCACAAGTTCGCCAGTTGCGACGTGAGCCAAGGCGTGGTGGGGATTAGGTAGCGCTGCTGGATTGAAGTCCAGATTCGTTGGCGATTCTCCCGCGATCGCTGAGTCAGCAGGGTGCCCCGAAAGACCTCCTCGCGAACCGTTTCGACGGATTGCCCACGTGCCAAGGCAGCAAGAACGCGGCGGGCCTCATCGATCAGCGCGCCCTTAGAGCTGTTTCGGGCGCTATAAGGACCCGTGTCCCGCACAACCACGGCGCGGAGCGCGGCCGCCCCACTGTCCTCGTGGGTTGGCGCTTGTGGCTTTCTGATGCGTTGCGTGATCGTTTTCACCGTACTCTCGACTGCCTTTCCGTCTTCGATAAGCGGGACACAGATTTTTCCAGCTGACGTAGGATCTTCATGAGGTCGGCAAGTCTGTAGAGGCAGTAGTTGTTCACTGGGTGGCGGTATTCAGGGACCTTCCCGCCTGCCCCCCATGCACGAATCGTGTTCGGTGATACGCCGAGCATCGACGCCGCCTGCTTGACGCGGACAAAGCCTTCCATTTCAAGCACAATCGCGATCCCCAGGGTGACCTTTGATCGGCTGACAGTCTCTGATAAAACCTTAACAATTGTTGCAGTCAGGGACAACCAGCGGGCATCCTGGCACGAGCGCGGTTCGCTGCTGACGCATGTGATCCTCATTCACGACTGCTACCTGGCCGTGGCCGCCCGCTGGGGCTACCGCTTGCCCAGCCTCGAAGCGGGCAAGCTGCTGGTTGACACGATCCCGCAGACCGCCTTCCATCCGCCCGACAGCAAGGGCTTCTCCCTGCCGCACGATTGGTCCTGCCTGATCGAGAAGGTTCGAGAAGGTTCGAGAAGGTTCGAGAAGGTTCGAGAAGGTTAAAGGTGACGGCCACCAAATCTGGACAACACAGAGAGTACAAGTAACCGTGGCAAGCCTACGATTGTTTCTTCGGTCTTCCACGGGGCCGAACCGTGCATTCCAGCCCCAATCGCTTGGCCGTGTCCGTGACCCAGTTGGGATCGCCGAAGGGCCGACCGCGATTGACGCAGCAACGCAACGCCGCCACTTCGGCTTCCGTTTGTGGTTGGTTGACGAGTTGCAGCCAATCGGTGGGGCGTGGCAAAGGCCACGTCGAGAGGATGGGAAACGCCGGGTCTTCGCGCTCCACACGGCGCAAACTCGACTAACGCCACGATTCCGCTCGCTCCACGACGTTTGCACGCAGGGCGTTCCGCTCCACGTAGCGAACGACCTGGTAAAAGTAGTCTTCTGTTTCCACCGGGAAATACTTGTAACGCCCTTGATTAGAAATGGCCGTACCCGATCTCGTGACGATGCTCCTTCCACCGTTTCACATGCGTGCTGGTCACTTGCTGCATGAACGCGGGTAGATCGCCATCCCGCTAGGGCCAAACGACGATATGAAACAGCAAGCCCGGCGCCTGGTCCGGCGCGGGACGAGAACGCGAACCCCAGCGGAAGATAAGGTCTCCAATCCTGGGGACCTTACCACGCCTTCAGGCTTGTGTCACCGTGTTGATCCGGTCAACAGGAGTCTGGAGATCTGGAAACACGGCCCAACTGGTTGTCTTGCCCGCAATCATGGTCTAGAATCCATTCCGTTCAGCAGTCTTGATCGGCAATGCACTTGGAGCGGAAGACGAGGAACGCCGTGGCCACCATCGACGATCGCCAGACTCAGATCACTGCGAGACCGACAACCGGAGCCGACGTTCTGGTCGAATCGCTGGTACGGCACGGAGTCGAGGTCATCTTTGCCTACCCCGGCGGGGCCAGCATGCCAATGCACCAGGCCCTGACACGATTCCGGGACCGGATCCGGACCATCTTGCCGCGGCACGAGCAAGGCGGGATCTTCGCGGCCGAAGGGTACGCGCGGGTCACGGGAAAGCCCGGCGTGGTCATGGCCACCTCCGGTCCCGGCGCGCTCAATCTGGTCACCGGGCTGGCGGACGCTAAACTCGACTCGATTCCCTTGGTCGCGATCACGGGGCAGGTTCCCAGCCACGTCATTGGCACTGACGCCTTCCAGGAAACGCCAATGATCGAAGTCTCCCGCGCGATCACCAAGCATCACTACCTGGTGCAAAGCGCGCGGGACATTGCACGGGTGATGAAGGAGGCGTTTCATATCGCCAATACCGGCCGGCCCGGCCCGGTCCTGGTCGATATCCCCAAGGACATTCAGAACACGGTGGTATCCCACCCGGATTACGATGTAGCGATGGACCTGCCCGGGTACCACCTGCCGCCCCCGCCGCCGCCGGAGACGATCCGCAAGGTCGTCTCGGCCATCGCGGAGTGCCATCGGCCCATCATCTACTGCGGAGGGGGAGTGCTGGCCTCGAATGCACATGAAGAGCTGCGCGAGTTCGCCACCAAGACGGGCATTCCCGTGGCGATGACCGTGAACGGCCTGGGATCGATTCCCAGCGATCATTACCTTTCGCTCAACATGCTGGGCATGCATGGCACCATCTACGCCAACTACGCCGTGAACGATGCGGACCTCCTGCTGGCCCTGGGAGTCCGCTTCGATGACCGCGTCACCGGAAAGCTCACCGAGTTCGCCAAGCACGGGCGCATCGTCCACGTGGAGATCGATGCCTCGGAGATCAACAAGAACAAATACGCTCATATCCCGGTTCATACCGACGTCAAGGCGTTTCTCAAGGCGATCAACCCGCTGGTCGGGCCCGGCAACTGGCGCGCCTGGCACCAGCAGGTCGACGAGTGGCGGACCGCCGAGCCGATGACCTACGACCAGCGGGACGACGTGATCCTTCCCCAGTATGTGCTCGAGCAGTTCTCGAAGCTGACCAAGGGCGAATTCCTCATGTCCACCGGCGTCGGCCAGCACCAGATGTGGGCCGCGCAGTGGACTCAGTTCAAGCATCCTCGCACCTGGATGACGTCGGGGGGCCTGGGGTCGATGGGTTACGGTCTGCCGGCCGCCATGGGTGCTCAGGCGGCGTTCCCCGCAGCGCTGGTGGTTGACATCGATGGAGATGGCAGCTTCCTCATGAATATCCAGGAGCTGGCCACGCTTTACTGCGAGAAGCTGCCGGTCAAGGTCATCGTGCTGAACAACCAGCATCTGGGCATGGTCGTTCAATGGGAGGATCGGTTCCACGCCGGCAATCGGGCTCATACCTATTTGGGACCAGTGCACCTTCCCGAAGCCGTCGGCCAGGGAGAGGGGGAAGTCCCCGACTTCATCTACCCCGACTTCGTGGCGATCTCCCGGGGTTTCGGCATCGCGGGCCGGCAGATCCGCGAAAAATCGGAGGTGCTGGGAGCCCTCGAAGAGATGATCGCTCACCCAGGTCCTTACGTCCTGGATGTGCTGATTCCCTACCAGGAGCACGTTCTGCCCATGATCCCCTCGGGTGGAACGGTGCGCGACATCATCAAGAGCTGACGGCCCGCGGCCCGCGCCTCCTGGCACCGCCAAGTTGGTCTTGTCCCGCCGGGCGGTTCCGACTAAACCCCTGGGAGATCATGCCGGTGATTGACCGGAGTTGGTTTCGACCGGCTGCCACGATGGCCCGCTTCCTCAGAGCTCTCCGCGCCCGGGCGAGCCCTTTGACGATCAAACCCCGGGGTTCGAGATCTCATCCGCTAGTCGAGGCGTTTTCAAGTCATGAAAATTGGAAATCACTTTCCGACACTGACAGCCGAGGAGGCTGCCGAGCTGATCCCCCACGGAGCGATGGTGGGGGTGAGCGGGTTCACGCCGGCCGGATCCCCCAAGGCGGTGCCAAGGGCCATCGCCAAGCGGGCGCGGGCTTTGCATGCGGCGGGAACTCCTTTTCAAATCCGGGTGCTCAGCGGTGCTTCGACCGGTGTTGCCTGTGACGACGAGCTCGGCCTGGCCGAGGCGATGAGTTGGCGGGCGCCTTACATGACCTCCGCTCCACTGCGGAAACTCGCCAACACCGGCCGGCTCGACTTCGTGGACATGCACCTCTCGCACGTGGCCCAGATGACCATGGAGGGATTCCTGGGCCGGGTGGACTTCGCGGTCATCGAGGCCACCGACATCACAGCCGGTGGTCGGGTCTACTTGACGACCGGGATCGGCAACTCGCCCACGTTTCTGCGCAAGGCTGAGAAGGTCATCATCGAGCACAATGCCTATCACTCACCGCGGATCCGCGAGCTGGCCGATATCATCGTCCTGCCCCCACCTCCGCATCGCCATCCGATCCCGATCACCGATCCGCTCGATCGGATCGGCAGGCGGTACGCCGAGGTCGATCCGGCCAAGGTCGTGGGGATTGTTCCCACGAACGAACCGGACGGAGGACGACTCTTCAGCGCGCCCGACAAGGTCAGTCGCGGGATCGCCGGCCACGTCTCGCAGTTCTTGCTCGACGAGATGGCCGCGGGGCGAATCCCTGCCCAGTTCCTGCCGTTGCAAAGTGGCGTGGGCAGCATATGCAACGCCGTCCTGGGCGATCTCGCCGCCAACGAGGGCTTTCCGCAATTCAAGATTTATACCGAAGTACTTCAGGACTCGGCGCTCGAGCTGATAGCCAGGGGCTCCGTGACCGCGGCGAGCACTTGTTCGTTGACACTGACCAACGAGAAGCTGAAGTTCCTCTACGACAACTTCGACGAGTTCGAAGATCGAATCATCCTGCGGCCACAGGAGATCTCAAATAACCCCGGGATCGCCCGCCGGCTGGGCGTCATCGCCACCAACACGGCGATCGAGGTCGATATCTACGGCCATGGCAATTCGACCCACTTCTACGGCACCCAGCTCATGAACGGGCTGGGCGGAAGCGGCGACTTCGAGCGCAACGCCTACCTGTCGATCCTCATGTGCCCCTCGACTGCCAAGGGAGGGAGGATCTCGACCGTCGTCCCGATGTGCTCACACGTCGACCACACCGAACACACGGTCCAGGCCATCGCCACCGAGCACGGAGTGGCCGACTTGCGAGGGCTCTCGCCGATCGCGCGAGCCCGGCGGATCATCGATCAATGCGCCCATCCGGCCTACCGGGACTACCTACACCACTACCTGGAATCGGCCCCGATGGGGCACATCCGGCACGATCTTCGGCGCTGCTTTGAGCTCTACAACAACTTCCTCGAGCACGGCGCCATGCTGCCGGATCTGGACCTGTCCCAGTTCGAGCTCCTGGAAGCCGCAGCCAGTTGAGCAGTCAGCAGCGTCGCCATATCGGAACGCTGTTTCAGAACTTGCAAACTTCTGCAAGCCGACCTGCGGCTGGACTGGGAGGAGTGGGAAACGGGATAGGACGGCTGCCGATTCTTCGGCTTTTGAGCCTGTGGTGGCGAGTGTCCATCACCGATTCCTCATTCCGCAGACCACATTCAGTTGACCCAGATCGGCTCATCTACTAAAAGGCCGTATTTTTTCATCTTCTTGTAAAGGGTGGTGCGGTTGATGTCCAGAACCCGAGCCGTCTCCTGGCGATTCCAGTTCAATGCCTGCAGGGCCTGGATGATGATCCGTTTCTCGGGTTCCTCGAGCGCTTCTTTGAGAGGCCGGATTCCCATGGGCAGGTGGGGTCGAGAACTGCTCGGGGAGCCGCCTCGCGACTGGCGCTGGTAGTTCAGGATCGGAGCCAGGTGAGCGGACGTGATCCGCGGGCCCGAGCTGCGGGCGACGGCCCGCTGAATCACGCCCTTGAGCTCACGCACGTTGCCGGGCCAGTCATGCCGTTGCAGGGCGTCCAGCGCGTCGCGAGTGAAACCCACGACGTCCTTGCGGAACTCCTGGGCGAAGCCGGCGCGGAAATGTTCGGCGAGCAGCTCGACGTCGGCTCGCCGGTGCCGCAGCGGTGGCACCATCAGGCAGAACGTACTGATCCGGTGATAGAGTTCCGGGCGGAACCTTCCCTGCTCGACGACCGCCGGCAGATTGTCGCTGGTGGACAGGACGAATCGAACTCCGGTAAGCCCCGTCGCCTGGTGATGGCCGGAGGCCACATCGATGTCGAGGAATTGAAGTTCGCGGAGCAGTTGGATCTGGATCTCCTGGGGCAGCGTGGCCACTTCCTCGACATGAAGCGTGCCGCCTCGTGCCTCGGCCAGCTTCCCGGACCAGACACTGATCGCTGAAGCGGAGTGGAATTCCGGAACGTCAGGCTCTTCATCTTCCCGCTCCGGCTCCCCCAGCTCGCTGGCCTTGAGGCTGACGAAAGGGCCGCCAGCCTGGCCGCTTCCCAGGTGAAGGAGATGGGCCAGCAACGACTTACCGGTTCCGGGCTCGCCCATGATCAGAACCGACAAGCGAGTCGCTGCGAGGGTGCCGGCCAGCTCGATGATCTGTTTGAGGCTGGGATCGGCGGCGACCAGGTCGATTTCCCGCGCCAGCTCCACGTGCTGAGCGACAGCCTCTGGCCGGCTTGCCGGCCTTGGAGCGATGGCCGCCAGGGACGGCCCACCGTGCTGACCGCACGCGGGCATCTGGGGGTTAATCGGCAGTGGGATCGTCATTCCGTTGTTCGGAAAGAGCTCGACGGTGGGCGGCTGGAACTGGGCCGTCGGAGTGGCCAGCGGCCGCGCCGCCAGGCCGGGTCCGAACGCCCCGGCAGTTCCGGCCGGCTGAGCCAGTATGTCGGTGGGCGCAGCCTCGCATTGTTCCAGTGCCTGCAGCACGGCCGCTCTCAACTCGGCAGCGGGCACCGGAAACTTCAGAACGGCCATTGCCCCCAGCCTCAAGGCCTCCTTGGCCCGCTCGGGATGAACCCGAGCGAACATCAGGATCACCGGAACATCGGAGTGCTTGCGGCGAATGTAGGTCAACAGTTCCAGAGCTTCGGCGTCACCAGGATCAACACTCGCCAGGACCAGATTGATCGGGTTTCGCTCCATGAACCGAACGGCGGCCCGGTCGGTGGGAGCTTCCTCGATGAGGTGCCCCAGCGACTTCAACATCGAAGTCAACAACGAGAGTCCTTGGGGCTCGGGACACACTATAAGGATTCGGAACTTACGCATGGAATTCATTCTCTCCTCTCACGCGCTCACGTGAGAGAGCACGAGGCCGTTTCATCGTCCGTGAGAGTTGGGTCGGGTCATTGGCTTCCTATCACGTGCTTGAATCCCCAACCCACTAACCAGACGGAGTCCAACCGACACAGTTGAATCGCAAGGTTGCTTCCCTGGGGGTTTACAAAAAAGGACAGCCTGGCGTTGCGTCGGAGTAACCCGACTCAGCGCATCACGTCGTTCTAAGTAAACGTGTATGTCATGGATGCAACATCGTCAAACGAGTGAGCTGGGGTCCTCTGTTCCCTGGAGGGAGAGATCTACGGTCGTGCAGTCTGACGGTGGAGCGTTCGCGCTGGCAAGTTCAGAAACGAGTACATTAGCCAAAAAATAACGATTCCACGACACAGGGCTAAGAAACCGTCCGAATTCGTCGGGTGTGTGAAACCCTTGGAACCATCTCGACCGTTGGCATGGGAATTGGTGGGTTGAACCCACCCTACCAAGGACCCCGCGCCCGGCCTTCTGGCGGGATGTTGACTGATAACGCAGGGGGCAGTTTAGGGATTCTCCTGGTAGAACCCAAGGGTCTCTCGGGAAAGCTCGGCGGACGCAGCCGCCGACACCTGCTGAAAAGTTCGAACAACCTTATCGTGCACGAGGATGCGCCTCCCGATATATATGCAGCAAGCGGTCCCGCGTGACGTGGGTGTAGATCTGCGTGGTTGTGAGGTTGCGGTGTCCGAGCAATTCCTGAACGCTCCGGAGATCGGCTCCCCTGTCGAGCAGGTGAGTGGCGAAGCTGTGCCGCAGGGTATGTGGGCTGGCGGCGCTGGTCAGTCCGGCTTGTGCAAGGTGATCCTCCAGGAGCCGTCCCACGCTCCGGGTTGTCAGCCGGGTTCCATATCGGTTCAAGAAAACGGCCTGCTCGCCGGCTGACTCGGGCTGACGGATGGGAATATAGTGCTTGATCCAGCGTATCGCCATGGGGCCGACGGGGCTGAGTCGTTCCCGCCGGCCCTTCCCGCGAACCCGAACCAGATCCGACTCGAAGTCGACATCGTCAAGGTTCAGCCCCACCAGTTCGCTGACCCGGAGTCCTCCGCCATAAAGGGTTTCGAGCATCGCCCGGTCGCGCACCCCCAGCGCGGTGTGCACCGGAATGGCGTCCAGCAGCCGGATCACGTCGTCGATCCGGAGTAGACGGGGCAATCGCTGGGGTTGTTTGGGATTACGTAAGCCGGATGTCGGGTCCGTGGTGACGGTACCTTGACGCCTCAAATAGCGATAGAACGACCGCAGACTTGCCAGCCGCCGGGCAATCGTCGAGGCGGCATAGCCTTGTCCGTTCAACCAGGCCGAGTAACGCCGCAACCGCGCCGGGTCGGCAATCGTGGGATCACTGCCTTCCTTTTGGTTTTCCTCGAGATAGCGAGAGAATATCTCCATATCGTCGTGGTAAGAGCGTAAGGTGTGCGACGACGCCTGACGTTCCGCCCTGAGATCCGCGAGAAACGAGCTGATGGATGTGTGCATAGGCTGCCTCCTTGCGACAGCGGAACCAGACGAAAGAACCGGTTGCTATCCGTCTCTCATAGATTCGGCGTTTTCCCGGAGCCTCGCCCCTTCTGTCATCGAATACTGCATCCAGGATCTCCATGATGCAATCTTGGCTTCATTGTTGCAAGCCATTTTTTCTTGGCTCAAGCATTTCCGGCCAACGAGAGATTCCTGAGTGCCTCCCAATCCTGCCCTATCCCCTGGGTTGGCTCGAGCGCAAGCAACCTCTGATAGATCACGGTCAGTGGCGTCCATCGTCAATCCAAAATACGGGCGGGTCTTTCCTTGGAGGGGCAATGGAGGTAAGATACATTTGCGCCGTGGAGCAGCGGCTAGCTCGCCAGGCTCATAACCTGGAGGTCGTAGGTTCGATTCCTACCGGCGCAACTTTTTACACTCGTTAAACCCCCGCCTGACGGGGGTTTTTCATGCGCCTCGTGAAATCTTTGTGTTCTTTTTCGAAGAACTGAAGCGAGACGCGCGAATGCGGGTCCGTCCAGACTTCCGCCGGATATAGGCTAGGGCGGCTCACCCAAGGCTGCGATCGCTCGGCCCCAGTACTGCCTCTCCATTTGACTTCCAGCAGTTGCGGTCTGACGAATCGCGTGATATTTTCTTTTGATTGCGACCGCACCATGTCCCGACCAATTTACGTTCCGCGGGACTCGACGCGCATGCCTGAGACGCAGTCCCAAGACTTCGAAACCCTGACTCATCGCCTTGTCCTGCCGCGTGATGCCAATCACCATGGGACACTCTATGCGGGTACCCTGCTCGCCCTCGCCCTTGAGGCCGGCTACGCGACGGCCTTCCGTGCCGCCGGCCTGAACGCCAACCTCGTCCTGAAACGAGTCCTCGACCTTCGCTGCTACGAACCTGTTCCGGTCGGCCAAGTTGTGCAAATCCGGGGCCGGCAGATCCACCGTGGCAGCGCCCAAATCGTTGTCGCACTCTGGGGAACACCCTTGCCTGATCGATTGGCTCCATGGATGGATGGATTGATGCAGTTTGTGCAGATTGATGAATGTGGTCGTCCCGAACCGTTGGAAGAAGAGCCGGATGACCAGCCGATCCTCGTCGAGCCACCCTGGTCGGGGCTTCAGGAACGCACCCGCAAGCTTCTGCGCGTCCGCCAATGAATCCGCTCGCGCCACGCGGCCACGCGCCCTCAAGGTCACGCATTCATCCCCGCTATGTTTACGGCCTGCAACATGCGGTGGGACAGCGCGTGAAAAAGAATTTGCTGAATTAGCGCGGTTTGCTCGCGCATTGCATACAGCGATCAAAAAAGGCCGTGGTGCTCATACCTTCTCCCCGCGGGAGAAGGTGCCCCGCAGGGGCGGATGAGGGCTGAGCTGCTTGCCTTGGCC
>JBEKTN010000113.1:0-21647 GCA_049516015.1 Isosphaeraceae bacterium | reverse complement strand
TCGATGAGAGGGGGTGGATCGGGCTGGAGCCTGTGCACCTCTGGCTGGGCTTGTCACGAGATCGTCTGGGGAATTACGAACGGCTGGCGTGTTTCGACCGCACCGGCGCGGAGGTCGGCGACTATACTGCCATCAGTACCGCGCTGGCCGCCGAAACCAGAGCTCGAGCAGAGGCGGAGGCGCGGGCGACGGCCGAAGCCGAGGCGCGGGCCGAGGCGGAGGCGCGGCGCGAGCGACGGCCGAAGCTGAGGCGCGGGCTGCGGAGGCCGGGGCGCGCGCGCGAGCCGAGGCTCGAATCCGTGAGCTGGAAGAGCGATTGCGCCAGAATTGAGCTCGACCTGTGTGATATGGAATGGGTGCAACCCGTTTGGCTGCAACTCTCGCGTGATCGTAAGTCCTTGAAATGGCGCGAGAACGGAGTAGGAGTAGAAACGGGGACGCAGCTAGAATCAATAACTAGCTGCGTCCCCGTTTCCAGTCCCGTTTCCAGTCCGCTGGCGACTGCCAGGACCCTGGGCCTAGAATACAGCCTCCGCCCACCCGGCCGCCCGCCCCGGTCTCCAGTGGAGTGACCAAGACCCTCGCGAACATAGTGCCGGCGGTTCTCCTATGCGGAAAGATCGTGCAATCCAAGACCCAGAAGCCAGGCTACCCATTTCCCCCATAGCTCCTCAAAAACTACCAGTGTCCCCTTTCGGCTCTGATTGGGTTTGGGCCAACAACGTCGAATCCAGCAGAAAAGCCGGGGAAAAGCTGGCCGAACGGCGTTTTCGCCACCCCCAGGTTCTGCTGAGGGGGCATCTTCTTGCTCCGGCGACTCCGGACATGCCATCGAGCGAAAGGGTTCTTGAATCCGGCCACTCACCCAAGTCAAATTAGATCGTCGGATCGACAGGGTGAGTCGTACCAGCTTATGATGCGAGCGACCCGCGTGACGACAAGGCTCCCCCAGGACCATGACGCCTTCACAGGATATAGTCATGCACCGAACCGTGATCCATCAAGGTCTGATCCTCGGCACCCTCCTGGCCACCTTCTCGATCGCCCAGCCCCCACCCGAAAAGCCGCCGTCATCTCCCAGTTTGCTGGAGAGGCGCTACAAGGCCGCGCTGAAATGGTACGACCTCGCCTGGATTTATTACCGCGAGAAACGCATCAACGCGCACCTGCTTTACAGTGTCTCAGTGGCGGTGCTCGGGGCGGAGAGGGACCTCAGGCCGGATCCTGCAGGCCGGATAGCCGCATTGGAGGCCCACAGGAAGCGCTTTGAACAACTGGAGTCTCTCCTGGCCGCACTCAAACAGAAGAAGCTCGTCGTCTCGTCGTATGACCTCGCCGCGGCCGAGTACTTCAAGCTCGAGGTCGAATACCTTCTGGAGAAGGAAAAGGCGCGATGAGTGAGCGTATCATCAGGGGTCAGACTTTATCATCAGGGGTCAGACTTTGTTTTAAAACAATGGTGACACTGTACGCAACCTTAATACTGATTGCGGCTTGAGTGAAAATGGTGTCCAAATGCGCAGTCCGTCCGGCGAGCGAACTGGGTGCCGGGGATGAGACGTTCCAGAAGCGGGTGCGTGGTCATTGGCCGGGCAACGGCGGCGCCGTCCGGCCCTGAAGTTCGGGGGAAAGGCTGTAATCATTTCGGTGTAATCGCTTGAGTGTAATTGCTTTATATACAGTGTCACCTCCTTTCTCTGCCGGTCTGCCGAAGATCGTTCTCAATAACGGCGAGCAGGGCGGAGGTTATCTGATCCTCCTGGGCGTCGGCGATCCTGTTGTTCCGCTCACGAATCATCTCGAACGCGCGACACAATACACGGCGGACGAGTAAGATGACGGGAAGGCCAAGACGAGGGTGCGGAAGTTGATAGCGGTCTGGGGAAACCCCAAGCGTGAAAAAACCTGCTCGTTCTGCTCGACTCATACATCCTCCCCGAGGCCGAAGGCGCCCAGACGTTCTCGGATGATGTGCTGTGAGCAGAGTCTGGCGCGAGTGATAGTCCACCAGCGGCGTTGGTTGAGTAAGCCAATCAGCAGCCCGCGCTTGCCCGGAGCGTGGACGATAATCCGGCTGCAACCTCGCGAGTTGGCTGTCTTCATTGCGTGTTGCATAAGACTGGAATTGACCGAAACTGAGTCCGCGTCTCGCGAGATGGCAAGGAAGAACCACGGTTCGCGCCAAGTGTCGGGTTGGAATCTCGCCTCCCGCACGGCGACGTGTTCGCCACACACGTCGAAATACGGTTCCAGTGCGTCACGTAGCGCGTTTACGAAGTTGGCGCGATTGTCGCGAGTCGTGAGGTCGAGCGCAGCTTTGCCCGCTGTGCGATATGAGGCAGCCGCAAAGAGAGTGTCTTTGGCGACCTGCACAGCGTGTGCATCAAGGCCGTAGAGTCCAAAGATGAAATCGTATATCTCTTGCCATGGCTTTCTGGCCTCGCGTTGAAGTCGCTGCGCGAGGCTGCAAATGGTGGATTTGGTCGCGGCGGGCAGCTTCGCGATGTCGGGGAATGGCAGGGCGTCGAATTCCTCCTTGTTGAACGTCTGCCGATCAAAGCCGCTTCGGCGGCTGGTCATCAGACAGAAGTAAGCAAAAAACACGGAGTGCGGGAGAAGGTAGATGAACGAGGAAAGCGTCTGCGCTTCCGGATGCCCAGCACAAGAGTAGCCGTAATAGCTTTGCGAGAAGGCGAGAGCGCGGTCTGATAGATAGGCTCGCGGTGCTTCATCATTTTCGCCGGGAGACTGGGGGATGATAACTAACGGCGGCTGATAAAGAAGCTCCGTTTTGGGCCGATAGGCGGTGGACACTTTGAATCGCTCGAAATAGGTGATCAACTGGTCGAATTGAATTGTGAACTGGCCCGCCAACTGCGTGAAGTCGAGCAGCTTGCCCAAGAACTCGGCGGGCTTTTGTGCGAGCTCCGGCGATCGGTTATAACCCTGGCCCGTTTTCTCTCCGGTTTTGTCCAAGCTTCCCAAAAACCGCCGAGTTTCAGGCAAGAAGGAGCGAGTAACGCTTCCATCACTTCCACATCCAGCCAGGTCCCGAGCGTCAGTGTTTTGAGTAACCACGGTTGTTTTTCCACTCGCGCCGTGTCGATGGGCTGCGCTACGTCATAATCAATTCGGAAGCGCCCGCTTCCATTCATGTCGGGTTCGTTGATGGGTGAAGCGAAATAGAAGCGGTGTTCCGGCCCGGGCTTCGCGTTGCGCGCGAACAACATGCAGAAGGGCATCTTCACGTCCTTCCACACAGATGACCAACGCAAGTCAGCTCCGTTCACGAGTCCTGTCAATTCGACGCTGTGCAGGATCGCGCGCCACGCTTCGAAGCCCTTGCCCGTAGTACGCCCGAAAACCCGGGCGGGCATGGCGAGCGCGATGACCACGCCATCTTTGGCCCATTCCATCGCCCGCCACAGGAACGGTAGGTCGGGGTTCTTATCCGGGTTTTGGTAGTGCTTTGCCAAGTCGTTCAAGCCACGAGCGGCGAGAACTCGGCGACCAATGGCGGTAAATTCCCTGTTCAATTCATCGGTGCTCGATTTGCGAGACTGCTCCTCCGCTACGGCCTCGCCCTCATCCTTTTCATCACGCAGGCGCGTCCACGGCGGATTGCCGATGACGACGTCAAAGGTCTTGTCAAAATCCCGCGAGACGGTGGCGGCGAGACTGCCGAGAGAAAAGGCGACGGGCTTCCTTCCAACCGTTTCTACGCCGCCGAAACGATGGAGTACCTCGCCGCGTAGATTGCGAGGGAACTTGAGCGCCTGCGGTGGTCTAGGGCTAGCGTTGAGTTCGATTGCTGTGATGTAGAGTGCCAGCGCTGCGAGCCGCAGGGCGGATTCGCTAATGTCGAAGCCACGGACCTGTTGATACAGAATGTTCTGAATGACCGCCGTGTTGGGGCGGTGCCCGTCGCGCAACCAGCGGTCACGGACGAGGCGGCGGAATGCCAACACAAGAAAAATCCCGGCGCCGCACGAGCTATCGAGCACCTTCGCAGCCGCCGGGTCCGTTACGGCGGCAAACGCTTCTTCGACCATCAGATTCGCAATGATTCGCGGCGTGTAGTGGACGCTTGTGTCACGGGCGGTGCGCGGTTCGGTGCGGTGGCTGAAACTCTCATAGACCTGACTGAGCACGCCAACGGGTATGTGGGCAAAGTCGAGGTCGCCCCAGTCGATTTCCGTTTGGAAAGCGCTCCCGACAACATGCCATCCACGGAGAATCGCATGGAGGTGGGAGAAGATCCTTCTGCCTACCAGGTGCTCCGTGCGCTTGTAGAAGTGACGATACTCTTTCTTTCGCGCACCTCGGTCGGTGGCTGGGATGGATTCGTCGATAAGCGGAAGGAAGTCGCCATTGAAAGTCCCATCGAGCCACGCAGACGTATGCGCTGCATTTTCCGCAGTGGAAAATGCGTCCTTTAGTTCGTCTGCCGCTGGACATATTTCGTGCACTTCACTTTCGAGCACGATTCGACGGTCGATCAAAAAGCGGAAGAATAGCGCACGTCCGGCCATCGAGAGTACTTCCAGAGCGTCGAGCCTTCCTTTGCCTTCCTTTGGAACGAATTCGTTCGTTGTCTGCGTAAGCAGGTCGAAGATTTTCTGATAGACGTAATCCGTACCGCGTAGTCGCTGATTTTCCTCGAAGGTGCCGTGCACGAGGTTCTGAAAGAAAAATGGTGCGGTCGGGTTCCGCTCCTCAATGGTTTTGATGGGCAGCGTCTCAGCGGAGGCGTGGAACCCAATGGGGAAAATCTCAAGGGAACCGGCTTGCACGACCCCCAGCCACGCAGGATCGCTACGGTTGGCAAGCAGTCGCCTCAAGGCTGCCATCGACGCAGGATCGGATTTTGAATCGACACATGCATCAACGACATAGAGAATCGCTGTACCTTGATGCTCGGCGACGGCCGCGAGTTTTGGCGTTTGATTGGCTCGCGATGGAAGCAGGTCGAGGTAGTCGAGCTGCGGCGGGGAGGACAGCTTCTCGTCAAGTCGGATGTAGTCCGTACAGCCGTAGCCGGCAAGGCGCTCTGCCAGCGGTCGCGGAGCTGCAAGTGGTAGTGATGTTGGCATCGGACGTCATCTCTTAGCCGAACCACATCGATTGCCATTCTCGCATGCATGTACGAAGGTCGCCCCCGCTGATCGAATGCGATGCGCAGAAGAAAAGCCGTGAAGGAGGCCGATGTCCAACACGGCTCGCAATGCAGGTGCGGATTCACCGCCGTCCGTGGCAATGGCATCCTATCCCGAGCAGGTGAGTTTTGAAACCCCGGTGAACCGGAAAACGAGAACCGTTCGGTTTTCCTTGACACCTTCGTTGGACTGGCGCCGGCACCCCCGCACGGAAGCGGCGCCTCGGGCTGGCCGCTACGCGCGAATTTCACGCTATGGTTCGGAGCTAGCGCAACTCTGCTCTGCACTGCAACGTTTTTTCGTCGGATCTGACTGTGCGCTAGCGATTTGCGAGGACCGCGGTGACACTGTACGCAAACTTTTGACAGGTTGCGACTTATGTGTAAAATAACCCATGAAGTTGCAATAACTTGGGTAGTGGGTGATGAGTCGTTCCAGAAGCGGCTGCGGGGTCATCCGGCTCCAGCCGTGCAACGGCGGCGCGGTCGGCCACCCAAGCGCGGAGGGCAGGCGGCTGCCATTTCGTCGTAAGTTGCTTTTAGAAAAAGACTAATATACAGTGTCACCTCCGCCTTTCTGATCATTTCGACGAGGATTGATGTCGGCACGACGAATCGAGGATTGCCTCAAGTGCTTTCTATGCAATGGATGGTTGCAAAGCGGGCGTACTGGCACCGAATAGAAGAAGTTCAATAGCCGTCTTGCCGCCCCGATTTTTTGAAGTGCATGAAGGCCAAGCAGTTACGGCAACGGTCTTTTCATTTCAGCAGCATGCACTTCCTTAGTCATCGGCAGAGGTATTCGTATTGAACATGTTATATACTTAGCTTAATATACTTAGTGCGCCGACAGGTATCTGGAGTAACACCCCTTCTCTACGCGAGGTTAGGACGGTCCGAGGGGTTCAGTATCCGGAGATATAGCGGATCTGGCTTTTGATGTAGCGGAGCGTGCAAAGGTTCCACTCGATCAGTTCGTCCCCGTCCTCCGTATATTCGATCTGCCAGCGAGCGGCATGGTTCGCCGCCGCCACAGCCGCGCCGTTCTTCCAGCCGCCCATCGCCAGGTGCATGCGCTGCAGTTTCAGGTACTGCCCGGCATAGGAGCTCTGTGCCAATTCCTGGAGGTCGGTCCCGCGGTGTTCGAGAAAGGCGTCCACGTCGCCCAGCTCGAGCACGCGGTCAACGTGCCAGTGCGGCTGCCCAGCCTCGCTGTCGTCCTCCTCCTCGGCGGGCTTGGCGCCTTTCTCCTTGACAATGTCGTATTCCCTCTTCCTCTTGGCGACGTGTGCGGCGTTGTCCCATTCCGCGCGAACTATCTGGACCTTGCGCTCTTCCTCCGGGCGCCCCCAGAAAAGAATCCACTGGATCGTGCCGAGCATGAAATGCGGCTGCTTGCCCTTCTTGCCCGGGAAGACGGTCTCCGGCACCAGCCGCTCCCAGCGCTCGTGCCAGCTTATCCAGCAGATGCCGGTGTCGCCCTCGTCCTCGACCTCAATCAGCTCGCCGCTGCCGATCTTCTTCAGTTTTTCGAACGGGAACACTGCCAACTCGCCGCCCTGGTCGGATTGGGCCACCATCGGCGCTTCGGTCGGCCACAGGTCGAAATCAATCGGCCCGGTGAATTTCGGGTTTTTCCAGTCTCTTTTCGGGTCGGGCCGCATGGCCGCCTGCTGGCCAAGCAGGCCCTCGCCATTCAGTGCCGCGAGCAGATGGTGATGATACGAATCTATGTCATTCGCGTTCGCCATCGGGCGGACTTCCTCGGCGCGTATTATCGGGACGATAGAGAATCTTCGCGCAGACCATACGCCTGATGGGCGGCCTGATTGATTTCCTCGCGAAGCTCCTCGAATCCGCCGTCATGGATGCGGCGGCCTAGATCGGCTAGTCGGTCCAGAATGCTGGCCGAGAAATGCGGGTCCGCCAGGCTCGGGATCGGTATGTCCTTCACGAAGCGACTGGAGAGATTGTATTGGCCGCCCTGCACGCGCGGGCAGTAGCCCGAAAGGATCACCTCAAACAGCTTGCTATTCAAAATCGCCAGATACGCCCACGGCAGCGGCGTGTTCCTCAGCGTCGCCTGCAGATCGACGGATTCCCCGCCGGCCAGCTTCGGTTTTCCCAACCACGCATAGCCCTGCACGACGACGTAATTCCCTTCGTCATCGTAGGCGAAGCCGCCCGAGGCGCCGAAATAAGTGGACACCCATTTATGGACGGTCCCCGCCTGCCACGGCCGGGACCAGGTGAGCAGCCACCAGTCCTTGACCTTGGCGCGCCGTCGCAGCTTCTGCTTGCGGTCGCGGAGGTAGAGCTCGTGGTACCGAGGCACGACTTCGAGCAATTGCTCCTCGCTGGCGATCGAGGGCCTGCCGTCGGCACCGTACGGATAGAACACGTAGTAGGAGGGCAGGAGCTGCCCATTCTTCAGCGCGCCCTGACCGGCCACTGGCCGGAAATACGGGCGCTCCGGCTCCGCAATCTCGCGGTATTCCTCGGCCGTCAGGATAAACGCCGCGTTGTCGCCTGTGCGGATGCCCTGGTGGACAGTGAACAGCGCGCCAACCTTGGGGAACCGGAGGCGGTTGAGTGCCAGCTTTAGCTCGTAGGCGCCCTTGCGCTCGGGCATCCAGACGCCGCCCTGGAAGATGCCACCGGGGACGTCGAAAATCTCGACCTGCTTGTCTTCCTTGCGCTCCAGCTCGTCCGCCAGTCGCAGCAGACGCAGGGCCTTGTCCTCCGCCCCTTCCTTGGCGATCACCACGCGGGCGGGCGGAGCGGCCGCCGTGCGCGCCGCCTCCTTCCGGCGCAGAACCACGAAGGAGGGCTCGACGAACGAGGTCTTGAAGTACGTGTAGCCCTCGAACTTTCCGATGGCGACGAGATCGGCCATGTCGAGGATCTGCTTGCGCAACTGGCCTCCGCTTACCGTGCTCAGAAGGGCCGCGGGCAGCACGCTCGCCACCACGCCGCCGGGCTTAAGCGCCTTGGCGGCTTTCAGCAGGAATGCCATTGCCAGGTCGGCGTGCCCCTTATACGCCTCGGCCAGCGTGTCACGCAGCAGCTCCTTCTGCCTCGGTGTCGTCGCGTTCCAGGGGATAAACGGCGGATTCATCAGCACGAGGTCCGAGGCCGCCCAATCCCTCTCCAGCGAATCGGTCTGCTCGATATCGAAATTGATGCTGGAACTGCCATGCAACTCGACCTTGGCGTGCTCCAGGCAGAACTTGGAGATGTACGCCGCCACGTTCGAGACGTCGTAGCCTTTTAGCCGGGCCGTACCGGCGAAGCCGCCGCGGAGCAACTCACGCAGTGCTTCCTGCAAGAAGACGCCGGAGCCGCACGCGGGGTCGAGGATCTGCAACGGTGCCGGGCGCGCGGTGACATCCCCGAGAGCCTTCAGCGCCAGCTGCACCAGGCCGCGAGCCAGATTGACCGGCGTGTACCGCACATCCTTGGGCGTCTCGCCTTCCGGCTCATCTTCGGGCGCGAATCCGGGGAGTAGGCCCTGCGGCTCGCGCTCGATCTGTAGGTGCGCCTCCTGGTAGAGCTGGCTCGAAGCGTGGCGGAAGAGGAGGTTGGAATAGAGGATGCAGCCGCTCCGCGGCTCCCTGTCCAAGAAAAACCCGGCCAGCGCCTGCGCGCGCAGATTCCTCATCGAGAGCGGCAGATCGATGACGCCGGACAATTCCTGGTCGGACCTGTCGAGCGCCGCCATCGCCTCGCCGATGGTCTGAGAGGCGAGGATCGCCGCAGCGCGCCCTTCGTCACGCTGGGCGGCCTGTGCTGCCAGCAGGAAGCCGTTCAAGAGCTGGAGCGACTCGAGGGACGAGTTGGCGGGCAGCGTGTGCCTCAGCAGCCGGAAGGCCGACAGGACGTGCCGAATGACGTCCGGCGTGCGAGGCGGCTGCGCGCCTTCCAGCAGCGCGAGCAAGTCCTCGGCACCCAGGCCGCGCTGCGGAGTCTTGAACTGCCTCGGTTCGGCGGGCCGGTCCCATCGGCGCAGGAACATCCGCTGGACGCTTGGATCGACGATCAGCAGGTGGCGGACATTCGAGGACCACGACCACGAGAGCGGGTCTTCCTGCAGCTCCAGCCGCTCGCCGGCGCTAGTCATGAACGCGAAGCTTACGGCGTAGCCATCCTGCAGCAGGGTCGGATTCCCGGGTTTCGTGGCCTGCTCGGCGGGGCTGAACAGCGGCACATCGACCAGGCCAAGCATTTTTGCCCAGCTATGGCTGGAAGCTGGGTTCCATGAAATATGACCGTTGCTCATGACAGATCCTGCGCGGACTAGCGGACATTCGGATGCATGGCAATCATAACGCCGGAAACGCCGTCAACCAGGGCTCAGAGTCAGTTCGGAGTTACGACGATCCCGCCGGCGACCGTAGCGTAGATTCTTCCGAACAGGCAAGCCCGCGTCCCGGCTGGCCCACCGACCTGCGGAGACTATGCCGTCGCGCTATTATGCCGATGCTCCCTGTCTTGCCGCGCCGAGCGTCTTGTAAATTCGACAAGACCCGGCTGGCGCACCATCTGTACGCTTGTGAAGAATATAAGCGGGCGGAAGGGCCCTCTCAACGGGCTGGTAGCCGAGAAAACCGACCATGCGCGCCGAACTGGAAATTGTCATCGCGAGCAAGATCGCAGAGTCCGTCTTTTGCAACGCGGGGCGGCTGGCCCGGTCCGGCGCCCCATTTTCGAACCAGCCCGCCCTCGGCGCGGGGAAAGCCCACGACGAGGAGAAGGCGGCGGCCGAGGTGACAGCCGGCGGCGCGAGCGCCGGCGGCCGCGTCCTGATCGCGGCGGCAATGGCGGCACTGGTGGCGCTGGAAAGATCAGCGGTCCCAGTCCGAGTACGGACCTGCACGAAGGGCTAGCAGCGTATCGCGCGTCGGTCACATCGACCGATGCCATTCTCCCCGATTGACCCAGGTCACTTTCAAACGCCATTTTGGGGCCCTCAAGACCCAATCGCTTGTGCTATTGCGATTAACGTCTTCGTCCACTCGCCAAACTGGCATGGTTCAAATCCTGGGTTTTTCAGGCAACAGTACGGACCGTCCCCATGCCTCGACGGCAGGTTTTCCCACTCCCTCTGGGCGCTGGCTCCTCTCAAGCGGCCAGTGATTGAAGAAGAATGTTGCCCCGATCAGGGTTCGTGGCCGAAGCATTCCGCAATAGTATCGTAAAATAGGTATGTCGGGACCGACCCGACCATCTTTGCCAATTCGGTGTGCGAAGCAAGCCCGCGAATCGCCCAGGCCGAACGGCGGTGCGCGGGTGCAGGCTCATTGACCTGAAGAACACTGGCCGATCGGTATGCGGATTGCGCAAGAGTTGTCGATTAGTCGGGTCAATTAGGCTGGCGGATAGCCCCCTACTGCTGTCAAAGCCGATTTCGAAAAATGAGGCGAAAATGCCCCCCAAAAGGCGAAAATGGCGGCTTTTCTGCAGAACATTCTACGTTGCTGGATATAGCGCAACTCCTTTTTTATTATGTTGTTACGTTAATTTTGGTAAAATGGACTCCCGGAGGCAAAAAGTCACAACTCTCTGTTAATTCATGGTTTGCGTCGAAAGCCTGATTTTATAAATCGTCGAAAACCTGAAAAATCGTAGCTTTTCGTAGCCTGTTACGAATGTAAAACGGGCTCATTTTCCGGGTCGCTCCAGGAGCGGACGGGGTCGGGCTAGCGAGCCCCAGCACGTCAGCGTCGGATCTCGCGGCGTCGCCGTTCTGGCGTCGACATCAGCCACCCTGAGCTGTGACCTGCTTTTGAACCATGCCCGGGTGGCCCCTTCCGCGCGCAACCGCAGGCGCTGCCAACAACATCTTTGTCAGCGCTCGGGGCGTTTTTGTCTGTTTCAACGCCGCGTTTCTCGGATTTGTCTAGACAATTTACGATCCATCCGTTCAGATAAATGATACTTAACTCAAGACCCTGTCACGACTTATGTCCTCGCTCGTGGCGTTTTGTTTGTCTGAATTCCCCGTTTTCCAGACATTTCTAGACAATTTACGGTCCATCTGTTCAGGCCATGGATACCCAACTCAAAGCGCTGCCAATACTGCCGGTCCGCGCTCGGACCGTTTCCGGCTGCTTGAACTGTGCGTTTCTCGGACTTTTCTAGACTTTTCCCGGCCCCAGCTTTATGGCCCGTGGATACCCAGGTGACGCGCCAACGGCCGGGGACTGGGAGACCGTCGGTCGAAGGGGACGGGCCGGTCAGGAGACCCTGTCGGAACCAGCGCGACAAATCCGATAGGAAAGAGGATGCCCGTCAATCGCAACTTTGCAGCATGCCACGTGTAGACCCCCATCGCGATCAGTCACGACGCGTCACATTGACTACCTGTCAATGCGGATCCGCTCTGGCCACGCGGAACTGCCTGCCGGAGGGCTGGAAAGCCTGACCCGCCGGCAGGCGTATCGGGATCTGATCAAACCGTGGTCGTGAACCCCGGCATGGCGATCGGGTAATGGCCGGCGGCGTCGGGCTTCACCGGCGGGGGTGACTGCATGGTGACTGGGTTGCGGCGCCGCTGCCGCGCCCGCCGCAGCCGACCAAGGCGATGGGGATGGTATGTTCCTCGCCCGCGTAGCCCCGCGCGGCGATGGCGCGTTCGAGGGTCGCGCCCGCGATTCCGGGGTTTCTACCGGATCACTCGATCGGACCGGTCTCGGTCTCGTCAGGGGGGATCTCCGTTCTTGGGGGGGAGATCGGCTGGAGGGGAAACCCCGGCGTTTCGGCCGCGGCCGGGGCGCCCGGCTCGGGCGAATTTGCGATCTGGCTTCCCGGAGTGAGGGTCCACAAGCCGGTGCCGGCGACTGCCGCCGTACCCGGCCTTCCGGCTTGCACGGCCCTGGCGATGACCTCGACGGCGATGTCCAGACCAAGGCTGTGCGAGTCGAGCACCATATCGTAGTTGTGAGGGTCCGCGGAGACCATCCGGTGCATGGTTCGATCGAACTGGAAACGACGGCGATCCAGGTCTCTGGCCGCCCGTCGCGCCGTCCGGACCGACACGCCCATCCGCTCCGCCAGTCTCAAGGCGCGAATGCGTAAGGGGGCGATGATCCGCAGGGAAAGGGTGGTTTCACGGGGCAGCAGGAAGCCGGCGCCGCGGCCGACCAGGACGGATTCCCCCGCCCGCCCGATCGCCTCGACCAGCTTCCCAAGATGGTCGAGATACGCTTCCTGCGGGGCATAGTGCTCCTCACGAAGAGGAAGCAGCCAGTCCTGAACAACGCTGGGGGCGAGCTCGTCGAAGCAGCGGACTTCATCGACCGGCAATCCCATCCGGTGGGCGATCGCCTCGAGCAGTTCGTGGTCATAGACTTTCCAGTCCAAGCGCTGGCCGACCAGGCGGGCGATCGTACCACCGCCAGCGCCGGTTTCCCGGCTGATGCAGATATTCTGGAACCGTGCCAGCGTGCGCACGGTGTCCTCAGGCTGGCGATCCTCCTCGCTCTGGCCCAGCAGCCAGCGAACCACGGACCTTGGCCAGTCCCTGAGGCCGGCCGGGCCCCGGTGTTGGGATTCGGGCGTCGCGTTTGCGAACCTCTCCCACGCCGACATGGGCGAATCTCCTCCGATATTCGCTGAACTCCACTTCAGTCTAGGGCCTGGACCGCACCTTGAAAAGGCGCTCGTTGTCATTCCCGGCCGCTGTCGTGATCCGTTGTCTGACCGATTCATGACCGTGCAATCCTCGCGCTTCAACCGTGTAACCCTTACAACGAATCGAACGCTTGGTTCGATTTTTCGGGATTCCTCTGGTTTTTTCTCAAGTTTTGAGCGGACAGGAAGTTGGGAATACGGGTCGGCTCCAGATCGGGCGTGGCACAGGCTTTGCCTTATGCAGACCCACGTGGGTTGTTGCAGGACCCCAAACGCGGTCTCGCCGCTTGCAACCCCGTCCGGTGCGATCCGTTTTGCGGACCGGAGTTACGTCTATTTTCCGGGAATCGAGTGAAGGATCACCCCACCATGAGAAATCGGCGACATACCCTTTTGTGGATGAAAGACCTGATCGACCACATGTCTCGGTGCCATGACCAGCTGCAGTGGGCCGGCGATGGCGCGACGCAGTTTTTCCTGGCCGAGTCGATGCTCGGCGACCTGGTCGAGTGTCAGCGCCTCTGCGAACAGTTGCGTACAGACCCGGCCGCCCCAAAGGGATCGGCAGTTCACACCACCGATCTTGTGATGACCTGATCGCGCAGGGGCCGTAGCGTGGCAGTTCTCCGGGCAGACCCCGGTGGCGATGGACTCTCGATTCGGATAACTTGCTCGGGGGTTCAAGAGTAGATGATCCGCTGCAACCGCGGATCGCTCGTGACTGAAGCCACGCGAGGGTCAAGCCGATGGCAGCTTCCGATCCCAGGACGATTGCGCGGTTCTCCGTCGATTCGCTCCAGGTCCAGGTCTACGAGGATCGCGCCCTGGCGGGACGGGCCGCCGCTCTGGCGGTCGGCCAGGCCATTCGAGATCGCCAGCAAGCCGCGGGCCACGCCAACGTGGTGTTTGCGGCCGCGCCCAGTCAAAACGAGTTCCTTGCCGGCCTCGTGGCCGGCAGGGAGATCGACTGGTCACGCGTGGTCGGCTTCCACATGGACGAATACCTGGGTTTGCCTTCTGACCACCCGGCCTCGTTTCGTCGTTATCTGCAAGAGCATCTGTTCCGGCTGGTTGGGCTGGATCAGAGCCAGGTGCGTCTGATCCCCGGTGAGCGTTGCGATCGGCCGCTCCAGATCTGCCTGGCTTACGAGGACAAGCTTCTGGCCGAACCCACCGACATCGTCTGTGCGGGGATCGGCGAGAACGGTCATCTCGCCTTCAACGACCCACCCGTCGCTGACTTTCTCGACCCGGTGAAGGTCAAGGTCGTCCGGCTCGATCAGGCCTGCCGTGCCCAGCAGTTCCACGATGCCTGTTTCGATCGGATCGAGGACGTGCCCACTCACGCCTTCACCCTCACGATCCCGGCGCTGTTGGCGGCACCCCATGTCTCGGTGGTGGTGCCCGGGCCGCGGAAGGCGAACGCCGTGCTGACCACCCTGCGGGGACCGGTGAGCGAAGCCTGCCCGGCCACGGCGCTGCGCCGGCATTCCGGAGCCACGCTTTACCTCGACCGCGACGCCGCTCGACTCGTGCTGTGAACGAGGTCAAAGCGGTTCACCACAGCGGGGGCTCCGTCCCGGCTCCTTCCCAGCGCATGGTCGATCGCCGTGCCGTGATGAAGTAAACTGGCAAAGAGACTCACGACGGCAAAGCGGGCGGACCGCTCAGGTTCGAGTCTTCAATGGACGAGGGAGGAATCACGTGCGCTGGGTGAGCGTTGCTACCGACCGGGGGCCAAGGGCCTGCGGCCTGGTTGAAGGACAGTACGTCGATGTGAATGCCGCGGATTCCGAAATGCCCTCGAGCCTGCGGGAGCTTCTGGCGCGGGGGCCGGACGTCCACCGCAGGGCATGGTCGGCGTTGCGCTCCGGGCCCGTGACCTACGAACCTGCCAAGACCCGGCTCCTTCCCCCCGTGCCCGACCCGCGCAAGATCATCTGCATCGGGCTGAATTACCGCGATCACGCCGCCGAGAGCGGCGTGCCGGTCCCGCCCGAGCCGGTCCTCTTCAGCAAGTATCCGACCACATTGATCGGCCATCTCGACCGGATCGTGCTGCCCCGGGTGAGCCACGCGGTCGATTACGAGGCCGAGCTGGTCGTGGTTATCGGCCAGGGTGGAAAACACATCTCCCGGGAGAAAGCCCGCGAGCACATTGGCGGTTACACGATCGGCCACGACGTGTCGGCGCGCGACTGGCAGCTCAACAAGCCGGCCAAGCAATGGATGGCCGGCAAGACATTCGACACGTTCGCTCCCACGGGGCCAGAGCTGGTCACGCCCGATGAGGTGCCCGACCCGCACAATCTTGGCATCCGGCTGCGGCTCAACGGTCAGACGATGCAAGACTCCAGCACCAGCCAGCTCATCTTCGGGGTCGAGGAGCTGATCGCCTACCTGTCTCAAATCGTCACGCTCGAGCCGGGAGACCTGATCTTCACGGGAACCCCGCCCGGCGTGGGCATGGCGCGCAAGCCCCCCGTCTGGCTCAAGCCGGGAGACGTCGTGGAGGTCGAGATCGACCGTCTTGGCATCCTGCGCAATAGCGTGATCGCCGAGAACGAGGCGGGTTGAGCGAGTGGTTGACAAGGCTAACATTGACATCGGCGTCGAGTGGGGACTGGCGGATTCAGGAGGCGAGCCCGTGGGCGAGATCAGCGACAAGCCGGAGCTGGAACACGAGCCGACATGGGATGTAGCCCAACTCTTCCCTCCTCAGGGCGACTGGAGCGAGGCGGAGTACCTGGCTCTCGATACCAATCATCTGGTGGAGTTCTCCCAGGGCTACGTGGAGTTCTTGCCAATGCCGACGCTCAGCCATCAGCTCATCGCCCTCTTCTTGTACAAGGCATTGGATTCATTGGTTTCCGCGGCGAGACTCGGACGCGTTCTTGTTGCTGCATACAAGGTCAAGCTCTGGGAGGGGAAATACCGCGAGCCCGATGTCATTTTCGTCAAACGGGAGCATCTGTCGCGCATGGGTGAACAGTTCTCACTCGGAGCTGATCTCGTGATCGAGGTTGTCAGCGACCAGGGTCGCCCGCGCGATCTGGAGATCAAGCGGCAAGAGTACGCTCAGGCCGGAATCCCTGAATACTGGATCGTCGACCCCCAGCTCGAGCAGATCACGGTGCTGGCGCTCGAGGGATCGACCTACACCGTCCATGGCGAGTATCCCAGGGGAGCGGATGCGACATCGCGGCTGCTTCCCGGCTTCAAGGTCAACGTGACCGAGGCTCTGTCAATCCAGGGTTGAGAGCGTCGGCGTGGCCGTTCACCGACGTAAGCGCTTCGAGAGGTCGCGGGCGTCGGCATAATCCGGGGCCAGGCGAAGTGCTTGCTCCGCGGCCTTGAGAGCGTCAGCCGGCTGGTGGGCGGCATCCAGCGCCAGCGCAAGAAAGTAGTAAACATCGGCTCGCTTGGGCAGGTTCCTGGCAGCCATCAGCAAGTCGGCGATCGCCTGGGTAGGATGCCGCAGCATCAGATGCGCACGGCCGCGGAGCAGGCGCACTTCGCCGTTCTCGGGAGCCAGGTCCACGGCCTGGTCGAGCCGCGCGAGTGCCTGATCCGGCTGGTTCCGCGCGAGCTGGATGGCGCCGATGCGCTGGCTGACCTCGGGGTGCAACGGATTGAACTCGAGGGTCCGGAAGTAGGCGGCAAGGGCTTCATCGGTGCGGCCCATCGCCTCGAGCTGCTGGGCACAGGCGAAATGGGCCTCGGCGTCGTGAGGCTCGACCTCGACGGCCGACTGAAATCGCTTGAGGGCTGACTGAGGATCTCCCTTGGCGGCTTCGATGGTGCCCAACCCGATCAGGGCCCCGACATAATCCGGATCGAGCTGCAGGGCCCGTCGGCAGCAGGTTTCGGCCTCGTTCAGCCGTCCCTGGAGCTGGAGGACCTTTCCCAGCCGTTGATGGGCTTCGGCGGAACCGGGGATCTGAGCGGCCAGTTGCAGCAACTCCATCTTCGCCTGTTCCAGGTCGCCCCGATCGATGGCCGCCTGGGCCCGCTCGCTGATCTGCTGGGTGCGAGCTGCCTGCTCGGGGGTTGGAGGGTCATGAGGATTTCCCCGGCGCGCGCCATGCCAACTGCATCCGGCACTGGCCGCAAGCAGGCTCAATGACAGGCACCTGACCGCGATCGAGGCCCCGCGCCGCATGGCCAGTCGTCCCCTTCCCTGGCGTGGGCTGATCGTTTCGCTTGGCCTTGGTCCGCCTTGCGATCCGTTCCGCCAGACCGGCAAGCGACCGGGCAACCCGGAAACTCGCCGTACCTTACGGAGAAGCCAGCCCCAGGTCAATCCCGGTTGTGCTCGCGAGGCAGGGCCGCCACACGGCCGTTCCCTGTTGGGGACGGGATTGGCGGCATCGCATCGTGGCGGAAAAGGGCTGAAAGCAGAGCGGAAAAGGATCTATGGAGACCTGCTCCGAGCCCGGGAGCAGAGGATCCTGGAAAGTGTGGCGAGCCGATCGCCCTGATAGTCGCCGCGGCTGGGTTCCCGACACATCGACGAGGCGTCGCATCGGTTCGGTTCGTCCGGCGCGGCGGTGAAACCCGAGTGGAATGGAAACGAGATCAGGATCCGACGTTCAGGACGTCTTCATCGCACCTTGCATCCGCCCAGGTTCGCCAGGTGGTGCACGCCCAGTTGCTCGGCGACTTCCTTCAGCCGGGCTCGGCTGGCGGCGAAGTAATGGCCCAGCAACCGGCCTTCGGCCAGCTTCTCCAATCGTGCCTGCCAGTTCTCCGCGTTGCTCCCCAGGCGTTCCAGGGTCCTGGCCAGCTCGGCGGAGACCACGGCTTCTCCTTCGCGGAACAACCGCCCGGTGCACTCCAACAACAGCAGGTAGTTGCCCAGCGAGAATCCCGCGACCATCCCTTCACGTGAGGAACCCAGGCTCCGTCGATCCTCGATGGGACAGAGCCAGAGCCCCTCCTCCCAGCCCGCTGCCGGCTTCGAGCCCGAGACCCTGCCGCGCCGGGCGGCGTTCAGATCGCTGGCTCCTCCCTGTGCCTTGACGTGCTCGACCCGTTGCCGGATCGAGGTATGCTTTCCGGCCTGGGCAGTCCTGGCAATCCCGGTGACCACCGGAAGCATATCAATGTAAGCGCATGTGACAATAAGTGCTTCTTCATCGAGGATCGCCACGCTCTTGAAGCGGCCCTCGAAGAACGTGCCGCGGGTCTGCTCTTCCCGGTTGGCCAGCCGTGAGAGCGGCTCTTTCAGAGACTTCATGAACCAACTGAGGCTTTGCAACCGCTCGCGAGCGGTTGCGACGCCCTGGGAGTCCCTCCGCTGCGACTTGACCCAGCCGTCGGTGACCGGGGTCGGCTGGCGACACTTGTCACGCGGCGGGGTGAGGCGCGCCCATCGCCGCACGACCTCGTCATTCGACCACTTCTTGGCCACATCCGGGTCCAGGCGGACCAGTACGTGCAACCGGTCGTCCAGGACCGCAAACGCCGCGACGGTCACCGAGAAGATTTGAGCAAGCTCCTCAAGGCGTCTTTCGATCCAGGCTTTACGGTCGAACTTTCCCTCGCCGAGCAGGTCGGCCCGCCGCACGCAACGCAGCACGCAGTGATACCAGCGGGTGACCGAAATATCAACCAGATGCGCACGCGCAGTCGTCATGGGGGAACTCCTTAAAGATTCCTCACAAGTTAACCAACCGAACGTGCCGGGTCAACCATGCATTGCCTGCCCTTTCCGACCACGCAACCCCGCGATGCCTTACTTCTCCTGTGGAGCACTCGCCATCGTGCGGGAGATAAGGGGACGAGAGTCGTTCTTGGGCTGATCGTACGGGCTGAGGATAGCGACGGTCGCTCCGACAGTCAGGAAAGCGACTCCCTCCCCTGATCGGCGTCCTCTTCTCGGTCCCGGTGAACGGGACGAGCTCGACAGTGTACGGCACATAGAGCGGATGCCTGGGATGCCCGTCCCGCGTGGTCCCAAGCGCTTGGGGCTTGCACATGCTCTCGATCCAGCCGAAAACGGTCTCATCCTGATCCATGTAGGAGCCGTGCGCGCCCCAGGCGCAGACCACGAGGCCGCGGAGGTCGGGATCGACCTGGTTGACGGCCATGTCGACGGCATGCCGGACACAATTGAAGTTGTCGCGATAACCTGAAACGCATCAACGCGTTAGAGCGGAAAGTCTCGATGTGCCTAACTGGCGGGATGTCGCCTCAGCCCTCTCAGGCCTAACTCCCTGGACTTCCGAAAAGGTGTCGGGAACAAAAACGGTTTTCTCCCACCAATTTGCCCCAAAATCGGTTCCTGACACCTTATCCCGCCCTGACACCTTATCCCGGCACGTTCGGCGAGAGTCTCCAGACCCCGCCGTTCGGCTGTCTTCGTTCGGCGAGGCTCTCCCGACCCCGCCGTTCGGCCGACCGTGGGTCTCCAGGTGACGCGCCGCCGGTCGGGGACTGGGAGACCGTCGGTCGCAGAGGACGGGCGGGTCAGGAGAACCCTGCCCGAACCAGCCTTGGTGGTACCTGGTTCAAGCCGCGCATGGCTAGGGGGACCGACCGACGCCCGTGACATCCTCAAGAAGCTTCGACGTCAACTCGGCCTCCGTAATAACTAATAACTAGGTCCGACCCCAAGAGCCACGTTTCCGAGAAGGTCTCGGGAGTCAGCAGGTAGTAAATCGAGGTCCCCAAGGAACGCGTCCCCTCGCGCGGATAACCAGGCGGAAGGAGCGAGGCCGGAATCGAGCCAAACGCGCGATACGTCTCGCGAAAATAGCCCCATTCGATCGGATGGGGTTGAAGCCGAAGCGCCTCGATGATCTGCTGTGCCGTAGGCATGGGTTCCTGTGATCCCTGATTTCCGCGTGACCTGACCTGAGCAAGACGGAATTCCCCCTGACGCGCACGGAGCCTCTATCGATCGTCAAGACTCGCATCATCCCTCCGACGTTTCGCCGATCATTGCTCGCCGCCGGACTGCTCGTCTGGGCGATCGTGGCAATGAGCATCGACAATGGACACGTCGGCGTCTTCCATGACGACGGCATTTACCTCGTCTCGGCGCAGGCGATCCGCGACGGGCGAGGTTGCCAGCTTCCCAGCCGGCCTGGCAATCCTCCGCCCAAGTACCCGATCGGCTTTCCGCTCGCGCTGGCTCTGGCCTTGCGAGGCATGGCCGGCCCGGGCTCGCTGGACCGCGATCTCCTCGCCGCCCGGATCGTTGTCACCGCGTCGGGCCTGCTGTTCTTTGCGGCAGCTTACCGCTGGATGAGGGTCATGAGGGTGTCTCCTGCCGTGGCGACGGCCGTCGTCCTGGCGACAGCGTTTCACCAGGCGACGCTTGTCGGATGTGGCTGCGCGGTGTTCTCCGACCTGACCTTCTGCGGTTTGACTTACTTCCTCCTCTTGATGCTTGCTGGCACGCGGAAGCGAGCGCCCGGCACGGCGGTTGGAACGGGCCTGGCAAGCGGTCTACTGGCCGGGGCGGGATACCTGGTCCGGGGCAACGGCATCACCCTCATGGTGGCCACGCTGCTCGACTCGGGGCGGAAACGGCGCCGCTCCTGGCGCTGGGCGGGCAACGTCGCGGGAATGGCGCTGGTGCTGTTTGCGGTGAAATGGGTCCCCGTCTCCCGGGTCCGTGCCGTAGCTTCGGGGGACTATGGGCTCGAGATGCAGGCGGGCTGGTCCTCACTCCGGGCGGGCCTCGCCATCGTGATTACGAACCTCGCGGCCGTGCTCCTTGACTTCCCGACACGCGTTTTGCTTCCCGTGACGAGCTACAGCACACCCATCGTGCGCGTGCTGCGGGAACATCCGCTGGCCGCGATCGGCCTGCGGCTTGGACTTTCCTCACTCGTGCTCCTCGGGCTGATCCGGCTGGCTCGCCTGGGACGCGGCCGAGCTCTTCCCGCCTGGTTCCACGTCCTGGCCACGATGGCCATCTTTCTGGTCTGGCCCTGGACGATGATCATGGACCGCTTCCTGCTTGGGGTCGTTCCTCTAGTTCTGCTTGCCTTCTGGGCCGGCCTGTGCTTGATCGGACAGAGAATCGCCTGGCTCCGGCATTCCCGGTTGGCTCCATCACGATTGGCCCTTGGCGCCCTGGTCGTGGCCACGGTGGGCATCGCTTGCGTCACGGCACGGTCGGTCTCCGGCTTTCACTTCGGGAGCAGGCAGTGGCCAGGCGCCAGCAGCCGGCGCAGCCTCTCGGAGGCCCTTTCGCTGATCTCGACCCGGCTCGAACCCAGCGCCGTGCTTGCAGCGCGATGGCCGGAGACGGTCTATCTCTACACGGGCCGCCAGGGCGTGCCCCTGACCGAGGACGATGACATCCTTCGCGGTCGCTTCGACCGGAGCGACCGGCTCCGGCTCTGGATGGACCAGGTTCCCGGCCGCCCCTTCTACCTTCTGGTTCGCGGTCAACTCGAAGACCCGGCGCTGGCCGACCGCTGTCAAGCGGAATCGTTGGCCCGAACAAATGGCCTGGAGCTTCAGCCGTTCGCGCAGACATCGGATGGCCGCTACGCGCTGGTCCGCGTGCTCCGTCATTGAGGAAGACGGTCCGATGGCTCATCTCACGCGAGGTGGGGTGGGAAAGGTGACAGGTGGGAAAGGTGACAGCCACCACAGGTGGGAAAGGTGAGGTGGGAAATGTGACAGCCACCAGGAAAGGTGACAGCCACCAAATTGACAAAGCTGGGATATCTTGGTAAAAAGCCGTGAATGTCACGACCGAGGCGACATTCTCCGGGGGGGGGGATGGTTTTCCACGTGCTCAACCGAGGCGTGGGCCGGAGAGTGCTTTTCACCAAGGACGAGGACTTTTTGGCGTTCGAGCGGGTCGTTGAGGAAACGCTGCGAACTCGCCGGATGC
>JBEKTN010000112.1:0-40352 GCA_049516015.1 Isosphaeraceae bacterium | reverse complement strand
TTGTTTTGGAATAATGAGACCGTGTTCTCTTCTACATTATTCCAAAAACCTGCGGGGTTTTCAAGCTTTTCTTGAGAAATCTTGCCCTCCGGGTTATATATCACGCTTGATTCAGGTCTAGATCGAGCGTGCCGCCGTCGGTCACGTCGGACGTGCTGGGAATGGCGTTGGAAGCACCCACCTGTAGCGTGCCGGCGCTGATGGTCGTCGTGCCGGTGTAGGTGTTGGCGCCGCCCAGGGCCAGCGTGCCCGCATCGGTCAGGGTCAGGTTGCCCGATCCGGCGGCGATGCCGCTGTAGGTCAGTGTCGTGCCGTTGGCCACGTCGATGGTGCCGCCGGAGGCGCCCAGGCTGATGCCGCGGTTGGCGTTGAGCGTGAAGGTGGCCGTCGTGCCCAGCGTGCCGCCGTTGAGGACCAAGGAGCCGGCCGTGGCCGAGCCCGGCGCGGTGCCCAGGCCATTGTCGGCCGAGATGCTGAGCGTGCCGGCGTTGATGGTGGTGACGCCGGTATACGTGTCGGCACCCGACAGTGTTTCCACGCCGGTGCCGGCCTTGGTCAGCGCAAGCGTACCGCTACCGTTTTGAATCACACCGCTGAAGACGTTGCTGTTGTTGGTGGCGCCGACGGTCAGGGTCACCGAGCCCGCGACACTGCTGGTGACCGTGCCGCCGCCGCTCAGGGCGCCGATGGTGTCGCCGTGGCCATCCAGGTTGAGCGTGCCGTCGTCGATCACGTCGGACGTGCTGGGAATGGCGTTGGAAGCACCCAGTTGAAGGGTCCCGGAGAAGAGGCCCGTCACCCCGGTATAGGTGTTGGCGTGGCCGAGGACCAGCGTGCCGGTGTCGGTCTCGGCCAGGCTGCCCGAACCGGCGGCGATGCCGTTGTAGGTCAACGTCGTGCCGCCGGCCACGTCGATGGTGTCGATGGTGTCGATGGTGTCGCCGGACGCGCCCAGGCTGATGCCGCGGTTGGCGTTGAGCGTGAAGCTGGCCGTGGTCGCCAGCTCCCCGCCGTTGAGGGTCAGGGAGCCGGGGGTGGCCGAGCCCGGGGCGGCACCCAGGTTGCTGTCGGCCGAGATGCTGAGCGTGCCGGCGCTGACGGTGGTGGTACCCGAGTACGTGTTGCTGCCCCCGAGGACCAGCGTGCCGGCGGTCCCGCCGGCGCCCTGCGTCAGGTTGTGTGATCCGCCGATCGCACCACCGAGGCTGAGCGTTCCGGCCTCCTCGGTGAAAGCCAGGTTCGCGCCGAGCGTGATTGGAGCGCTGAATGCATTTGTGCCCGTTGTGTTGTCGATCCCAACGCCCGATGACCCGATCAGGGTGAGTGGGTGGGTGCCCGAGATGGAATAACCGCCCGCCGTGAACTGAAGCTCCGCAACGCTGAGCCCCGACATATCGTCGACGTTGGTCAATATAGAGGCACCGGATGGAAATACCAGGATCTCTCCGGTTGTCGGCTTACCACCCGACCAGTTCGTTGGAGTCGACCAGTTGCTATTACCACCCGAACCCGACCAGGTATCGGTCGCCAGGAGGAGCCGCGGCTCGAGGATTTCCAGGGCCCGCTGTCGGCCACGCGACCGTCTTGGAGGCTTGCTGGGGAAGAAGAGACCGAAAAGCTGCCGATCAAGTCCGCGCGACATGGCTGATGCTCCGGAGTCCAGGGTGGACGCGGCTCAGTGATCGAAGGGTCCCGTCAAATGTTCTCGGGGCCAAGCGGGCCGTGTCTCGGAAAACGATTGCGTGCGAAGTTGTACGATCCATTGGTTGTCGTGTAGGCCGAAGCCCACTTGTTGCGTGTCGTCTCGGTGATTCGTCCGATGATCGACCGCGATCAACCAGACAAGTGGGTGAATTGCCGCCGGCGCTGGCCGACCACGAGGCATTGAACGGGACCGGCATCGTCCCAAACTGGGCTTTCAGAGCCGGTTTGAACTGGCCAGCTCGAGCCGGGGGCACGCGCGGACCGGATGTCATCGAGCACTGGTTGGCTTGGCGTCAAGGACGCCGAAATCTCGGCGCCACGGGGTCAGAAAAGTGTCAAGTTGGAAAACGGCGATTTGGGACGATCCCTGCAAGTCAAGTCTAGGACACCGTCGGATTTAGTCTCTGCCTGACCAGTACATCAGGAATTTCCTCATGACTGGCAAGCAGAGAGCGGACGACATCGTCTCGCCTTGCGAAGCCCGCATTCTGGGATCGCCAGCCCGAACATGCTCCCGGAGTGGTCCGCTGCTCGTGCGATCCGGGGCCGAACGGCGGTGGCGGGCAGACGGTGGTGGACCATATCCGGCTGTTTCCGGTGCGCGAGGATGTGCGCTGGACGTATGCGGTGCACGAGCAGATCTTGCCGGCCTTGCGGCGGGCGAATGTCCCGGTGCGATGGACCGATCTCACGGTCCGGCACACCGGCTGCACCGACCCGGCGCTGCGGGAGCGCAAGCTCCAGCGCGATTGCAAGATCCTCGATGCCGAGCTGCTCGAGCGGCTCGATGACCCGTTCGTCCTCTTCAATCTGGGCGCGATCGCCGTCGAGCGGCAGGACTGGCACTCATGCGATGACATCCTGGCGAAGCGATTGCAACCAGGGGAACAGGGGCTTGGGGTTGCCGTCGGGCCGGAACAGGCCGGCGTGGGGATAGACGTGCGGCAGCAGGTCGCTGGCGTGATGCCAGGTCACCGACCGCACAAACGGCTTGGCCAGCCCCAGCGCCAACCACCGTCCCGCCCAGGTGGCCTGTGTGGCCTCGTCGGGCGGGGCCGGCCACTGTGCGACGTCGACCTGGATCGGCGGGTCGGCGGCCGGGTCGGGACCGCTTGCCGAGGGCATTGCCATGATCAGGTGCAGGGGCACGTTCAAGAGCGAGTAGAGATCGAGCAGCCGGGAGAACTCGAAGAGATCGCGGAGATGGCTGCCGGGGCTGGTGAACCCCGGCGCGATCTCGATGCCGATGCTGGAGATTCCCAGGTCGGAGCGCAGCAGGTAATCGCACAGGTGCAGCGGCCCGAGCTGGAAGTGGCTGGAGCTCATCCATTCCGCCCACGGCCGATCGATGTCGATGCTGAGCTGCGCGGAGGGGTCGGCTTGGCGAGCCGCCTGGACCGCCCGCGCGGTGATCCGGATCTGCTCTTCCTCCGACAGTCCCAGGATCTCCTGAGAGGCAGGCCGGGCAACGACGTGCCAGAGCGGCACCTTGCCCCGATAGCGCGCTACCACCTGACGCACGAAATCGGTGGCAAAGCCGCTGATGGTTTCCTGGTCTCTTTCCCAGAGCCAGATCCAGTCGGGCAAGGCGGCGGGCCGGAATTCGATCAGCGGGCCGGCCTCGATCTCCAGCCGGTTGCGCCCACAGAAAGCAAACTGGGCATCCAGCAAGTCCCAGCGGTACTTCCCTTCCGACGGCGCGACTTGCTTCCATGAGACCCCGACCTGAGCGGCATTGAATGCCGCTGGCCACTGCGACGCGGAGGGAACCCTGTCGGGTTCGCTCGTGAGCATGCAGCCCAGGTGGGCCGTCAACTTGCCTGCCGAGGCCAGCCGGTTCTGGAGAATCTGCGACAGGTAGGCCTCGGTGAGCATGTCTCCCGCGCGGCTGGAGGCTTCCAGGCTGGCCTCCGCCGCGGTCAGACACCTTTCCGGGCTGTCACTGGACATGGCCGCCTGGATGAATGCCTTGCGCGCCTGGGCCATCACTTCCGAGAGTTCCGGCGCGACGCGCAGGCCCATCTGAACCCAGTCAGCCGTCTGGTTGCGCACGTCGTTCAGCTTGCCCCGTGCCAGCTCGAGGGACAGCATGTACGGCGACGAGCGTTCGGCCAGGGTCGCCGTGCCGACGATCGGTGTGCCATACCCGGCGATCGACCAGGGAACGAACAGCCGTCCGCTCTCGCTGGTCTCGCGGAAGCAGGCCATCAGCCCGTTGCGAAACTCGACACTCAATCGTCCGGGAGTTCTGTCCAGGCCCGTGATATAGGCCTTGCGGAAACCTGGAAGCCGACGGGCCAAGTCGTTCGAGGGCAAGAGAAACTTGAGAACCCCCATGCCGCTTATTCCATCCCGGACCGCCGGTCCCCGAGCGTTCGGATTGTGAACATTGGACGCACGGCTTGACTCTCGTCAAACCCGCCGGCCCGACCGGCTCAAAACCAAACGCTCGGTCGAAACCGGCCTCAAAACGACTCGCCCTCGGTCCAACCGGCCGGGTGCGCGCCCGGTCCGCCGCGCGCTCGCAAATCGTGCGATCACGCAATAATCTAGAATAGCGTCACGAAGACTTTCTGACCATAGAGCCAACGAATCTCCGTAAACCGTTGTGGTCGCTGTTCAAGCGAAATCGCGGCGGCACTCGCCACAAGCGGTTCCCTCGGCAGGTGAGAGCCCTACCATGCCCCACCATTCTGATCGGGCCCTATCTCCTTCGCAAGCAGCCGGGCCCGTTCCCCCATATCGCGGGTACCGACCTCCAGTCGATGAGCGACATGGCTGAACTGGCCGCGCGGACCGTCGTCGAGCTGTATCACAATCGATGGCCAGCGGCATGCGTGGTCAATGGCGATGTACGGCTGGGCTGGCGATGGTGAACGGGCGGCCTGGCGGCGTCCGCTGTCCGTCCACCAGCGCAGCCAGTCGATCCGAGCTCAGACCTGGAACGACGAGCCGCAGCCGCAGCTCTTGACGACGTTGGGGTTGTTGAAGACGAATCCCCGCTTCTCCAGGCCGTCGTAGAAGTCCACGACCGTACCGTCCAGGTAGGGGTCGAACTTCTTGTCCACGGCCAGCTTGACGCCGTGCACGTCGATCACCCGATCCCGTTCGCTGGTACTGGTGTCGAAGTTCAGGCTATAGGCAAAGCCACTGCATCCGCCCCCCTGCACGCCAACGCGAAGCACCGCTTCTTCGGGGAGGTTCTGCTCGGTGATGATCTTCTTGACCTCACCAGCGGCCTTTTCGGTCAGGGTCACACCCATCGAATCGTCTCCTTGTCCAGGTTCAATCATCAGACACGATCAAAGCTCGGAAGCACGCCGTTCCCCATACAGTATCATAAGGGGGAGTCAAATGCGTCATCATAAGGGGGAGTCAAATGCGTCCCCGAGCAGGGTCAAACGCTCGCGAGCGGTCATGAACCGCCCAGGCCGCGCTGTGAGCCCGCAGGCGCTCCACCGCGCCCGCCACCGCGGCGATGGCAAATTCGATTTCCGCGGCGGTCGAGAACCGCCCCAGGCCGAACCGCAGGCTGGCCCGCGCCATCTCCTCGTTCAGCCCCATGGCCAGCAGGACATGGCTGGGCTCGGGGTTGGCCGCGGTGCACGCGGCGCCCGAACTCACCGCGACGTCGCGCATCGTCATCATGAGCGCCTCGCCGTCCAGGTAGGCGAAGCTCAGGTTCAGATTCCCCGGCAGCCTCTCGGTGGGATGGCCATTGAGGCGAACGTCGGAGACCCGTTCCGCAATTCCTGCATGCAAGCGTTCACGCAGGCTCAGGACTCTCCGAGACTCGTCGGGCCGTTCCCGGGCGGCCAGCTCGGCCGCGGCGCCCAGGCCAACGATCAAAGGGACTGCCGGGGTCCCACTCCGCATCCCCCGCTCGTGGCCGCCCCCGTCGAGCTGCGGAACGAGCCGCACATGAGGGTCCCGCCGGCGCACGTAAAGAGCGCCGATCCCCTTGGGACCATAGATCTTGTGCCCGGAGAGACTGAGCAGATCGACATTGTCGGCCAGCACGCCCAAGGGAACCTTGCCGACGGCCTGGGTCGCATCGGTGTGGAAGATCACGCCGCGGTCATGACAGAGCCGGCCAATTTCCCGGATGGGGTTGAGTGTGCCGACCTCGTTGTTGGCCGCCATGATCGAGACCAGGATGGTTCGCTCGCAGAGCACGGCCGCGATCGAATCAACCGCGACCCGGCCGGTCTCGTCGCAGGGCACGACGGTCACCTCCCAGCCCTCGCGTCCCAGCCGCTTCATCGTGTCGAGCACCGCCCTGTGCTCGGCTGCGGAGGTCACCAGGTGGTTGCCCTTCCGCTTCATGGCCAGGGCCGCGCCCTTGATCGCCAGGTTGTCCGATTCCGTCGCCCCCGACGTGAAGACGATCTCCTTGGGCTCGGCTCCGATCGCGCTGGCGACCTGTTGCCGGGCCCTTTCGACCGCGTCGCCGGCCTCCCAGCCGAAGCGATGCGAGATGCTGGCTGCGTTGCCGTAGACTTCCGTGAAAAAAGGCAGCATCGCCTCGACAACCCGAGGGTCGGTCCGAGTCGTCGCATGATTATCGAGATAAATGGGCAGCTTTAACACATCAAGACCCAGATCCGGTAACCACATCGTTCCTGATTTTTGAAATCTTATTTTGCCTCATTTATCTTAAAGCGATGGGCTCGACAATTCAAGCCCGCGCGGGGGTTCTGTGAAGTTTAAATCAGGCTATGAATCCGGGTTGCCGGAATCCCGGGCCCTGGGTAAAAGAGCATTTCCTCATGGATCGCGCAATCCCGCCGGACGCGTGACGCAAGGCAAGGAGGCCTCGATGAGATACGACAAGGACCAAGCAGCCGCGGAATTCACCCGCTGGAGCGAGAGTTACGATCGTAGCGTGCTCCAGTGGATGCTCTTTGGACCCTCGCATCGGGTGTTGATCCGGCGAATCGCGGCGGTGGCCGGGAATCGGCCGTTCCGGGTTTTGGACGTGGGATGTGGGACGGGCCTGTTTGCCGCGCGGCTCAAGGCCGCGCTGCCGCAGGCCCAGGTTTGCGGTGTGGACCTCGTGTCCGGGATGCTGTCCAGGGGGCGTCCCCGCTGGCAGTACCACGCGCGTGATGTCTTCCCCGTCCAGGGAGACAGTGAGCGGCTGCCGTTCGGGTCGGGGACCTTCGATTTCGTGACCTGCGCCAACAGCTTCCACCACTACCCCCAGCAAGACCGTGCCGTGGTCGAGATGCAGCGCGTTCTCAGACCCGGCGGCCGGCTCTTACTGATTGACGGATATCGCGATGCACCATGGGGTTGGTTCATTTACGACGTCTGCGTCACGGCCCGCGAAGGGGACGTGCACCACGCCTCGGCCCGCCGTTTCCGCGACTTGATGACCCGGGCCGGGTTACAAGCCATTGCCCAGAAAGTCTTCCGCGGCTTTGCCCCGTTCCTGCTCAGTGAAGGCATCGTTCCGGAATCGATCCCGTGCATACCCGCCCCCCACTTCCGGATCCGCGACCACGTCTCCTCCGTGGTCGACGCGTAGGGCAAGGGCCGGCAAGCCGGGTTGGGTGGCAAGCCAGGCATCCGAAAAACCCCGCGAGCCGAGCGGCCGCAGGAAAAAGTGTCGGGAACCGAAAAAGGTTTTCTTCGACCAATGTGCCCGAAATCGGGTCCGGACACCTTATCTGCCCCGCCTCGACAAATCCCGCCCGTCCGTGGTAGGCTTGGAAGCGGGGGAGAAGCCGTATAATGACCATTCATTTATCAGGCGACCGGGAGGAGATTGTCCGGTCCTTCATCGAAGATGGCCGATTCACCTCCGAAGACGAGGTGATCGACGCAGCCTTGCGGCTCCTCCAGGAGCGGGACGAGCAAGCCAAGCTGGCCGACCTCCGCCGCGACATCGCCATCGGCATCGAGCAGGCCGACCGCGGCGAGCTGGCCCCATTCGATCCGCACGCCACCCTGGAACGCATCCGTTCCCGTCAGGCTCCGACCGCGGGGCAATCCTGATGGCCGAGGTCCGCCGCACCCCAGGCGGAGACGGACTTGGCGGAGATCCTCAGGTCCCCTGGGGTCAGACCTAGGTCCCCTGGGGTCAGACCTAGTTATTAGTTAACTAAGAACTAGGTCTGACCCCGCGAAGCCCTCGCTCTGGACCCGTTTGTCGTCCCCGACTACGCGCTCCGACCCGTTGGAGTCTCGGGATGGCAGCCAATCGGCGCATCGCTCGCGAGCTCGGCCAGGGAACGTTGGAGCAGCTCCTGGTACAATATGGTAATTCCGATCCCTGCTCGGCGTCGGCGTTCTTTGTCTGACGATCTGGGCATTAGCCTCACCGCTTCGCGAAAGGAGCCGGTACTTTGGCGACCTCGCTGGCGAAGGTCGATTTGAATGACCCGGTGTCCCGGCACATTCACAAGGATTTCGCACGGATCCTCGTGAGCCAGACGGTGAGTGAGGCGCTGGAGGGTCTGCGCCGGCACCCTCCGCCGGGACGGATCCTCTACCTGTACGTCGTGGACGACGAAGGTCGCTTGGAAGGAGTGGTGCCGACGCGTCGGCTGTTGCTCGGTTTGCCGGAACAGCCGGTGGCCGAGATCATGGTGCGCCGGGTGGTCGCGCTGCCGGCGCGGACGACCGTGCTGGAGGCGTGCGAGTTCTTCATCCAGCACCGCTTCCTCGCCTTTCCCGTGGTCGATGATCAACGGCACCTGCTCGGCGTCGTGGACGTCGAGCTGTACACCGACAAGGCCACTCAGCTCGATGATGGGAGGGTGCGCGACGACCTGTTCCAGCTCCTTGGCGTCCCGGCCGACGGGGCGCGGGACAGTTCACCGCTGGGTTCCTTCCGCCGGCGCTTCCCCTGGCTGGGCTGCAACCTCGCGGCCGGCATCGTGGCGGCGTTCCTCTCCAGTGCCTACAAGGACGAGTTGAACCGTGTGGTGGCGCTCGCGTTCTTCATCCCCGTGGTGCTGAACCTGGCGGAGAGTGTCAGCAGCCAGTCGGTGAGCCTGGCTCTACAGGTACTGCACGGGCCGCCGCCGTCGTGGAAGATGATCCCGGGAAGGCTGGCAGACGAACTGGCCACGGGATTGATGCTCGGGCTGGCGGCCGGGGCCGCGGTCGGGCTGGTCGGGCTGATCTGGCTGGGACAGGCGCGGGTCGCCCTGTGCCTCCTGTGCGGCATCTGCGGGGGCGTCGCGGGTGCCGCGATGCTGGGCACAGCCTTGCCCTTCGTGCTTCGGTTGCTGCGGCTGGAACCCCGTGTCGCCGCCGGGCCCATCGCACTGGCCGGGGCCGACGTGATCACCATCCTGCTCTACCTCAACCTGGCGCGCTGGCTACTCCGCTGACCCGTAACCGCCCGCAAAAAAAATCCTTTGTGTCAACCGAAGGCTTGCCCTTGCCCCCGACCCCTTTCCGGGGCACGCGAGCACTGGGAGTACGTTGGGTCACGGGCAGCACAAGAGAAGCCAATGGTGTCAGACCGAGTTTTTAGTTAACTAAAAACTCGGTCTGACACCGCGACCCTCAGGGCCCCTGGGCGCGCTTTGGTGCGATCGGGGACACACCCCTGGGGCCCGCGGTTCTCCTCCTCTCAAGACTGGGGCTCTCATTCGTCGCGAGAGTGATGTGGCACCAGCTTGCCCTCGAAGGCGCGTTTGAGTATCGCCTGGCGCAGCAGTTCCGCACGCCTCAGGTTAGCGGTCACTGCGGTCTCGAGCTCATCGACCAACGAGAGGCGACGCTCAACCTCCGAGACGAAAGGGGAGCGTGGGGCCACCCGCGTTTCCCGGGTGCCAGAAAGGCCGGGTCGCCTCTCGGAGGCCGCTCCCCCGGGGAAGAAAGGGGGCGGGCCTTGCGGCTGACGGCCGTCCGCCAGACACGCCGGTGAGGTGGCGTCGCTCAAGAATTCGATCTGCCCCGCGCGGCCCTGGCGGGAAAAAAATCTGGAGATCGCGATCAAAACGAGTCCGCGCCAGCCAGATCATACAAACAGAGAACACCAACCACGCAGTGAAGACCTTCAACTTCCCCTACCTTTTTCCTGAGCGAACTTCACAGGAACCGGCATCCATGGCAACCACAGCACAGATCGAAGCCAACCGCCTCAATGCGCAGAGGAGCACCGGGCCGAAAACCGGCGACGGGAAGGCCCGCGTACGGCGCAACGCCCTCAAACACGGCATGGCCGCCCTCACTATCATGCCCGTCCTGCCCCAGGAAGGCCCCAAGGAACTGGAAGACCGGACGCAGCAGGCCATCACGGCCACGAAGCCCCGCAATCCCCTCGAGCATGATCTGGTTTGCCGCGCGGTGCGGCTGTCCTGGGCGATCGACCGCGCCGAGCGAGCCGAGACGGCCCACCTGGCCCACCGGGTCCGAATGGCCGCGCGGTCGGGGCCCGAGACGGTCAGCGCACGCGAGCTCAGGAAAGTTCACGAGCTCGGCAGCAAGCTGTTTTTTAAGGCCGGGATAGGGCCGGGTTACTCAAGTGCGACCGCGGATGACTACCCGGCGGTGATCGTGCGCCGCCTCGAAGAAAGTGCCGAAGGTTGCCGCTGGATGCTCGCTCGCTAGGCCGAATTGCTGATCGTTCTGGACCGCGAAGCCGCCTGGGGTGATCCGGAAATCATCCGCTTCCTCGGGCTGATGGGTAAGCGCGGTATCGAGGCGCACTTCGACCCGGAACTCAATTCCCTCTTCCATGCCTTCGATGCGCTCGGCAACCGCATCGGCCACAAGTTCTGGAACGACCGCAGAGATGGGTTGCCGTTGGGCTATATCGGCGGCTTCCAGTTTGTGTCCTATCGCGAGATCGCTCCGGCGCCCAGCGATAAGACCGCGGCGCTGATCCTCATCTGCTCGGTCATCGAGCAGCACGTCGGCCGGCTCGAGGAGCTGCTGGCCGAGCATGAGCAAATCGAGGCCGCCGAGGCCGCCGAGCGGTACGACCGCGCGGCGCTGGATTGCAGCCCGGCATTCGAGCGGCACCGCCGCTACCAGTCCGCCCGGCACCGAGAGCTGCTGCGCACGCTGGAAACCCTTCGAAAAATGCAGAAGGAGGAATTCGGAACGGGGAGTGGGGAAGGCGAAAAGGCGGATGGCAAATGTCAAATGGCGGATGGCAAATGTCAAATGGCAGATGACAAATGCCAAATGGCAGATGACGAATGGCAGATGACAAACGACGAATGGCAGGTGGCGGAGGGTAAGCTCCAGGTGGCGGAGGGCGAACTCCAGGTGGCGGAGGGCGAACTCCAGGTGGCGGGGGGCGAACTGAAGATGGGGGATGAGCAGTGCGAGGTGGAGGCGGGTGGCTGCGATGAAGGGCAGAGCAGCGAGCCGATGACAGAGGGAAGCTCCGGTCCGGTCGGGGGACACGATTCTCAGCGTGTCACTGAGGATGCGACGGATGACACGATGGGAATCTTGTCCCACGGAGGTGCGCACGCGGCAGGCCAACCGGGACAGGGCGATGGCGTCGGGAAGCGCCCCCCCCCCAACGACGTGACGCCGCAAAAAGCGCCAAACAAAGCCAATTTGGAATCGAAGCAAGGCATGAAATCGCAAGAACTTAAGTCAGAAACGGCCGGGGCGGAGGGGCGGAAACAAAGCCAAAGTTCCAAGCGGGAGACGAGGAGAATGCCGAGCTCGCACGATGGCCGGCCGGCTCGGCAGAGCGGCCGGCGGCCGGTGGCCAGTGCAGCCGCAGGCAGCGAACTGCTTCGACCAGCGGGGGTCTCTTTACTCCGTCGTTCGGACGGCCTTGATTCTCCGGGCGACGGGCAGATGAAGAGGAAGTGGCGAGTGGCGAGTGAAACCGGAGTGGCCAGTGAAGCCGACGGCAGGGAGCTAACGCTCCACGCCCCACGCTGATATGGTTGACGTCGCAAGTTTCATGACCGTAGGCAGTTAGGAAAGGCGATTAATTCGTTAAAAGATAGGCGTGCCGGAGGCCGTGAAACTTGCCCGAAAACCAGAGGGAGAAGATGGCTGCGTCGCGGAGACACCGCTGAAAACCGCGAATCTCGCCGCGACGCAACCATCCCCTCTCCACGCTCCACGCGTTTCTCTACTTTTCTGTACCGCACGCCCGTCCACTACCGGTGAAAAGTTGGTCTTGTACAGGCTGGTTCGGGCAGGGTCTCATGACCCTCGCCGGACGGGCCGGTGGCGGGCGAATCGCTCGGTCGCAGTCTATTTTGACTGCGAGCACAGCCGCCGCGAGCACGGGTAGGGTATGATATCGAGCAATTCCCCGGCGCGGTGGCGCGCCTGGATGCCCTGCCAGTACTGGGCGGTCAGGATCTCGCCGTGGGCTTTCAGGAACGTATCGCGGAGCTCCCCGCCCAGGCCCATGAAGTTGATGAACTCCTCCGGGAAGATGTCGCTCGGGCCCACGTAGAACCAGGGATCGGCGCCGAACTCGTCGGAGTCGTCGGCAGCCGCGGGCAATTCGCGGAAGTGGCAATCCGTGACCAGGCAGAGCTCGTCGTAATCGTAGAAGACCACGCGGCCGTGGCGCGTGACGCCGAAGTTCTTCAGGAGCATGTCGCCGGGGAAGATGTTGGTTGCCGCCAGGTCCCTGACCGCCTGGCCATAGTCGACAATCGCCTTGCAAGCGTCGGACAGTTTGGCTTCCCGGATGTACAGGTTCAGGGGCGTCATTCGCCGCTCGACATAGACGTGCTTGATCTCGACGATACGCGAACCGATGGACACCATTTCGGCCGCCTCGCCGGCCAGCTCGTTTAACAGAGCCGCCGAGAACCGGTCGCGAGCGAACGCCAGGTGCTCGAACTCCTGGACGTCCGCCAGGCGACCGGCGCGATCGTGCTTGAAGACGAGCTGGTAGCGCTCCATCACATCCCGGCGGGAGGAGGTTTTCGGGTAGGCGAAGCGGTCGCGGATGACCTTGAAGACGACGTCGAACGAGGGGAGTGTGAAGACGCACATCACCATGCCCCGGTCGCCGCGGGCGATGTCCAACGTGTCGGTGGACTGGTCGATGTGCTGCATCAGATCGCGGTAGAGCTCGGTCTTGCCGTGCTTGTTGTAGCCGATCGCGATGTAGAGCTCGGCGATCGGCTTGCGCGGCATGAACGACTTGAGGAACATGACCAGATCGCGCGGGCGATGGACCTCGACATGGAAATACGATCGGGTGAAGCTGAAGATGATGCTCACCTCGTCGGCCGACAGCAGGACCGCATCGACGACGATGCCGCCGGCCCGGTGGTGCAGCGCCAGGGTCAGTGGCATGACCTGATCGCCGCTCCGGATCCTGCCCACCAGGTAAGCGCCCTGGTTGCGGTAGAAGACCTCCGGAATCATGTCGATGGCATCGATCGGCCTGGCGTCGCCCGCGACTTGGTGCTCGCGTTCGACGGCCCGAGCCGCCCGGTGCGCATCGCGGTCCAGATCTTCGAAAGGCGCCGCGAATTCACAGGCCGTGAGGACCTGCCTGATCAGCTCCGCCAGGGTCCCGGAGGCAGGATACGTCTGGAAAATCGGCGGGTTAGACGCCTCGGCCGGCGAGTCGAAGTCGGAGAAGAGAAACTCGATCCGGGGATCGACGCCGATGGTTGTGAAGATTCGCCGGCTGACCGAGTTGAAGAAGGTCTCGGCCAGCTCGATATCCTGACAGGAGCCAATCAGCTCGGCGTAGGCCGGCTTCATCGTGGCCCAGACCTTCTTGTCCTTCTCCGAGAAACCCAGGAGCTCGCGGATCTCGGCCACGCCGCGGGCGATGACCCGGGGATAGAGCTCGAGCCGTTCGAGCGCATCATGCTGCAAGCCATGCCAGTCGCGCTGCTCGAAGCGAACCTTGGCGCGGCGGGTCACGGCCTGGAACTCGCGCTCGTAGTCCCCGAACGCCGCGTAGATCGCGGCGGCGCCTTGCCTGGCCAGCCGGTTGTGCGCCTTGGGGATCCACACGTGGCATGTCCCCGGAATACGGTCCTCGGAGGGCAGGATTCCTCCTGCTGGAATCGGCACAAACGGCACGACCGGTCCCGCCCTGCGGTTGTGTTTAAGCCGAGGGCAGACCGATCCGGGGCCATTACATGCCGGCGATCACCGCGTCGCCGAACTCGCTGCATTTCACCTGCTTCGCTCCCTCCATCAGACGGGCGAAGTCGTAGGTGACTGTCTTGTTGCCGATGGCGCCGTCCATGCCCTTGATGATCAGGTCGGCGGCCTCGCTCCAGCCCAGGTAGCGGAGCATCATCTCGCCCGAGAGGATGACCGAGCCGGGGTTGACCTGGTCAAGGTTGGCGTACTTGGGCGCGGTGCCGTGGGTCGCCTCGAAGACGGCGTGGCCTGTATCGTAGTTGATGTTGCCGCCCGGCGCGATGCCGATTCCGCCCACCTGGGCCGCCAGGGCGTCGGAGAGATAATCGCCGTTGAGGTTGGGCGTGGCAATCACGTCGAACTCGGCGGGACGCGTCAGCACCTGCTGCAGGGTGATATCGGCGATAGCGTCCTTGATCAGGACCTTCCCCGTCGCCTGAGCCGCATTCTGTTCGGCGTTGGCCTCGCTTTCACCTTTCTGGGCCTTGGTCTTTTCCCACTGGTTCCAGGTGGTGGTCTGGCTGGCGAATTCGCGCTCGGCCAGGGCATAACCCCAGTTCCGGAAGGCCCCCTCGGTAAACTTCATGATGTTTCCCTTGTGCACCAGCGTCACGCTCTTGCGGTGGTTGGTGATGGCGTACTCGATCGCCGAGCGCACCAGCCGCTCTGTACCCTCGCGCGAGATCGGTTTGATGCCGATGGCGACGGTCTCCGGGAAGCGAATCCTCTGGTAGATATTGGAGAAGTTGTCTTTGAGGAAAGCGACGATCTTCTTCACGTCGGCGCTGCCGGCCTCGAACTCGATGCCGGCGTAGACATCTTCCGTGTTCTCCCGGAAGATGACCATGTCCACCGATTCGGGGTGCTTGACGGGTGAGGGAACGCCTTGAAACCAGCGGACCGGACGGAGGCAGACGTAGAGATCAAGCAGTTGCCGCAGCGCGACGTTGAGCGACCGGATGCCACCGCCGATGGGCGTTGTCAGGGGCCCCTTGATGCCGACCAGGTAATCGCGGAAGGCTGTGACCGTCTCGTCCGGCAGCCAGGTCGAGAAATGCTTGTACGCCTTCTCGCCGGCGTAGACTTCCATCCACTGGATCTCGCGCTTGCCGCCGTACGCCTTCCGCACCGCGGCGTCGAGGACGCGCACGCTGGCGCGCCAGATATCCGGCCCCGTGCCGTCGCCTTCGATGAACGGGAGGATGGGATGGTCGGGCACGCTCAGCTTGCCGTTCTGGATCGTGATCCGCGCACCGTTGGCGGGGGGTTCCGGCTTGGGACTGGCCATCAATGCATCTCCTGAAGGGGCCTGGAGCACCTGTTTGATGCTTTCGGACATTCGCTCATTCGGCCATCTTCCCGCCCTTGGGTGGGAGAGTCAACGATCCGCCGGGGCGACTCGCGTGTTCCAGCGCCGAGTCGCATCGTGGAGTTTCGTCCGACCGATCGCGATCACGAGCCGCTGGAGTAAGCCGTTGGCAAGGGGCCGAGCCGCTGCTGACCATCGTCGGGGCCCCGCCGCTGATCGACCGGCGTGTCACGACGACCGGGCGGTCCTGGCGGCCGTGCCACCCTCCGCCGCCAGACGGCGATCGGGCCGAACCTGGCGGATGGCTCGTACAGGGTGCGGATCGTCTCGGCCAGGCGCGGGAACCGCTCCGGCAGCGACGTTTCTCCGGCCCCCTCGGGGTTCCAGACCACGACCGAGTCTGTGCTGGCGCGGAGGGTGGTGATGAACCGCTCCTCGTCCGCGGGACGGACCACAAAAAGCCATGTCAGCGATTCGGACGGGAGTGCCGGCAGCCGTCCGGTCGGCCCGTTCACCGCGACTCCGTTGAGCGCGTTGGCCACGCGCGTCGAGGAGGCCAGTTCGGTTCTCAGGTACGCCAGTGTCGCCAGGTAGTCACTCCACGGAGGGAGAACCACCGTCCCCTCGAAAGGGTGCTTGTATCCAACGGGTGCCTTCGCCACAGGGCGGTGGCCGGCCAGCGCCCTCAGCGCGGGCATCTGCAGCGACAGTCGACAAGTACTCGGAATGGTTCCCACATCCAGAATCATCGCCAGCCCGAGGAGCGCGACGGCGCGCGCCTGCCAGGGCCACGGCCGCGCGACGGCCTCCTCGCGAATCATGGCCGCCACGACGCCAAGCGCGAACGCCCAGATCAGCCAGAAAGCATGAGTCACGTACGGCCGCATCAGCGGCGTGATCGCCATGTAGGCCACCGCGCCCGCCAGCAGGAGCGACCAGCCGATCGCCGATCGCCGTGTTTGCAAGCTGGCCAAGGGCCAGGGAATCACCAGCATCGGCAGCATGGCCCACACTCGAGCTCTCGCACCGATGCGGAGGCCGATCATCAGAAGCTGGGCTCCTTTGGCCTCGTTGTAGCTTGTACCGGGAACGACCGACGCAAAACCCTGGAGCAGGTCGGTGACCAGGCCCTCGCGGACGAGCGGATAAAAGAGCAACGCGACGGCCCCCGCAAAACCCACGAGCCAGATCGCGGACCGCCGGAAACCACCCGCCGTCATCCTCGACGGCTCGGCGGCCCAGACCGCCCAGAGCAACCCCGGCACGAACATCAAGACCTGGGGACGGATCGAGAAACCGATCGCGGCGAACAGGGGCGACGCCAGGAGCCCCGCCGTGCCGGGGATCACCTCAAGCACGATCATCGCCAGCGCCACGAACAGCGCCGCGTGCCAGTCGCGCTGGGCCACCATCGAGAAATCCAGGTTGACGTAATAGGTGACCAGCGCGAACAGCGTCACCGCGCCGGGCAGCCAGCCACCGAACCGCCGTCGGCTCCAGAGGAGCGTCGCGATCCCCAGCACGCCCAGCAGGATCGCGTCGAAGGCGTTGTATGCCACCACGTTTCCCCAGCCGGCCAGCTTGCCGACGATCCAGAAGAGGTAGATCGTGCCGGGAAAATTGTTGCCCACGAGGTCGCGGTAGGGCCGCAGGCCGGCGTTCCAGCCCAGGGCCAGCGTGGCAAACACGTCATGATCGGCCCACCACGGCCAGGTCAGATACTGCGTAAGCCACAAGGCGAACTCCAGCGCCGCCAGACCGATCAGTACTGCCGAGCCTCTCTCGGCCCACGCTCGCGAACCACTCGTCCCAACCGGCGCCGCGACCCGTTCCATGTCTGCTGTTCCCGGAAGGACCGAGATCGATCAGGCGAAATCTCCCAGAGACTCCTGGGATCTGCGCTACCGTCCCTCGTCTGGGCATCCTGAGTCCTCATTGGACAGCGGACATCCTACTGAAAAAGAAGAAACCTCGGAATGCGAACCGCCGGCCTGGCGCCGCCAGCCAGCCTTGCTGGGAGGAGCTGCGGCATTCCGTGAGAATCCGGCGCACCGGCGCGAACATGCCGGCGGCCAGTGGCCAAACTCGTCGGTGAGCGGCCGGCCCGGCCATCGCGCCCCGCCCCTGGCGCGGGAAAGGGGTCCATCCTTTACATGGCCCCCGACCTCGACGAGCCGATGGAAGAGTTCAAGGAGTACACTCAGTGAAGCTTCTGCTCGACACCCCTACGTTCTTGTGGCTCTTGAAGGAAGTCCGAAGCTGAGTGCGAGAGCAACCGCAGCGATTGCCTGGCATGCGACGCACAGCCGGCCATGAGCTTGAACTCCTCTCACTTGTGCCTTTTCTTGGCGGGCTTACCCTCTGCTTGCGACCTTGGATTCAGCTTGCGCGTCCCTGACAAGTGCTGCCTCACCTGACGTTCGCACTCGCCATACTTGATGCGGGGGTTTCGCTCGCGCGCACGTTCGTGATGCCACATGTACACAAATCCCCACAGCTCTTCGACCTGGTCGGGGGAAAGGAATTCCTCAAAGGGCTCCAGCAACACCTCGATCAGTCCGAAAAAGACAGCATCCGCCATGTCCGGGCATTGATCGTCGCGATAGCGGAAGAGCTGGTCGATCTGGCACGTGCCCAGGAAGTGGAGGGAGCCGCTGAACGCCTCCTCGTCGCAATAGTTTTCATCATCATCGAAGAAGTCATCGTGCCTCATTCTTCCGCTCCGGGACGGTGAGTGGGACCGCGGAAATCCAAGGGCGGATCTTCATGGCGAGAGGTTCCAGACCTCGACCAATCGCCAGCCCTTGGCCGTCTCGGCGACCGCTCCGCCAATGTCCCAGCCGACCTTGCAGGCCTTGGCGATCGCGGCGGGGACCGGGACGGGGATGTGCTGCCGACTGTCGGAGAGCACCGGCTCCAGCCAGATCTGCCTGGGCTCGATCCGCTGGATGGTGAAATGACCTTCGATTTGCTTGGCGGAATCGACCGGAGGGTTCTCGGCGAGCCAGTCTTCCAACCGATCGAGGAGCTTCTGGCTGGCGGGCAGATCACGCGCGGTCTCGCTCAACATCTCTCCCAGCGATTCGTCGTCCTCGATGAGGCCTTTTTCGACCAGCCACTTGGCGAGCTTCTTGACGACCGTCCCCGCGGTTTTCATCGTCTCGTTCCCGGCGATCACCTTGTGGGGCATGAAGTAGTCGAGGAACTCGGAGAACCCGGAGGCCATCTCCTTGGCCCCGAACGTGGCACAATAGGTGCCGTCCGACTCGGTGATCGCGTTGTATTCTTCCTGGGAGTGATCGGGCCAGTAGCTCTCCAGGTAGCTCCGGTAGAGGTCGATGGCGTCTTGATACTTGGTCAAGGTCCTCGGGCTGAGCCTGGCTTTCTGGTCGGCCAGGAACTCCTTGAAGAGCTGGTCGATTGTCTTGTCTGGCTTGCGGTTTTTCATCGGATCCTCGATTCTCATAGATCGCGTGTGCGGTCATCTATCATATTCCAAAGCGACCGCGAAGACCACGCCCTTCGGCCATGAGTCGAGCCCTCCGCCGGCTCCCGGAAATCGAAAATCGTCCCAGACCCCGGGAAGCTCCTCCGTTCTGACTCTCTCCAGGCCGTGTCGAGCCATGCAAGACTGCGATCACGTCCCGCGACCTTCCACCACGCCAGGACCTCTTAATATAATAAGAAAACTGCTCAGGGCCCTGCAGCGGAGTTGATGGCTCAAGTGTTCCGCGTCATGCGAGAGGACAAGGACGGCCTACCAAACGTCGCCCCGTCGGCGACGGGGCTGGGCGTCAGGACTGGCGTCGATATAGACCTTGATCCCCATGGCAACGTTGTCGTGAATGGCAAGGGTATGTCGGTGAACCCGGGTTGGCGGAACGCGCCGCTCTTTCGCATCCCCGAAAGGCTGAGGCATCTCAAGCAAGGTGCCCGAGGCCCGAATAATAATTCATGTTTTCGGTATGGTACGGGTTCGTTCGAACGAGGAGATTTCGCTGCTGGCTTGACTTTGGAACCCGACACACCGACGCACGGAACCATAGCCCAGGCTGCGCCCGTACCCTTTGCTGATTACGTGGACGCACTTGCCGCCACCCGCTCCGGCTGGGTGAAGGACGAGAGGTAAGCCATGTCTCCTCAGCCACTTACAATGAGCGCGAGTTACCTCGCCAGCGTTCGAGGTCTTCGGGAGTTGCACGAATTGACGGCGACAGGGCGCCTGGACTCACCAGAGGCCGACGAGGTCCGCGACGCTACCGATACGCCGTGGGAGACGCTCACTGAGGAAGAGAAAAGGAGGATCAGTGGACTCTCCGAGGATCTGTATTCGATTACCGACCTGGCGCATACCACTGTCAAGGAGTTGAACCCGCAGGCCCAAGCTCGATTGGTTGACGTTTATCAGGCCCGGCAGAGAGGCGAGTGGGACAGGGTTTTCGAGCTATTGAGGAGGTGGGGATCTTACTTGGATCCCTCGCTACTCAGCTATCTGAGGGGTGCGACTTGGCTTGAGGCCGGAGACCTGGCAACGGCGGCGATCTTCTATAAGCACGCCTCGGAATTGCAGCCCGACAATGCAAACTACTTGGCGCTATACCTGGATACATTGAACAAAGTCGACCCAACTGAGGCCCGAAACCGCTCGCAGGAGATCCTGCGTGAGTCCGATAACTTCCAGCCAGTCGTCGTCGCGCATGCAGCGAACATCATGTTCGACCTGGTAAGAGAACTTCCGGAAGCTGAGGCGGCACAGTTCTTCAGGAAACTCATTCCTATATTAGAATCAACCTTGGGAGAGATCGAAAAAGGTGATGAGGGGGGCGTTGACGGCTCAACCTTCTCCATGACCTTTGCGTTGCTCGGATTCTGCCACGAATTTCTCGGAGAGAACCAAGCCGCGCTCGGTTACTACTCCAAGGGGTTGACTGTAAACCCGACGAACGACGCCTTGCACGTTGCTAGAGGCATTCTCCTTTACGGTGAAAGCCCTCGCGCAATCGATGATTTCAGGCTGGCCATTCAACAAGAGTCGACACTGGTCTGGCCCTATTTCTTCCTCGCTCACTACTACGTTGTCACTGGACAATTCGACGAGTGTCGCCTCCTCTGCGAGCGGGGCCTCGAGAAGGGCGGATCAGACGCTCTCAATAGCGAGCTTGCCGAATGGTTGGCAATTTCTCTATCCGAGCTCGGTTTCCCCATTGACATGGTCAGAAGATCATTTGAGGCGTCGATCCGCTTCGACCCGTCCAATGAGCGAGCGCGTCGTAACCATGCAGCTTTTGAGGCGGCTACTCGACCGATCCGGGCGGCCCTCTACGAGACCCGGACGAGCGCCGCCGTCAGGGCTTCGGGATTGTCCGCACGGCGACTGACACCAGCCGCCTGAAGAGCAGTATCGAAGAAGAAGGCGGCCTTTTCCGACTGAAAGCCTCTGTCCGGCGAGCGTTCCGGCTGGTATACCTGCTCATTCCCGGAGTCCGCTGGTCTGCGCCCGGCGGCTGACCCTTCTGCCGCGGCGGGCGCTGCGGCGGTGTTCCAACGCGGAGTCGCATTGTGGAGCTGCTCTCGACCGATGGTTTTCACGAGACGCTGGAGCGCGCAATTGGCGAGGTGGCCGAACCGTTCCTGGTCGTTGATCGGGGCGGGGTTGCCGACCTGATCATGGGTCCTCGCGCGGCAGCGTCCGCCCTTGACCTGGAGCGGCTCATCGCTTTCGTTCCGGCCGGCCGGCTGGAACAACTGGGAGACCCGTCGTTTCGGGAAGCGCACGGGACGCGATTTGCTTGCATGGCCGGGGCGATGGCCAACGGCATTGGCTCGGTCGAGGTGGTCGAGGCGATGGGCCGGCGGGGAATGCTGGGCATCTTCGGGGCGGCGGGGCTCCCGGTCGAGGCGGTCGAGCGCGCGATCGACCGGATCGACCGCGGCGCCGGGGACAGATTCCCGGCCGGCTTCAACCTGATCCATAGCCCGCAAGAAGCTGCGCACGAGGCGGCGATCGTTGACCTTTACCTGCGCCGGGGCGTCCGCCTGGTGGAGGCGTCGGCGTTTCTCGACCTGACCCTGCCGCTGGTGCGCTACCGGGTGACGGGGATCCGCCGCGATTCGCAGGGAAAGATCGTGGCTCCCAACCGGATCATCGCCAAGGTCTCGCGGGTCGAGGTCGCCAGCAAGTTCCTGGCTCCGCCGCCCGAGCGGATCCTTCGCGAGCTGCTGCAACGGGGCGAGATCAGCCCGGAGCAGGCCGCCTGGGCGGCACGCATTCCACTCGCCGAGGACCTGACGGCCGAGGCCGATTCCGGAGGCCATACCGACAACCAGCCGGCGATCGTCCTCTTGCCCACGATGCTGGCCCTGCGCGACCGCTTGCAAGCGCAGTACGGCTACGACCGCCCGTTGCGGGTGGGCGCGGCCGGCGGCATCTCGACGCCGTGGTCGGCGGCGGCAGCCCTGGCGATGGGAGCCTCTTATCTGGTCACGGGTTCGGTCAACCAGTCGTGCGTCGAGGCCGGCACCTCCCCCCAGGTCCGGCAGATGCTGGCGCAGGCCCAGCAGGCCGATATCGCCATGGCACCGGCCGCCGACATGTTCGAGATGGGCGTGAAGGTCCAGGTCTTGAAACGCGGTACTATGTTTGCAATGCGGGCCGCGAAACTGTATGACCTTTACCGCAATCACGACAGCCTGGACCAGATTCCCGGACCGGACCGCGGCATGCTGGAAAAGACGCTCTTCCGTGCGCCCCTGGAGGAAATCTGGGAGCAAACACGCAGCTACTTCGCGCGCCGCGACCCCGGCCAGATCGAGCGCGGGGAGCGTGATCCCAAGCACAAGATGGCACTGGTCTTCCGCTGGTATCTCGGCCAATCCTCGCACTGGGCCAACGTGGGCGAGCCAGCGCGAAGCATGGATTACCAGATCTGGTGCGGACCCGCGATGGCGGCTTTTAATGACTGGGTTCGGGGCTCTTTTCTCGAGCAGCCGGAGAACCGACGGGTAGTGACGGTGGCGCTGAATATCCTGTACGGAGCCGCCGTGCTCAGCCGTGCCCGGATGCTCAGCGCCCAGGGAGTGACCCTGGCGCCCGGGATGCCACGACTGGCTCCCCTGGATCGCGGTGACATTGAGAAGCGGTCGCAGACTTCTTACCATAGTGAGTCTTACGCGAACCGATGACGTCCCAAGGACCATCGCGTCCCCCCCCTGCCCGCAGCGACGCTCGAAAGGGAAGTGACTTGACTCAGGCCGATTCCTCGCAACCAGTTCCGGTGGCCATCATCGGAATGGGCTGCATGTTTCCCATGGCCGACGACCTGGCGCGGTTCTGGTCCAATATCCGTAACCGGATGGATGCAATCACGGATGTCCCGCCCACGCACTGGCGGCCCGACGACTACTGGGACGGCGATCCCCAGGCCGCCGATCGAACCTATGCGCGGCGGGGCGGCTTCCTGACACCGGTCGATTTTCCGCTGCTGGATTTCGGCATTGCTCCCCATGCCGTGGAAGCGACCGACACGACGCAGCTCCTGGGCCTGCTGGTCGCCCGGCAAGCCTTGAGCGACGCCGGCTACGGGCCCGATCGCGATTTCAGCCGAGATCGGGTGAGCGTGGTCCTCGGGGTGACCGGGACGCTCGAGCTCGTCATTCCCCTGGGGGCCCGGCTGGGACATCCGATCTGGCGGCGAGCCCTCCGCGAGGAGGGCGTCGATGGGGCGACGGCCGAGAACGTTGTCCGGCGGATCTCCCAGTCCTACGTCGGCTGGCAAGAGAGCTCGTTCCCCGGCCTGCTGGGCAACGTGGCCGCCGGCCGGATCGCCAACCGGCTGGACCTGGGCGGCACCAACTGCGTGGTCGACGCCGCCTGCGCCAGCTCGCTGGGAGCGGTGAACCTGGCCATGCTCGAACTGGCCGCCGGCCGCTGCGACATCGCGCTTTCCGGCGGGCTCGATACGTTTAACGACATTTTCATGTATATGTGCTTCAGCAAGACGCCGGCCCTGTCGCCCTCCGGAGATGCCCGGCCCTTTGATGCCGCCGCCGACGGAACGGCGCTGGGAGAGGGTCTGGGAATCCTGGTGCTGAAGCGGCTGGACGACGCGCGGCGAGACGGCGACCGGATCTACGCGGTGATCCGGTCGATGGGCAGCTCGAGCGACGGCAGGGGCCAGGCGGTCTACGCGCCCAGCGCCGCCGGGCAGGTCAAGGCCCTGCGCCAGGCGTACGATCTGGCGGGGGTCTCACCGGGCTCGATCGAGCTGGTCGAGGCCCATGGCACAGGGACCCGGGTGGGCGACGCGATCGAGCTGGAGGCCCTGGAGCAGGTGTACGGGGACGCGAATTCGGGCTCGCCCTGGTGCGCCCTGGGCTCGATCAAATCGCAGGTGGGGCACACCAAGGCGGCAGCGGGCGCCGCGGGCCTGATCAAGGCGGCCCTGGCGCTTCATCACAAGGTGTTGCCGCCGACGATCAAGGTCAGCCAGCCAATCGCGCCCCTGGCCTCGGGCAACTCTCCATTTTATCTGAACACCGAGAGCAGGCCCTGGCTGCCCCGCCGCGACCATCCCCGCCGGGCCGCGGTCAGCGCCTTCGGCTTCGGGGGCAGCAATTTCCACTGCCTGCTCGAGGAAGCCGAGGCAGAGCCGGCCGCGATCGACTGGGGGGGCGACGTCCAGATCCTGGCTTACTCTGATGACGACCCGGGCCGGCTCGCCGCCGGATTGCCGCGGTGGACCGGCGAAGTCGCCTGGCAAGCTGTGCGGCAGGAAGCGGCTCGCGGCCGGGCCGCGTTCCGCCACGCCCACCGGTACCGTTTACTCATGGTCGCCCGGCGCTGCGGCACCGAGCCATCCCGGCTGATCGAGGAGGCCGCGTCCCGGTTGAGCTCGCTCGCAGCCGGGCACGGAGAATCGCCCGGCACGAGGCGGCCGGGCCGCACCGGGAGGGCTGCCTCGGACTCCCGCGCGATCCTGGTCGGTACAGGACCGGCGCGTGGCTCGCTCGCATTGCTGTTTCCCGGCCAGGGCTCGCAATCGGTGGGGATGTTCCGCGACCTGGCCTGCCGGTTTCCCAGGATGCAAGCCGCGCTGGCTCTCTGGAACGACGCCGCGGGCCCCGGCGACGACAGGCTGAGCGACCGGATCTATCCCCGGTCGTGCTTTCGCGAGGACGACCGTCGCCGCCAGCACGAGGCCCTGCGCGACACCCGGTTCGCGCAGCCCGCGATCGGTGCCGTCTCGCTCGGGCTGTTGCACATACTGGAGGATTTCGGCGTCCGTCCCGCCCTGGTGGGCGGGCACAGCTTCGGCGAGCTGACCGCGCTGTGCGCGGCCGGACGGATCGACGCTCAGACGCTGGCGCTGCTCTCGCTGCGGCGCGGGGCCTTGATGGCCGGCTGCGCGGGCAGCGGCGACCCGGGAGCCATGCTCGCGGTGTTCGCGCCCATCGATCAGGTGGCAAGTTTGATCCGCCAGCACGGGCTGGACGTCGTGATCGCCAACAAGAACGCGCCGGGGCAGTACGTGCTCTCCGGACCGATCGCCGAGATCGAGCGGGCCGCCGGGCTATTCGGCGGCGAGCACATCAATTCGAGCAAGCTGGCGGTGTCGGCGGCGTTCCACAGCCGGTTCGTGGCCCACGCACAGGCGGGGTTCCAGGAAAGCCTGGCCGCGGTGGATCTGAAGCCCGGCATGATGCCGGTCTTCGCCAATACCACGGGATCGCTTTATCCCGACGACGCCGAGAGCGCCAGGGAATTGCTGGCCGGTCAGCTCTCCCAGCCGGTCGAGTTCGTTGCCCAGGTCGAGGCGATGTACCGGATGGAGGCCCGAACGTTCCTCGAGGCCGGCCCAGGCGCCAGGTTGACGGGCCTGGTCCGATCGATCCTCGACGGCCGCGAACATGAAGCGATCGCGGTCGATGCGTCCCCCAGTGAAGGCGATGACGGCAACCTGGCGGGCCTGGCGTTGGCCCTCGCAAACCTCTCGGCCCTCGGCTATCCTGTCGATTTGAAGCGGTGGGATGACGGCTACCAGGTGCCCGCGTCCGTGCCAGCCTCCACCCGCAAGCACCTGACGGTCAAGGTCTGCGGCGCCCACCCGGCGCCAGCTCGTGTCCGCGACCGGATTCCCGATCACCAGCCTGAAGGTGGGCCGGATGACGTCGCGAACCTACCAGCAATCGTCCCACGGGCCCGGACGTCGACGCTTGCTCCGGAACCCCGAATCTCGACACCCACGGCGGAGGTAGGGAACTCGCAAGGCAGCCACCACGTCGGTGAAAACGATTCTCTCGAGCGGACCATGAACCCTCCCGAGCATGACCATCACTCCGGCAGCAACGGCCGGGCATCCTCCCTGGCTTCTGGTTCGCGGCCCGCGGTCCCAGGCCCGGCGCCTGAGGCGTCCGGCGCGGCCATTCCGGTCGTTCCACCGTCGCACCACGCCGACCTGGCCCAGGCGATCCGCCAGACCCAGGAGAACCTGGTTGCCTTGCAGCGGCTGGCAGAGCAGACCGCGCAGCTCCACCGCCAGTTTCTCGAGGGGCAGGCCGCGACGCAGCACACGTTCCAGGCGCTGCTGGAGCACCAGCAACGGCTCACGTCGGCGGTCCTTGGGCGCGGCGGCCGGCAGGAGGCCAGCCCGCAAGAACCCCTGCCGCTGGCCGTGCTGCCCAGCCGGATCACTCCGGTTTCCGCGCCTCGGCAGGCACCCATTGCTGGCGAACGACCGCCCGAAGCGGTCAACGGCTCGGCCTCCTTTCCGGTTGCCGCCGCGGCAACGCCGGCCCCAACCGTGGCCGTCGCCGAGGTCCTGCTGCAAGTCGTGGCGGAGAAGACGGGCTACCCGGTGGAGATGCTCGAGCTGGACATGCAGCTCGACGATGACCTGGGGATCGACTCGATCAAGCGGGTGGAGATCCTCTCGGCACTGCAAGACCGGCTGCCCGAGGCCCCGGCGGTCAAGCCCGAGCATCTGGGCTCGTTGCGGACCCTGCGCCAGATCGCCGATTTCCTTGCTCAGCAGCCGGCCGGTCAGGAAGCCGCGCTGCCGCCTTCGGGCGTGACGATTCATGCCAGCCGCAACGGGGACGTTTATCGTCCGGCGGCCGCCTGTACAGCCTCGGCCCCAGCCCTGGGCGTGGCCGAGGTCTTGCTGCAAGTCGTGGCGGAGAAGACGGGCTACCCGGTGGAGATGCTCGAGCTGGACATGCAGCTCGACGACGACTTGGGGATCGACTCGATCAAGCGGGTGGAGATCCTCTCGGCGCTGCAAGACCGGCTGCCCGAAGCCCCGGCGGTCAAGCCCGAACATCTCGGCGCGCTGCGGACCCTGCGCCAGATCGCCGATTTCCTCGCTCAGCAGCCGGCGGGTCAGGAAGCCGCGCTGCCGCGGACCGGAGCCACGGCTCCAGCCGGCCGCAACGGCGAGGTTCATCGTCCGGCGGCCGCCTGTTCAACCCCGGCCCCGGCCGTGGTCGTGGCCGACGTTCTGTTGCAAGTCGTGGCGGAGAAGACGGGCTACCCGGTGGAGATGCTCGAGCTGGACATGCAGCTCGACGACGACCTGGGGATCGACTCGATCAAGCGGGTGGAGATTCTCTCGGCGTTGCAAGACCGGCTGCCCGAAGCCCCGGCGGTCAAGCCCGAGCACCTCGGCGCGCTGCGGACTCTCCGCCAGATCATCGACTTCCTCGGTCATGAGCCGGACTTGCCAGAGCCTGAAACACAAGTCGAGTGCAGAAGCGTCCCGGCAGAGCCAGAGGCGGCTGCCGAGCTTCCGCTCAATTCCATCAAGGGTGTCGAGCCCTTGCCCACTGTTGCCGTCGCTGCCGCGGGCGCGCTCGAGCGTCTGGTGCCCCGCGTGATTCCGCTCGCGGCACCGGACCGGCGAGAGGCGGCGGCGATCACGCCCGGGAGCGAGATCTGGCTGGTCGGCGACGGCTCGCCGCTGACCGATGCGATCCGCCAGCGGTTGATCGGGCGGGGACATCGCGTCCGGCTGATCGGGCCGGCAGAATCGACACCGCCGGAACCGAGTGAGCACGTCGCGGGGCTGATCATCCTGGCCCCGCCGATGGCCCAGCAGACGGCCCTTGTGAAGTACGCGTTTCGCCTGGTTCGCACTGGCGGCCCGTCGCTTCGCTTGCATGGGGCCCGCGGTGGTTCGGCGCTGCTGACGGTTTCCCGGATGGACGGGGCGTTCGGCCTGGGCGGCCTGGCCGACGAGATCGATCCCGCCTCCGGCGCCTTGGCCGGGCTCTTGAAGACTGCGCGGCAGGAATGGCCCGAAGTTCATTGCAAGGCCGTCGACCTTGACGCCGCGTTCCAGACGCTCGAATTCGCGGCCGAACGGATCGTCGCAGAGATGCTGCGCCGCGGCCCCGCCGAGGTGGGATTGACGGAATCCGCAACCTATCAAGTCGAGCTTGTGGCTCTTCCCGCCCACCCCGTTCCGGGGGCCCGGCCGGATCGCCGCCAGGATCCTCTGCTCCGCGCCGGCGAGGTAATCGTCATCAGCGGAGGCGCTCGGGGTATCACGGCGGAGGTCGCCCTTGGGCTTGCCGCGTCCCTTCGGCCCCGCCTTGTCCTGCTGGGTCGCACGCCGCAACCGGAAGCGGAACCGGACTGGCTGGCTCCGCTGGAGACCGACGCCACGATCCGGCGGGCCATCCGCGACCACGCCGGCCGGTCCTGCTCGCCACAGGAGCTGAGCGAGCAGCTCCGGCTGATCCAGTCCCAGCGCGAGATCAGGCACAATCTTCAGCGGATTGCGGCTGCCGGTGCCGACGTCACCTATCACGCCATCGACGTGCGGAATCGAGATGCCGTGAAAGGCTTGCTGGAAGGCGTCTGCACGCGGTCGGGGCCGGTTCGTGGCTTGATCCATGGCGCCGGCGTACTTGCCGACCGGCGGATCGAGGACCTGACCGATGCCCAGTTCGCGCACGTCTTCGACACGAAGGTCGAGGGGCTGCTGTCGCTCTTTGACGCGATCGATCCGCGGCAGCTTCAATTTCTCACCCTCTTCTCGTCGTCCACCGCCCGCTACGGTCGGGTCGGCCAGGCGGCCTATGCGGCGGCCAACGAATGGTTAAACAAGTGGGCCCAGAGAATGGCTCGGCGGCTTTCCGCCTGTCGAGTCGTGGCGTTCAACTGGGGACCATGGGACGGCGGCATGGTGACCGGCGCACTGAAGCCGATGTTTGAGCGCGAGGGCCTGGGGCTAATTGCGCCGGCGGATGGAGCCCGGCTGCTCGTGGACGAGATCCACTCGAGCGGCAAGCGCCCGGTCGAGGTCGTGGTCCTGGCCAGTCCCGCGCACTCCGCGTCCGCTTCCTTTGTCGCTGCAATTCCCGCTCCCGAGGGCGGGGGCGAGGGCGCGAGTTCGAGGACGGCCAGTTCGCAGCCGCACCGATCCAATGGAAAGATGGAGCCGGTGTTCGAGCGGCGGATTGACCTGGGTTCGTTGCCGGTGATCCGGTCGCACGTGATCGACGGTCATGCCGTACTCCCCATGGCCTTGATTCTCGAATGGCTGGCCGAGGGCGCGCTGCACCGTCATCCCGGCCTGGTGGCTGCGGGCGTGGAAAACCTCCGGCTGTTCAAGGGAGTGGTACTGCGGGACCACCGGCCCTCAGCCGTCTCGATCAGGGTGGGCAAGGGGCAGAGGCGGGGCGAATCGTTGGTCGTTCCGGTCGAGATGCGCGGCGTTCTGGAGAGCGGCCGCGAGATCACGCACGCCCGGGGCGAGGTGATTGTCGCTGACCGGCACAGCCCGGGAGAACGACTGGTCGCCGAAGCCGAATTGCTCCCGCTGGCAGCCGATCGCGAGGAGATCTATCGCCGCGTGCTCTTCCACGGCCCGGCGATGCAGGCCATCCAGCAGGTCGAGGGCTGCGACGACCGGACCATCGCGGCCTGGGTCTCGACGTCGCCTCCGCCCGCCTCGTGGATGGAGCGGCCCTTCCGCCAGACCTGGCTGACCGATCCGCTGGCCATCGACGCGGCGTTTCAACTGCTCGTGCTCTGGACCCGGGAGCGGCTGGGGTCGAGCTCGCTGCCGACGGGCGTGGGCGCCTATCGCCAGTTCCGCAAGGCGTTTCCGGCCGAGGGTGTGCGCGTGCTCGCCGCCGTCCGCCAGCACAGCGGCCATCGGGCCGTGGCCGACATCGAGTTCCTCGATACCCATGGACACCTCGTGGCCCGCATCGAATCCTACGAGTGCGTGATCGACGCCTCGCTCAACCAGGCGTTTCGCCGCAACCGTTTGTCTCAGCTTGAAATCGCTTCGAGCTGATCGAGCCAGGGCCGTCATGAGCATGCCAGAGGATGAAGCAGTCGCCATCGTGGGCTACGGGGGCATCTTCCCCGGCGCCGGCGACCCGGAGGGTCTCTGGGCGAACATCGTCGCGGCCGTCGATGCGACCACCGACGTGCCCCCAGGGCGCTGGCTGCTCGCTCCGTCTCGGGCCTTCGACCCCCGGATCCCCCAGCCGGACAAGGTTTATGCCACGCGCGGAGGCTTCGTTGGCGAGGTCGCGCTCGACCTCGCGGGGTTGAACCTCGACCCGGCGCTCGTACGTCGGCTCGATCCCGTCTTTCACCTGGCCCTCCATGCGGCGCATACGGCCTGGAAATCGAGCCGGACCGAGTCGCTCGATCGGGACCGCGCCGGGGTCATCTTCGGCAACATCGTCCTGCCCACGGAGGGGTCGTCGTCGTTCTCGCGAGCGGTGCTCGCCAGGTTCATCGAGGAGGGCCTGGGTATCACGGCCCCTCCAGGCGAGGCCACGGAGCCCCTGAACGCGTTTCCCGCCGGGCTTCCCGCCGCGCTCGTGGCCCAGGCGCTGGGGCTGCGCGGGACGCAATTCACCCTGGACGCGGCGTGTGCCTCATCGCTGTATGCGCTCAAGCTGGCCGTCGATGAGCTGCGGTCGGGCCGCGCCGACGCCATGATCACTGGCGGCGTCTCGCGCCCCGACCCGCTCTACACCCAGATGGGTTTTTCTCAGCTCCTGGCGCTCTCTGCCCGGGGCAAGCCGGCGCCATTTGACGTCAAGGCAGACGGCCTGGTCGTCGGTGAAGGAGCCGGGCTCTTCGTGCTCAAGCGCTTGAGCGACGCGGTCCGGCAAGGCGATGCGATCCACGCGGTGATTCGCGGCATCGGTCTGTCCAATGACATCCACGGCGACCTGCTGGCCCCCAGCTCCGAAGGCCAGCTTCGCGCCATGCAAGCGGCCTACCAGCAGGCAGGCTGGAGCCCTTGGGACGTTGACCTGATCGAATGCCACGCCACCGGCACAGCGGTCGGCGACGCCGTCGAGGTGGAAAGCTTGAAACGGCTCTGGGGCGACCGCGGCTCGGGCTGGTCGCCGGGCCAGTGCACGATCGGCTCGGTCAAATCAAACGTCGGCCACATGCTGACCGCGGCCGGCGCGGCCGGACTGGTCAAGGTCTTGCTGGCCCTCATGCACGAGACGCTGCCCCCGACCGCGAACCAGACCCAGCCTGCGCCGCGGCTACAGCTCGAGGGCAGCCCGTTCCGCATCCTCACCAAGGCGCAGCCCTGGCCACACCGCGATCCCGCCCGCCCGCGCCGCGCTGCGCTTTCCGGCTTCGGCTTCGGTGGAATCAACGCGCACCTGTTGATCGAGGAGTGGCCCGAGCGGCTTCACGACAAGCCAGAGCCCCAATTGGAATCAGAGTCAGCGCCGCAATCGCTGGCAATCGCGTCGCACCCAGCGCGGCCCACCCGGCCGCCTCGCCCGGTGGCCATCGTCGGCATGGCGGCTCATTTCGGACCGTTTCCCGACCTGCGGGCCTTTCAGGAACAGGTCCTCTCGGGCGAGACTGGCGGCGAGCCGGTTCCACCGGGGCGCTGGTGGAGTGCCGCAAGAAATGGAAAAGCTCAAAGAGGGGAGCTCGAGCCCGGCCGCTTCCCGGGCTATTACCTGGATGCTGTCCGCTTGCGGGTTGACCAGTTTCGCATTCCCCCGCGCGAGCTCCAGGAGATGTTGCCCCAGCAGTCGCTGATGCTCACGGTCGCGGCCGAGGCTCTCGCGGACGCCCGTTGGGATCGTGATCTCGGCGCCAGGACGGGCGTCGTGATCGGCCTGGGGCTGGACCAGAACAGCAACAACTATCAGCTTCGCTGGTGGCTCGCCGATCAGGCCCCCATCTGGAACCGGAAACTCGACCTGGGTCTTTCCGAGGCGGAGCTGGACGGCTGGATCGATGCGCTGCGGCAAGCGGTCGGTCCGCCGCTCACCGCGAACCGGACGATGGGCTCGCTGGGCGGGTTGGTGGCCAGCCGGGTTGCCCGCGAGTTCCGGATCGGCGGGCCGAGCTTTTCGGTCGCCTGCGACGAGACATCGGGAACACAGGCGTTGCAGATCGCAGCGGGCTGGCTGGAGCGGGAAGAGCTCGATGCGGCCATCGTCGGTTCGGTCGATCTGGCCGGAGACCTGCGCGCCGTGCTCGCGGCGAGCCAGGTGGCTGGGCCTACCCCTCCGGGTGAGGGCGCGGCTGCCCTGGTTCTGAAGCGCCTGGACGACGCCCTGCGCGACGGCGACCGCGTCTATGCGATCATCCGCGACGCCAGGGCGGTCACCGGCCGATCGATCGGGCCGGCCGATCCGGACGACGCGAGCCTCTCGTCGCACGGGGCCATCGGCTCGGTGCGGGCGGCGATTGGCCGTCCCGGGGCGGCGACCGGGCTGGCCGCGGTTGTCAGGGCGGCGCTTTGCCTCTACCAGCAGATCATTCCGGGCCATCGGCAAGACGCGCGCGACCTGGGCGGGCCGCAATTCTGGCTCAGGAACCGTGCCGAGGGCCCGCGCCGTGCCGAGATCCGCACGTTCGGTCTGGGCGGCACGTGCCATACTTTGAGTCTCGAGGCCGTCGAGGATGCGGTGCAGCCCCGTGGATTGGTCGAGATCGAGCGCGCCCAGCCGCTGGGCGCCCGCCGGCTCGCCGTCTTCGCCCTCGAAGCCGACGACCGGCGACGATTGATCGAACGCACCCGTGAGCTGATCGCGCTGGCCGGTGAGGACCCGGAAGCTCCGATCGAACGTCTGGCCCGCCGCTGGTGGAGCCGGTGCCAGCCGGACCCGTCGCTCCGACTGGGTATGGCCGTCATCGCCGGGACGGTTTCCTCGCTCCGGCGCGGGCTCGACAAGGTTGTCCGGACGCTGACGGAGGGTCGGGATATCGAATCTGCCGCGATGAGCGAGGCCGATGTCGAGGTCATTCCGCCGCGGCTGCCCCTCGGTTCCCCTGCGCGCGTCGCCTTCGTCTACCCCGGCCTGGGCAACGTCTTCACCGGCATGGGGCGCGCGCTGTCGGCCCTCTGGCCGGAAGTCTGCCGAGCACAGGACGCGCGTCTGGAATTCATGCGGAACGAGTTCTTGCCGGATGTGTGGTGGAATGCCGGCCTGCCGGCGGGTTTCGACGATCATCGGGTGCCGATCCTCGGGCAAGTGGCGGTGAGTAGCCTCGCCACCGAGGTCCTGTCGGTCCTCGGCGTAGCTCCGGCCGCGGCGATCGGCTACAGCATGGGAGAATCGGCCGCGCTGGTCGCGCTTCATGCCTGGACCGGCCGCGACGCGCTGGCCCGCGACCTGGCCTCCTCACCCCTGTTCGCAACCGAGCTGGCCGGACCTTGCAACGCGGCCCGACGTGTCTGGCAGCTCGACGCGGCCGAGCCCGTGGACTGGGTCGCCGGGATCGTCTCGTGCTCGCCGGCCGATCTTGAGGCCGCGCTTGGCGGGCGAGCGCGCGTCTACGTCCTGATTCGCAACACCACCGAGGAAACGGTGATCGGCGGCCAGCGGCGGGCGGTGCGCGAGCTCCTGGACGCGCTGGGGTGCTCGTTTCTCGAGTTGCCGATCGTCAGCACGGTGCATTGCGAGATTGGCCGGGCCGTCGAGCCGGACTATCGCGCCCTGCACGACCAGCCCACCGCCGCAACCGAAGGTCTCTTGTTTTACAGCGGGGTTTCGGGCCGGGCCTATCACCCCGACCGCCACCTGGCGGCGGAGGCCATCACGGCCCAGGCAACGCGGCCGATCGATTTTCCCGCGGTCATCGACCAGGCGTACGCCGATGGTTTCCGGATTTTCCTGGAAATGGGCCCTGGAGGGTCATGCACCCGGTTGATCGGCCGGATCCTGGCGGATCGTCCTCACCTGGCTCACTCGGTCTGCCTTCCCGTCCGCGACTCCCTGGGTACGGTCCTCGAGGCGCTGGCCAACCTGATCGCCTGCCGGATTGCGGTGGACCTCGAGCCGCTCTATGGACGGAAAACGCGCGCCGCCGGCCTGCGCCCTGACGACCTGGACCGGCCCGCGGAGTCCGACCGCATGATCACCATCGATCTGGGTCCGAAGCCCCCGGAGCTGCCGCCTCGACCATCGCGGCGGCAAGACGCCCCGGCCATCAATCCCGGCAGGGAAAACGTCAAGCCTGTGGCAGTGCCCGTGCCTTTGTCCGTAGCACAGCCTGTGCCCGCGACGTCCCCATTGTTCGGTCAATTCGTGGGAACCGAGGCCGCCACGGCCAGCGCCCACGAAGCGTTTCTCAGGGTCTCGCACAACTATGGTGCGCTGATCGGCAGGAACCTGGAGTATCAGCTCGGTCTGATCGAGGCGCTCTCGAGCGGCGTTCCATCGGAGGGCGAGGCTCCCGCTGCCTCGTTGTCGCAGCGGCACGCTCAGGTGGCCCTCGACCGCGCACAGTGCCTGGAGTTTGCCATCGGCTCGATTGCCGCGGTGCTGGGACATGAGTATGCCCCGATCGACGGCCATCCCACGCGGGTGCGGCTTCCCGACGAGCCGCTCATGCTGGTGGACCGGATCGTGACGATCGAGGGCGAGCCGCGGTCGCTTGCGAGCGGGCGGGTCGTCACCGAGCACGACATCCTTGGCGGCGACTGGTACCTCGACGCCGGCAGAATCCCGCCCTCGATCGCGATCGAGTCGGGTCAGGCGGACCTGTTCCTCTCCGGCTATCTGGGCATCGACTTCGTCACCAAGGGGCTGGCGGTTTACCGTCTGCTCGACGCGACCGTCACCTTCCACCGGGGACTGCCCGGCCCGGGCGAATCGATCCGCTACGACATCAAGATCACGCGGTTTTTCCGCCAGGGCGATACGCACCTCTTCCGCTTTGAGTTCGACGGGACCGTGGGGGGTGAACCGCTCTTGACCATGCGCGATGGCTGCGCGGGGTTCTTTTCGGCCGCGGAGCTGGCCGCCGGCAAGGGCATCGTTCCTCGGCCTCTTGATTCGCGGCCTCGCGCGGGAGTGAAGCCGCCCGACTGGACCGAACTGGTGCCTGTCGCGCGCCTGTCGCTTGATGAACGTCAGGTCGAGGCCCTCCGCCGAGGTGACCTGGCCGCCGGGTTTGGTCCGCCGTTCGACACGCTTGACCTGGCCGACCCGCTCCCCCTGCCCGGCGGCCGGATGACCCTGGTGCATCGCGTCGAGACGCTGGATCCGGCCTGCGGCCGTTTTGGCCTGGGCGTGATTCGCGCCGAGGCGGATATTCACCCCGGCGACTGGTTCATGGTCTGCCATTTCGTCGACGACCATGTCATGCCCGGCACCTTGATGTACGAATGCTGCTTGCACACGCTGCGCATCTTCCTGATGCGTCTCGGATGGGTCGGCGGCAGTGGCCAGGCCGCCTTCGAGCCGGTGCCTGGCGTGGCCAACCGGCTGCGGTGTCGCGGGCAGGTGATCGAATCGACCCGGAAGGTCGTTTACGAGGTCGTCATCAAGGAACTGGGCTACGCTCCGGAGCCTTTCGCCATCGCCGATGCGCTCATGTACGCCGACGGCAAGCCGATCGTCGAGATCACCGACATGGCGCTGCGGCTGGTGGGCACGAACCGGCAAGAGCTCGAACAGCTCTGGCTGCGGTCTCGCGAATCTGGATCACGTTCCAGGCCGGCGTCGGTCGCGAGCTCATCCGGCAATCCGGGCGCCGGACAGAGCGGGTCGAGGATCCTCTACGGCAAGGAGCAGATTCTGGCGTTCGCGACGGGCAAGCCCTCGGAGGGATTTGGCGATCGCTACCGGGAGTTCGACGACGGCCGGTTCATCGCCCGGCTTCCCCGACCTCCCTACCAGTTCCTGGACCGGATTGTCGGCCTGGAAGGCGAGCCCTGGACCATGGCCGCGGGAACCTCGGCCGAGGCGGAATACGACATCCCGCGCGATGCCTGGTACTTCGAGGCGGATCGTCAAGAGCGCGTTCCGTACGCAGTCTTGCTGGAGGCGGCGCTCCAGGCGTGCGGCTGGGTATCGGCCTACATGGGCTCGGCCCTGGCCAGTAGCCAGCCGCTCAAGTTCCGCAACCTGGGAGGGACCGCTTGCCAGCACGCCCTGCTTGACCCGCGGTCGGGCACCCTGCGGACGGAGGTCAAGGCCACCAAGGTCACGCGGTCGGCCGGCATGATCATCCAGCACTACGAGTTCTCGATCCGCTGCAACGGGTCGCTGGTGTTCGACGGAGCAACCTATTTCGGTTTCTTCCATCCCGAAGCGCTGGCCGAGCAAGTCGGGATCCGCGATGCGTCGCCGTACGTGCTGACGGCGGCGGAGCTCTCTCAATCGCGATCGTTCCCACTACCGGATCGTTTCCCTTTCCCCGACCGGCGGTGGCGCATGGTCGAGCGGATCGATGCCCTGGTCGAGCACGGCGGCCCGCATGGGCTGGGCGTGATCTCGGGGTCGGCCCAGGTGGACCCGGAGGCATGGTTCTTTCAGGCGCATTTCCTGGGCGATCCGGTCTGGCCGGGATCATTGGGGTTGGAATCCTTTCTGCAACTCCTTAAAGTCGTTGCAATCGAGCGCTGGGGTTGCGGCGAGGACGCGACGTTCGACTCGCCGGGCCTGGCGCACCCCCACACCTGGGTCTATCGCGGGCAGATACTCTCCTCCAGCCGGCAGGTCACGACCCAGGCGGTGATCACGGCCCGCGACGACGAGCGGCGGTGGCTGAAGGCGGACGGCTATCTTCTGGTTGACGGCAAAGTCATCTATCAGATGAACGATTTCACCCTCCGGCTGGACACGCGCGGAACGCCAGCCCGCGGGACCTGACTTCCTTGGGCTGAACACGGTCGATGAAGTATTCGAAGGTTTACCTCGAAGCGTTTGGTTACGAGATCGCGCCGGTTGTGGTGTCGTCGGCCGAGCTGGAAGCTCGGCTCGAGCCCGTTTATGAGGTGCTTCACCTCAGTCCCGGGCAACTGGAAGCCCTGACGGGGATCATCGAGCGGCGCTGGTGGGAAGAGGGATACCGGCTGTCCGAGGGAGCCGCCCTGGCGGCCCGCCGCGCCTTGGAGATCGCGGACGTTCTCCCCGAGCAGGTGGGCGCCCTGATCTACGGCGGCGTCTGCCGCGAATTCTTCGAGCCGGCCACGGCCTGCCGGATTGCCGCCGACCTGGGAATCGGCCCCGACGCCACCGTGTACGACATCAGCAACGCTTGCCTCGGGGTGCTCAACGGGATCATCGAAATCGCCAACCGGATCGAGCTCGGGCAGATCCGCTCTGGCCTGGTGGTCGCCAGCGAGACCGCCCGCGAGATCAACGACATCATGATCGAGCGGATGTGCCAGGACCGCAGCATGGACTTCTTCAAGCGCTCGCTGGCCACGCTTACCGGCGGTTCGGGCGCGGTCGCCGTGCTCCTCTCCGATGGGTCGTTTTGCCGCGATCACAGGCGCCGGCTGGTGGGTGGAACGACCCAGACAGCACCAAACCGCTCTCCGCGCACCACTTTCTCCAGTTCACCTCGACCGACTCGGCCGCGGTGCTCACCCACGGCGTCGAGCTGGGAATCCGCACCTGGCACGCCTTCCTGCGCAAGCTTGGCTGGGTGAAGGGTCAGATCGACAAGGTGATCTGCCACCAGGTCGGCGCGTCGCATCGCGACACCATGCTGAGGTCGCTGGGTATCGCGATCGACAAGGACTATTCGACATTCCCCTACCTTGGCAACATCGGCACGGTGTCGCTTCCCCTGACCGCGGCCCTGGCCGAGGATCGTGAGGTCTTGCGGCCTGGCGACCGGGTGGCCTTCCTGGGCATCGGCAGCGGGCTCAACTGCCTGATGCTGGGCGTGGACTGGTGACGTGAAGCACACCCCGCGCCCTCGCCGCGGTTCGTCGCCGGAGCTTGACGCCTTTCTCGCGGCCCATCCCGGCCGCGATCTCGATCGTTCGGGCCTGAACCTCCATTACCTGGACGAGGGCCAGGGCGAGCCGGTGGTCATGGTCCACGGCAACCCGACCTGGTCGTTTTACTATCGCAGACTGGTCGAACGGCTCAGCCCCGCCTATCGGACCGTCGTTCCCGACCACATTGGCTGCGGGTATTCCGACAAGCCCGGCGACGCGCGCTATGCCTACACGCTGGCCAGCCGGGTCGATGACCTCGAGGCCTTGCTCGACGACCTGGGGATCGACCGCAACGTCACCCTGGTCATGCACGACTGGGGGGGAATGATCGGCATGACCTACGCGGCCCGCCACCCAGATCGCATCGCCCGGCTCGTGGTCATGAACACGGCGGCCTTCCACATGCCACGGGCCAAGTCGCTGCCCTGGGCTCTCGGGGTCTGCCGCGACACGCCGATCGGCTCGTGGGTGGTTCGCGGCCTGAACGCCTTCGCCCGCGGCACGGCCGTGATCGGCTGCACCAGGAAAAGGCTCCCCCGCGCCGTCCGCGCAGCCTATGTGGCTCCCTACGATTCCTGGGCGCACCGGATCGCGATCCACCGGTTCGTCCAGGACATCCCGCTACGACCCGGAGACCGCTCTTATGACCTGGTTACCTGGGTCGAGAACCGGCTCGAGCAACTTGCGTCGGTGCCGATGTTGATCGCCTGGGGAATGCGCGACTTCGTCTTCGACCAGCCCTTCCTGGACGAATGGATCCGCCGCTTTCCCCACGCCGAAGTCCATCGCTTCGAGCAAGCTGGGCATTACGTGCTCGAGGACGAGTCTGAAACTCTGATCGCTTTGATCGAGGGCTTCCTCCAATGAAGTGGGGAGTGGCGAGTGGCGAGAGAATAGTGGCCAGTGGTCAGTGGCCAGTGAATCCACAGGGAAGGAGAGGACGCTGGTTCGGCGCGGGTCTCCTGACTTCGTTCGGCGCGGGTCTCCTGACTTCGTTCGGCGCCTTGGTTCGGTGCGGGTCTCCTGACCACGCCGTTCGGGTCTTGGTTCGGCGCGGGTCTCCTGACCACGCCGTTCGGCGCCTGCGTTCGGCGCGGGTCTCCTGTATAGGCAGGTGAACGTTGTACCAACGTACCTGACGTGAGCTGGTTTCACACACTGTTCACGCAAAGAAGTTCGTCTTGAGAAAACGCGTCAGGTCCGCACTCGGTTCTTTGGAAGTATCGATCCTGAACAGGTTCGCAAGCTTGCTGGCTGGGGCTGACGCAGAAAGACATAGCCAGCTTCGTCGGCTGGAGTCAGTCCCTCATCAGCCTGGGTTTTTAATCATTTTACGCCCTTAAGGCGTCAGGCGATTAAAAACGGGGTTGAATAAGGTCATGGGACGCAACCTAATCGCTTGGTTATGAAAGACTTGTGGCCACGGCAAGCCGATTCTGGCACCTGATCAAGCCAGGGTCAGAAACGGTCAAAAACCCAGATCCTGACTCTTTCCGACCCCAAAATCAGAGGTCAAGAACCCAAAACCCTAAGCAAATGCGCCCACAACCCCCTGTTGAAAGAGGCTGGGCTGACAAAGCCGACAGCCGCCCGCCCCTCCGGGGGCCCGGTGGCTGGGGGGGCGACTGGTACGTCTGGCATGCCCCTGACGGCCTCAGGGCGAGAGCGGCCACCGGACTCGGATGCGTGCAAGCAGGCGCCCAGAAGTTGGGTGTCATAGAGCACTCTCGTTCGGTTCGCTGTGCGCCCACCGCTCAGTAAACCCTCGAGGCAATTCATCGGCCTATACCCCGGCAAAACTGGAAACGGTAGCGACTCCTGACCTCGCCGTGCGGCCAACCGCAGGTCTTCACGTGACGCGCCGATGGTCGGGGACTGGGGCTGGTTGGTCCCCAACGTCCCGTCTTCCCAAAAGCCGGCGACAAATGTGAAGGACCCGTGAAGATTGGCTTCGTTTGTCGCCCGTCGCCAGCCGCCAGACGCACGCAGGTTCCTACTTCATATTGTCTTACGTCGTTGAGATTTTGGCTTCGTTCGGACACTTTTCAACCCTCTTGGGTCCACCGGTCAGGCGTCTGGGACTCCGACCTTGCCGGTCGTGCCGGGTCTGACGGCTGTCGCCGATCGCGCTGCATTCAGATTGTCAAAGAGCCCACTAACCAATGTCAGTATCCGACATAATGGATCACTTGTGCGCGCCGGACACCTTGTTTTTCACCGAATCAAGCGATTCTTCCGGTCAGCGGGGGCAGCGGCCGGGGCCATCCACCCTCTGCCGGAGCGGCCGGGGCCATCCGCCCTCTGGTACCTGGGAAATGTGGATGGCCCCTAACGCCGCGCGTCAATTGACTACGGGGAGAATGCAGACGATGCTGCTGACATGCCTAAGATTATATCCTGATACGGGTTAGATTCAAGCGGACCGAGGGCACTTGGTTTGATTGCTTCGGAACTCCTTAACTGCCTAGGATTCTCTAATTCTCCATGGGGCTCTTCTGGACGTGACGAATGATATAGTGGGAGGAAATCCAGTGTCGGTCCATCATTCTTGCCCGAAGATATGAACCGACATCGCGCCAAGAAGCTCGGGAGAGGAGGATAGCCGAAGCTTGAAACCTTTCAGATGGAACCCTGCGGGTAACCAATCTCGTCCGGTAGAGCCGGACCAGCAGCCGGAAGCGAGTCTTGCGTGGCGGGTGGGTGACCACCCCTGCGAAGCGTAGACAGCCAGATCAAACGCTGTGCGATTGAGCCCCGAAATCAAAACTCGTGGTGAGTCCTCGTCGTTGTCGGTCGCGGGGGCCGCGCCAGGCAACTCACTCATGGTCCACTCAGCCTGCCTGGTCACGCCGGGGTCGGAGGAGTATGGCGAATGATCACCAGGGTACCTCCGGGAACTTGGGAGACCCTGTCGTTTCCATCGAGCCAGGCGGCTGGAGATACCGCCTACCAACTCCCGATTGATCCACGGCTCCGCGTCCGGGGCCGGGGGGGACGAACAACGGACGCAACGATGGTATCGCCAAGCGAAGGAAACGAAGCGCGGCGAAATGGGCGGCAGGGAGTCGCAGCACCTCATA
>JBEKTN010000111.1:0-21695 GCA_049516015.1 Isosphaeraceae bacterium | reverse complement strand
ATGAAGGACGTCCTCCTTAAAGCCGGGGCACGCGTCCAAAACCGCAATATCCATCCCAGCCTCTCCCAACTCTTACAGAATCCTATACTTCTGGACTACGTGCCTTAAGTTTGGCGTATGGGAGGTGAACGCAAAGGCCCACGGTGAGTTAACATCGCGGAGAAAGAGAATCACCCTGATGATGCTGATCAGGTTCCGGCCGTGAGCTTCGTAGCCAACTGCAAGAAATCGCCCAACGCAACCGGCTTGGCGATGTACTCGGTCGCACCTGCCTCCAGGCACCGCTCGCGATCTCCAGGCATCGCCAGCGCGGTCAGGGCGATGATCGGAACATCGCCGACGGCCGGAAGCTGCCGGATGCGCTGAATGGCTTCGAGTCCGTCCATACCCGGCATCTGAATATCCATGACGACCAGGCTGGGCTGGATGCGCTGGACAAGTGCAATCCCGTCAAGGGCATTCGTGGCCCATTCGACGCGAAACCCCTTGAAGCAAAGATAGTCGCAGAGCCCCTTCGCGTTGAAGGGATTGTCCTCGATCACGACCACGAGTGCCTCTGTTGCGGGTTCATCCGCTCGCCGAGGTTCGCCGCCTGGTTTCTCCGCGAGCGTGCTTTCCCTCTCGGTCGCTCTTGATTCCTCGATCCAGGGGAGGACGACCGTGAAACGGCTCCCCACGCCTGGCTGGCTGTCGACCAGCGTATGTCCGCCCAGCAAAGTGGTGAGACGCTTGACCAGTGCCAGGCCCAGTCCAGTCCCCGGGTAATTGCGTGAGAGCCGAGAGTCGAACTGGACGAAGGGTTGGAACAGACGTGCCAGATCCTCCGGGTTAATGCCGATCCCGGTGTCTCGAACCGTGAAGCAGACTTGCCGGGCAGCACGATCACCAGCGACTTCCAGCCCCACCTCGCCCCCTTCCGGCGTGAACTTCACCGCGTTCGAGAGCAAGTTGACCAGAATCTGCTTGAGACGACGCTCGTCCGAAATCAGGACGCCCACCGACTCATCGTGGTTCAACGAAAGTCGGAGTCTCTTCTTGTGGGCGGAGTCTTTGACCAGGCGAATCGTTGCCTGGCAGATTCGTTCGACGGCAATCGGTCCTGGCTCGACTTCGAGCATGCCGGCCTCGACCTTGGCGACGTCCAGGATGTCGTTGACGAGGGAAAGCAGGTGGCGGCCGCACTCCTCCACGTCGTGCAGGGCGTCTTGCTGCCGCGAGTTCATGGTGCCGTAGACCTGCTCATAGAGGCCCTGGGATATGTTGAGGATGCCATTCAAGGGCGTGCGCAGCTCATGACTCATGCTGGCCAGGAACTCGTCCTTGAGTCGAGCGGCACGAGCCAGTTCCGCGTTGAGGTAAAATATACAATTCTCCACTTGATTCAAGCCGTTGAACACGGCTGTGGCCATGGATTCGCACGACTGGTACCCACATGCACTGCAGTTGAGGAAATCGTCGTTCTTACACTTGTTCATTTGTATGTAGATAACTTGCAGCTCCGCCGAGCTGGGTTTGCGGAGTCTCGCGGTGGCGGAGCGATCCACATAGGTACGCCGGAATCCAGCGGGATCATCTCGTTGCCGCAGCAGGTGCTCGACAGCGGCTTGGGCCGCCTCATCCCCTTCGCCTTCTTTCCCGAACCCACGCCGCGCTCCTTGAGCCCGCTCGGCAACCAAGTGCTCGATCTGATCGAGCCTCAATTTCCTTCCCGGCGTACCTGTGCCGCCATTGCAGCCCTTGTCACAACAAAGACAGTCGATAAGCAGCGGGGCAATCCCTTCCAGGACAGACTTCTCCAGGGTGTCAAGGTAGGGAAAGACGGTTCTGACTCCCTTGATCTTCCGCGTCGCTCGCGCGGCACCGGGATCCCAGCGCTCCAGGGTGTCCTTGAGCCCCCCTGGCGAGGAGAAAAGCACTGCTCGCTCGGCCGGAGGCCCGTCGAACTCTGTCTGCGGGAAAATCGACAGATCGACGTTTTGCTGCTGGAAATGCGCCTCCAGGGAGAGCATCGTCACGTTGTAATCGCCCAGCCCGATCGCCTCGAATTCCCGCTTCTTGGCGACGCAGGGTGAAATGACGGCGATCCTGTGGGCTGCAAATTGGGGATGCTCGCGTCGGACCATCTGCATAATGTGATGCATCGGGCTGCCGGCGGGCGCGAGCCAGGGGAGAAGCTCCGGGCGGTAGAGCTCAATGTACGAGACGATCGCCGGGCACGGTTGTGCAACCACGGTCGGGGGATGGTTCTCCTCGATGTGCCGAACGTAGCTTTGCACGGTTAATTCGGCCCCGAAACTCACATCGAAGACAGCGCTGACTCCGGACGCCTTGAGCCAACCGTTCAGATTCCGATAGCGGTTTGGGAAAGCCGCCGCCACGGCCGGCGCGACGATCGCGATCATCTTGACCCCTACATGCAGGTCGTTCCAGAAGGCCTCCCAGTCATCGACCGGCAGCCGAGCCTGATGCTGGCACGCGTCGATACACATGACGCAACCGATGCAGCGAGAAGGGTCAATCTCGACGACCTTGCCGACGGCTCGGTTGCAAATCTTGACCGGACATGCATCGATGCACGCATGACAGTTGACGCAGCGCTTGGGGTCAACTCGGACGACAGGGACCAGCCCGGTCGCTGCCGAGAGCGCTCCGTTGGCGCGAGTGGCGACACTTGAAGACATGGGGGAGTCCTTGAGGAACAGGCCACGCCGACGGCGACTCTCTCCTCCCCACCCGTACGGCCAGGCTCCTTCAGGCTCTTTCATGCATCTCCTCTCAGGATGTTCCTTATCTATCCTAGAACAGATTCCGGCGTGTATCAGGCCTTGCCCTGACCGGCAGACCGGTAAGGCCATGCACCAACGACTGGGGCAGATAGGGGAAATGAGCCACCATGGGCGTCTTGGCGGGTCATGTCCTGGCCACGCATCCAGAATTGGGACAGAGGGTTCCCACTGGCAAGGGTGTTCAGTTACCCCAAACTCCCATTTGGCTCAGGCGCAGGTGCCTGGCCAAAGCCTGTTGGCCGTCTTCTTTGGCTATCGCTTTGTCGTGAAGACCCGCAAGTTCATGCCCGCCGGCCTGCTCGCCATCGTGAGCGTGGCCGTTCTGGCGGTTGCTATGCTGGTTCTGATTTGAAGCCACGCGGTCGTCGCTGGCGAGCAAGTAGGTCAGGCTTTCCAGCCTGACCTATGTGCGTTGTTTTCGTGTCTGGGGATCAATCCGGGTCACCGGCCAGCACGAACGCGGCCCAGAAGTGCGGGGGCGCGTAGGGATGATCGTTGTCGCCGCCGGGGGGAATCGCTGCGGCGAGGTCGGCGGGCTGGCGGGCCTTGGCGCCTTTGGAACGGTCGATGCCGCCGGAGAGCTCGGCGATCAAGGCCAGGACCTCCGCGCGGCGCAGGTCGCGCAGCCAGGCCTTGGCCTCGCGAAGGGCCTCGGCCTTGGGCATCGGGGCGGTGAAGCCGGGGCGGCGGCCGAGGAGGTTGGCGTAGAACCGCTGCATCAGGAGGGCCGTGGCCGTGTCGTCGACCTTCCAGAGCGACAGGCAGACGCTCCGCGCGCCCGACATCAAGAGCGCCTGGGTGAAGCCCACAAAGCCCTCGCCGCCAGCGTCGCGGCCCAGGGCGGTCTCGCAGGCCGAGAGCGTCACCAGCTCGGCCTTCAGGTCCCAGCCGCGCTGGATCTCGCGCACGGAGAGCCGGCCGTCGAAGACCGGTTTGTGGTTCAGCACCTGTTCCAGCGGGTCGGGCAAGCCGGTCTGGGTCAGGATCACGGCCGAGCGGGCGGGAACAGCTTCGTCGATCACCCCGTGCGTCGCCAGGTGGATGAATACAAACCGCCCCAGCTCGCCCGCGGCGGCCAGTTGGTCGAGCTCGGGCTCGCTCGCCTCGGCCCCGAGCAGGGTCCGTGTGGGTCGATCGTCGGACTTGAAGAGCTGAGCGAGTGCCTCGACCTCGTAGCGCGTGCCCGGCAAGGGGGCGAAGTCCTCATCGCCTCCCCGCGCCGCCATGAGCACCTGTTGCAACTTGCGGTTTTCCGAGATCGCGACCGGCGCCGGCCGGGAGTCGAGCACGACGCCGAGCTTGCCGGTGGCCAGTTCGCGCCGGGACGATCGGCCATCCCGCCAGACCTCGACGGCGATCGGCTTGTCGCCCTCGGCCACGACCTTGAGGTCGTCCTTCTTGTTCAGCGCCTGGCCGTTGTAGGCGAGCAAGACATCTCCGGGCTTGAGGCCGTGGGTCGCGGCATTCGAGCCGGGTGCGACCACGTTGACCAGCAGGCCGTGATCCGGCAGCGGCTGTGGCTCGCTCGACTTGTCGGGCTGCTCGTAGACCGGGTCACCCAAGGCCAGAAGGCCTGCATGGCGGTCGGGCCGGGGCTGGTCCCTCAAGTACTTGAAGACGGTGGCCGAGGGGGCATAGCTCAGGGTTCGGGTGTCGTCGTGGGCGAGCAGCGCCTCGACCGGGACGCCCGCCATGGCGCGAGAGGGAAGGACGATGAGCCTCCGGGCCAGCGGCATGCCGTCGGCCGTGACGCCCAGCGCCTTGGCCAGCGGCTCGAGCCGCTGGGTGCGCAACCTCTCGACCAGTGGGCGCAGGTCGCCCGCGCCGCCACCTGGTCGGCGCCGCAGCTCCGTCCGGACCCGGTTCGCGAGTAAGTTGTCGTCACCGGTCCACAGCCCATCCGGGCCGGTCCCCGCGATCGGTATCCAGGCCGGGACGCCCCGAGAGCGGACGACCACACCCCAATGCTCACCGTCGGGGTCGGCCGCGTTCGGTCCCGCGGGTGGGAGATCAACCCAGGCGACCAGGGTGGCATCGGCGGGCAGCGCAGCCTGGATTTCGTTCAGCCTGGCGACCTCGCCCGCCAGCGCGCCGCGATCCTTGACCAGCTTGGTCTGGAGTTCACCCAGGGCGATGCTGGCCAACTCGCGCTCGCGCTTCAGGTCCTCGAACCGCTTCGCCCGCTCGGCCTGGTCGAGGCCCTGGGGCGTGGTTTCCACCAGTCTATCGAGCCGCTCCAGTGCGGTGGTCAATTCGCGAAGACGGACTCGCTCGGCCGGTGTGAGCCGCCGGTCCTGGCGGGCGGCCAGCTCGTCGAGCAGGCCGCGGCCCAGGTCTTCCTCCAGCGTTTGCCACGCCTCGGCCGACTGGCCGAGCCGGGCCAGCACCGCGGCCAGGGCGGGGCGCACGGGCTGCTCGGCTCCGGCGCGTTCCAGGCCCGTGAATGCGACCCGGAGCCTTGCCTTGTCCAGGCTCTTGACCGCTCGCAACCATTGGTCTCGCGCCTCGAGGTATTTCCCCTGGGCGTTGAGGTTGTACCCCAGGTTGCTGTAGCTGTTGGCGGCGGCGGGGTGGTCGTCGGTGAGCAGTCGGCGGCGGATCTCCAGCGCCTTCTCGAAGAGCGGCTGGGCCTGTGCGTACTTCCCCTGGTTGGCGAGGTTGGCCGCCAGCCAAGCGTAGCTGATGGCGGTGTCGGGGTGGTCGTCGGAGAGCAGTCGGCGGCGGATCTCCAGAGCCTTCTCGAACAGCGGCTGAGCCAGGGCGTACTTCCCCTGGGCGTTGAGGTTGAGCGCCAGGTTGTTGTAGCTGGTGGCGGTGTCGGGGTGGTCGTCGGAGAGCAGTCGGCGGCGGATCTCCAGAGCTTTCTCGTAAAGCGGCTGTGCCTGGGCGTACTTCCCCTGGCCGTAAAGGATTACGGCTCGCCCATTCAAGGTCTGGGCCGATCGGTAGGCGACGCGATCCTCCTGCGGCATCGGGGCCACCCGGCGCAACGCCCTGAGACGCCACTGCGCGTTCACCGTCTCGAAGTGCGTCGGCCCCTGGTCTCGCGTCCTCAAGGCGAGCAGTTCCTCTGCCTGCGCGCTCGCCTCGTCCCAGCGATCGGAATTTATCGACGCAACAATGGCCTTGTCCAGTTCCTGCGCCCGCCTGGCGTCGTCGCCGGTCAGCTTGAGCAATCCCGATGCTGGGGGCTGCGCTTCCTTCGGGACCGTGGTCTGGGCGGTCGCGGGCAAGCCCGGGATTTCGATCCCTAACCCGATCAGCAGCCCCAGCCGGAACACGACGTGAAGAGCTTTCATGATGGGCCTCATCCTGCACGAACAGAGCGAGAAAAGAACGTCACAGGATACTTGGGATCAGGGAGCGCGGCGCGGTCAGGGCCCGGGGGCCGGCTCGACCGGGAACGCTTCGAGGGGCACGGCATCGACGCCCGGCAGGGCGCGCAGCCAGCTCGCCAGCTTCGCGACCGGGCCGCCGGAGCCGCCGGCCTTGACGCCCTTGCCCCGGGTGCCAGCGGGGTCGTCGGCAAGGAGGGGCTGAAGACCCTGGTCGTCATCGCGCCAGACAACTCCCGGTTCGCAGGGCAACTTCGCGGTCCAGGGCATCGGCCCGTGCTGTTTCTTCCACGCGCGATACGGGGGGAGCGGCTCGCGCGACACGACCAGCGCGAAGGCATGCAGGCCAGCCCCCTCGCTCAGCCGGTACCGCACGTCGCTCTTGGCGGGGGGCGGGTAGAGCGGCTGTTGCTTCTTGGGGGGCGGCAGATCGTCGTCGTCGGGGTCGCAGAGCTCGTCGGTGCCGTCCGGGCGGAAGGCGATCAGGTAGGCGTAAGCCGGTTCGGAGAGATCCGCACGCACGGTCACCTCGTCGTCCTCACGGGCAGCGAACGAGGTCCGGCCCAGGATTCCCACACGCCTCGGGGCGAAGTGCTGCGTATCGCGCTTGGGGAAAAGTGGGATCTCGAAGCGAGTCACCCGCAGGGCGGCCTGAGGCCCTTGCTTCGGCTCGGACTTCAAAACCTCATGTGCCGGCCTCGGCCAGAACGCCCAGGCCGACACGAGCAGGGCGAGCATAATGACGAAGACCCCGAGTACCCGGGTCCCCCGCCGCAGCAGCGTGTAGCGCCCGAGCGCGCGGCGCAGCGCGTCGGCCGACTGAAAGTTTGGTTTAACTATTTGCCACTTGTGGAATCGCCAGGTCCTCGCACAGCGCTGTTGCACCCTGCGCTTGGGGCTGGCAGTCCGTGGAAGCGGTTCGTCACGTCCACACAGGAGTCACCGACAAACCAGCCCGAGATGCGCAACCCGATCCGAAATGCCGGCGATTCTGGGCGCGAGCACGCGGGAGGAATGATGTCCCGGTCCAGTAGGCGTGATAAAATCGGTTGAATCCGTCCGATCCGGTGTTCCGATCCGGAGGAGTCCCGTGGACGAGTCTGAATCCATCGCGGACGAGCCGGCCGGATCGGTGACGCGGCTGGATCGGCGAGTTGAAAGCCGGGGACGGGAAAGCGCTTCAGCCGCTCTGGGAACGCTATTACGCCAGGCTGGTCGAGCGGGCCCGGGCGAAGCTTGGCACGCTGCGCAGCGCGACGCCGGTCAACGATGAGGAAGACGTGGCCTCGAGCGCGTTCCATTCACTGTACCAGGGCCTTCGCGAGGGCCGGTTCCCGCGGCTCGAGGACCGCGACGACCTCTGGCGGCTACTGGTCCACCTGACCGCCTGCAAGGCCGTCGATCGACATCGCGCCGAGCACCGCCGGAAGCGCGGGGGCGGGAAGGTCTTGAGCGAGGCCGACATGGTCGCGGCAAAAGCCGATGGCGATGACGAGGGAAACCCACTCGACCGGATCATCGGTTCCGAGCCGAGCCCGCAGTTTGCCGCGACGATGGCCGAAGAGTACCACCGCCGGCTCGAGGGACTCGGAGATGAGACCTTGCGCCGGATCGCCGAGCTGAAGCTGGCCTGCTACAGCAACGAAGAGATCCGCCAGCAACTCGGCTGCTCGCTTCGCAGCGTGACCCTGAAGCTCGAGCTGATCCGCAAGAAATGGCAGTGGGTCAAAGGCCCGCCATGAAACATTCGCAAATTCAAGGACAAGGGGGCCTGTTCCGTCGTCGTCCAGACCTGGCTCCGCCACCGCCACTCTGGGGACTGATCGCTCGGGGGGGGCGGTGCACAAGGGGACGTGGCGGCGCATAAGTGGACGGGAGTCGCATCAAGGTCAAGGGAATGCACTCCCGTCCTCTTCTTCGATTTCCCGATCGTACCCCGGGGTCGGGATCGGGAATAAATGGAAGCTCTGCTGCCATCAGGGTTATGCCCCTGACGATGGCCGAGGACGCGGGTCAGTGAAGCGTTGCATTCACCGTGGCGTCCTGTCCGTTCGCAACCTTCCGGATGTTCAGGCTGACGACTCCGTTCGGGGCGTGGTGATTGATGATCCAGGCGAGGTTTCCTGGGTCTTGGGTCACGTAGCCGTTCGCGGAGACAATCGTGTCACCGGCTTGCAGCCCCGCGCGCTCGGCGGGGGAGCCGGGATGGACACGGGCCACCTGAATGTGACTGCCAGTTGCATCGCTCACCTTCCTCTCATCGATGCCGAGGCTGGGAAGGAGAAAGGAAGAGGGCGCTGCGGGAGCGGTGGCCTGAAGCGGCACAGTGCCGTAGGCCGACGAATACGTGTAGCCGGAACCCGGCGCGGCCACGTAACCGGAGTTGCCGTACGAGTCCACGACGTAGGAAGAGCCGGGATAGACATAACCGGTTCCGTAGTCGTAGCCAGGATCGTAGTAACCCGAACCGTAACCGTAGCCATAGCCATAGCCCGGATAGCCGTAGCCGTAGCCATAACCGAGACCGTACCCAAGTCCGCCGAAGCCGAAGAAACCCGGGTAGTAACCCCCGTAGCCGTACCCTCCACGCCCATAGTATCCACCACCCATGTAGCCGCCACGGCCCCAGCCGAACCCGCCTCCACCCATGTGACCACCACCGCCCATGCCACCGCCGCCGTGGCCGCCGCCGCCACCGCCGCCGTGGCCCGCCGCGATCGCCGCGGGTCCTGAAGCCAGTCCGATCGCGATGCTCGAACCCAGGACGATCCGGCAAAGTGCCGCAAGGGTAGGCCGTACCAATGTCGTGTTCATCTCAAGCTCTCCTTGTAAATGTTGCATCTCGAGATTCCATAAGCCTGGCCCCCGTCCCTGGGTGCCCGCCGGGCGCTCTTGCCCTCTTCATTATATTCGTTGGGAGGACCGGGTTCAGGTCGGATTTTGATTGACGCAACCCAAGAATAAAGCATACGGTTCAATGTCTTTACTGGGACCAGCAGCCAGGCGAGCGAAGCCGAGATCCCGCAAGTGAAAATGCGGCGTCATTCCGCAGCGAAGCGTCGATACCGCGGGGGCTGGTGCGGGGTTGAATTGGTGTGCGACGGATGACGAAGGCCAGGGCGAGGGGTGGTCAATCGCGGGCGAGACCGAGAGCCGGACCGGGAGATACGTCATGACGGGGGCGGCTGGGTGCAAATGGTTCTGTCGGCCAGCGGCGCTGGCTCTTGCCACGGCGCTCACGACGAGCTTCGGTCTTCTGGCTCAAGAGCCGGAGAAAGACCAGAAACCCGCGGCGGCTCAAGAGCAGCCGCTGCTCGATCAGAAGGCGTCTACCGAGGTCGTGAAATCGCTTCAGCAATTGCGAGCCGCAGTCAAGAAGCGTGACCAGGGCGACAAGGCCAGGGCGCAGGCCGAGGCGGCAAAGACTCCCTTGCCCCGGCGGCCGGCACGCACGGTCACACCGTCGAGCTTGACGTCGGCGGAGCTGGACCGGCTGCTCGAGCAATACCTCAAGAAAACGAATCCCAAGGTCGAACCGGCCCCGTTGACCAGTGATGTCGAGTTCGTCCGGCGCGTGCATCTCGACCTGGCCGGCGCACCCCCGACCCCCGCGCAGGTTCTCTTCTTCGTCGAGGATACGTCGAAGGACAAGCGAGCCCGATTGATCGACGCTCTGCTGCAGAGTCCCGCGTATGCCCGCAACTGGGCGGACTACTGGAAGGACGTGATCCGATTCCACGCCACCAACCAGAATGCTCTCCAGGTGCGGTACGACGCCCTGGAAGACTGGCTGGCCGAGCAGTTCCGGAAGAACAAGCCCTGGGATGAAATCGCCAGGGCGATGATCACGGCCACCGGCCGGGTTGACGAGAACGGGGCGGCCAGCCTGGCCTTGGCCCACGAGGCCAAGCCCGTCGAGTTGGCCGGCGAGGTCTCGCGGATCTTCCTCGGGGTGCAGATCCAGTGCGCCCAGTGCCACGACCACAAGACCGACTCCTGGAAGCGCGAGCAGTTCCACGAATTCGCGGCATTCTTCTCCGGTACGCGGGTCAAACCGATCGTCCGGGCCATGCCCGGCCAGTTGCCTGTTTTCGAGGTGGAGGCGCAGGGGCGGCCGCGGTACACGATGCCGGACCTGGCGAACCCGACCAAACAGATTCCCGTCGCCCCGAAGTTTTTCCTCGCCTCCGCGAAGGCCGACGCCAAGCTCCCCGAAACCCTGGATGCCGTCGCTCGGCGGGCGCTGGGCGCATCGTACATCACCGGTCAGGACAATCCCTGGTTCGCCCGGGCGTTCGTCAACCGGATCTGGTATGCCCTCATGGGCGAGTCGTTTTATGACGCGGTGGACGACATCGGCCCCGAGCGGACCCCCAAGGCCCCGGAGGTGATCGAGACGCTGGCCGACCAGTGGCAGAAGGGGGGCTACGATATCCGCTGGCTCTTGCGCACGATCATGGGTACACAAGCCTACCAGCGCAGGGTGCGTGCGACCACAACTGCCGCGGGCAAGACCGCATTCGCCTCGAACTGTCCCAGCCGGCTTCGTTCCGACCAGATCGTCGAGGCCCTGAGCGAGGCGCTGGGGTTGCCGGACGACCTGGTGGCTGTACCAACCGCCGCGGTGAATCGTGGTCCCGGCAGCAAACCGTCACTCGCCGCCCAGGAGAAAGGCAAGAGCAAGCCGCAGAATGGCAAGAAGGCCGTCGCAACCGCCGGGCTTGCATCGCCCGCGCAGGGTAAAGGCGAGGGCAAGGCCATGCGCCTGGGCGGACCGCGGACCGCATTCAACGCACTCTTTGGAATCGATCCCTCGATCCCCAACGATGACGTCATGGGCACGATACCCCAGGCGCTTTTCCTGATGAACGGCCCGATGGTCCACAACCGGACCCAAGCCCGGCCCGGGACCGTGCTGGGCGAGATCCTGGCGACCGTGCCGGACGATCGGGCCGCCTTGAACGCCCTCTATCTCCGAGTCCTGTCGCGACGACCCAACGCGAAGGAAGTGGAAGCCTGCTCTGCCTACATGGCCAAGGTGGGCCATCGCGTCGAAGTCTTTGAAGACATTTACTGGGCACTCATCAACTCGACTGAATTCGTCTCCAGGCGTTAAGGGAACAGCCATGCCGTTCGAATCGAACATCGTCCAGGTGGGAATGAGCGGTGACGGGGTCGTGAGCCGGCGCGGTTTCCTCAGGACGCTTGGCCTGGGAGCGGCCGGACTGGCGGGTCTGGCCGCGCTGCCGGTCAGCTTTACCGATCTCATGGTGCTTCAGGCCGACGAGCTGAGGAAACGGCAGATGGCCTGCATCCTGCTCTGGATGGCCGGCGGTCCCAGCCAGCTCGAGACCTTCGACCCCAAGCCAGGTACGGAACACGGCGGCTCGACCAAGGCCATCGAGACATCCGTCCCGGGCATCTCGGTCGCTGAGGGCTGGGAACAGACCGCGCGGGTCATGAAGGAGGTCACCCTGGTGCGGTCAATGACCAACAAGGAGGGCAACCACCAGCGCGCCACGTACCAGTTGCATACCGGCTACGTTCCCACGGCCACGGTCAAGCACCCCAACATCGGCTGCTCGATCGCCGCTGAGCTGGGCGAGAGCAAGTTCGATCTGCCGCACATCGTGAGCATCGGCGGGCCGACGATCGGGGCCGGCTACCTGGGCGCGGCGCTCGAGCCCTTCGTGGTTCAAAACGTGGAACGGCCTCCCGACAACACACAGCCCAAGGTCGCGGTGGACCGCTTCAAACGGCGGCTCGGACTGCTCAATCACCTCGAGACCGTGGGATTCGGTCAGGAGGGGGGCGCCGATCGCGTCAAGGACCATCGCGCTTTGTACACTCAGTCGGCCCGGATGGTGCTCTCGCCCCAGATGCGAGCCTTTCACCTCGATGAGGAAAGCCCGGGAACCCGCGAGACCTACGGTCGCAACCCGTTCGGCCAGGGCTGCTTGCTGGCCCGCAGGCTGGTGCAGGCGGGGGTCACGTTCGTCGAGGTCCGTTCCAACGGCTGGGACACCCACCAGCAGAACAACGAAAGGGCGGCGACCCTGGTCCAGCACGTCGATCCGGCCTTCGCGGCCTTGATTCGCGATCTGAAGCAGCACGGCATGCTCGGGCGCACCCTGGTCGTATGGGTGGGCGAGTTTGGCCGGACCCCGAAGATCAACTCCAACGCCGGCCGCGATCATTATCCGAAGGTGTTCAACGTGGCCCTTGCCGGCGGCGGCATCCGAGGTGGCCAGGTGATCGGCGCATCGAACGCTGACGGCACCGAGGTCAAGGACCGGCCCGTCACCGTTCCCGACCTGATGGCTTCGCTCTGCCATGCGCTCAAGGTTGACCCTACCAAGGAGGTCCAGACCCCCATCGGCCGGCCGCTCAAGGTTGTCGATGGTGGCAAGGTGGTCAGCGAGCTATTTGGGTGAGGGGCGGCTAGGCTCGAGGGCCAGTGTGCGCTAGAATGGCGCGACGCGGGAACACGGAAGAGTCCTCCAGAGTCCGAGCGAACCAGTCTCCATGATCAAACAGTTCTCGGTAAAGAATTACAAGGCACTCGAATCGGTTAGCATACCGCTGACTCCGATCCATGTCGTTATTGGCCAGAATGACTCGGGAAAGACGAGCCTGCTCGAGGCGATTCATGCCTTTTGCAGCAGCACTCAAGGCCCACTGGTCGACGCTTTTCCTGGCATGTGGACCGGCAGAGAACTGGTCCATTTCGGGGCGGACAAGCCTGTGGTGGAATTGTGCGGGAGTGTGGTCGGTAACGGAGAGGTTCTTTTCAAGTATGAGTTTGGCGTGGAGTTCCCCACACTGAGCGACCACTCCTGCAAGCCAGCCCATGAGCGAATAGCTCTTGGCGATGGCAAAATGCAGGAGGTGCCGTCTATATCGGCTGGCACGACATTAGCGGAGGTTTGCCGGTTTCAGATTCCTGTGCTCCGCCTAGAACCGCAAATGGCGAGCAACCTGCGGCTCGTATCGGAGCAAGTTGGGGCTTCGAGCTTCTACAGGCTGGATGCCAGGGTGATGGCGATTCCAGCAGCGCTCGAGCCGTCCCGACGATTCCGCATGGAGCGTGATGGGTTCGGACTTCCAACGCTGCTCGATGATATTTCGGGTTACGACCCGGAGAGGTTCATTGCGCTGAAGAATGAGTTTTGCAAATATTTCCCGGAGTTCCGAACTATTCACCTTCAAACCGAGCAAGCGGCAACACGTACGCATCAAGCACTTGGGCTCTATCAGTCGGGCGTCGCGCCTGGGAAAGGAGTCTACTTTGAAACCCGGGCTGGAGCCACCGTAAGAGCACAACAAGCTTCCGACGGCGCCATTCTCTTTCTGGGCTTCTTGTCACTCTTCTATCTTCCGACACCGCCCAAGCTTTTGCTCATCGAGGAGCCGGAGACCGGCGTCTACCCCAAGCGCCTCAATCAGATCATCGACATCCTTAGAAAAATGGTTGGCAGTCCGTTTAACGAGAAGTTGCCTCAGATCGTGTTCACTACCCACTCGCCGTATGTCCTGACAACCTTCAAGCCCGAAGAGGTGACGTTTATGAGCAAGCAGGATGGCTCGGTGGTTGCGCGTCCCTTGCGCGATGCTCCGCACATCGATGAGCGTCTCGGGGACGGGGGGTTTTACTTGGGCGAGCTTTGGTATAACCTCGACGAGGAGGAACTTTTCCAAGATGCCGGACGCCCTTCGGGTGCTTGAGATCTGCGGCGAGGGGAGGACCGACATCGGGAAAGTGGTCTCGCCGACGAAGTCCCGGACGGAGCCTCAGCCGCCCTCGGAAGGGGTTGTACCGGTATTACTGCATAAGTTATGTGGTGAGCCAGCCACGATGAGGGTGGTACGCCGTGCCGTCCCTCACCTTCAGGGAAAGGGGCTCTGGCAGAAGGTCAAATTCGCCAAACAGACAGCCCTTTACAATCGATCCGCTGGTGCGGTTTTCGTCATGGACTCGGAGGGGAACCATCGCGACCGCCTGGCGGAGTTGTCCAGAGGGCGCGATGCGGCCTACAGTGAGTTCCCGATGGCGGTTGGAGCCGGACACCCCTGTGTCGAGGCCTGGCTGCTGGTTGACTCTCTGGCTATCGCGAGAGCTTTGGGATTGTCGAACTCGGTTGTAGTCCCGTCCAATCCCGAGAGCCTGCCTGCCCCACAAGCGAACCGGGACCACAATCCCAAGACCGTCTTGGCGAGGTGCGCAGAAAGATCGGCGATTTCTTCGAGCGAAGCCACCTTGATTGCCCTTGCGATCACCGATCTCGCGTCTTTAAGGAATCGTTGCCCGGTGGGATTCGAGCCCTTTGCCCAGGAGATCGAAGAGCGAATCGCCCCCTTATTCCGTTGAATCCGAGAGAACTTCTCCCCATGTTGCCTGCCGGCCGCCGCGGTTCCCTATCGTTGGGATTGGTAGTCCAGATGCCACGGCGCCGGCCAATCGCGTTTTGAAGGTCCCTCGTCCAGGCGAATGGTACTCCCTCTCGTTTTGACGCAAGCCGCAATCAGGTCGTGCCGATGTTAGGGAATGTATCGGGAGGTTCGAGCGTCTGGGGCTTGCATGTTGCGTCGGGTGCATCGGTCCCGGCCGGGTGGGATGGAGCCGCCCAGCCTGCCGGATGCCCCGAAAAGGTCGTCAAGGCCGGCCCGATTCCGAATGCCATTCTTCACTGGTTCGAGCGCTCCGCCCGTGGATGTTGACGCGGCGCAAGGCGCGAACTTGGGAAAGGAGTTCCCTCAATGCGTTTCCTTGCGAGGTTCAGCGTGGGCCTGTGTGGCCTGGCGCTCGTCACCTCCGCCGTGGTCAAGGCGGACGACCCCGCGGCACCACCCAGCGAAACAGTTGTGCCGCAGGCCGCGCAGGTGGCCGGTCATCACCATAAAGGTCTCTTTGGTTGGCGGCATTGTGTCGAATGCCAGCGCGCCTATGCCAAGAAGCGGGACGGTGTGGACGTCCCCCCGCCGCCCTCGACCGCTGCGGCGGCAGCGATGGCCGGGCCTATCGTTCATGATCACAACCATGGAACCAACTGTGCCGCTTGCCAGGCGGGCACTGTCGTGAGCGGACCGGTGAACGTCGTGGAGTCGTACCCTCCGGGTCATGCGGTGGTGGGTGGGCCGGTCCTGGCCGGCAACCTTCCGCCCGGACATGCCGTCGTGGGCGGCGACGGGCCAGTGCCGGCGGGTGTGGACCCCGCCCCGGTTGGCGTTTCGCGGGCAGTTCAGAGCCAATGGAACAACCCTCGGCTCGCCTCGATGCCGCCGCGGGCGGGCGTCGCGCCTCATGACCTCTCCGTCCAGCCTTCAGGCATGATCCCGCCCCAGACGGCCCTGGACACCCAAACGACTACCCGTCCTCACATTCTCAGCCATCTCTTCGGTATCGGAGGCATCAGCCGGCACATCCGGGAGGCGCGCGAGGACCAGCAGCGCGATACACACGCGTCCATTCCTTATGATGCTCCGTCGCAGCCCGTCAACGAAGTGCCGGCCGCGGCGGTCTACGGCAAGGGTCATTGAGCGTCAGGACGATTGCGGTCGATCGGTCAAGATGGTCCGATCCCTGCGCATGTAGCGGGGGATCGGACTTTTCGCAGCCGCGGGGATCAGGATTCGGTCGAGATTGAAGCGGCCCCGCGCCGATGGTCAGAGGCAAGGTCAGATCAAGGAACCGGGGGCGTATCCGCGCCTTTGTGGATGATGTGCCTGAAAGCTTTGGCTACCCAGCGATCTGCTTGGGTTCAGGGCGCGGTATGCAACGGGTGTGGCAAGGCGGACATGGGCGACCGGGAGAGACACGGTTCGATACTGACCAGGGCAGATGGTGTCGTCCGTGCGCAGGAAAGCCCGGTAACATCGGCCGCTCGCTTGCTTGATTCCGGACAACTCCAGGAGGGCTACATGGAAGAGTAGGCTTGGGATTGACCATGCGATTCGGAAACTGGCGAGGCGTACCGCTCACATTGTCACTGGCCGCCATGATTGGATTGGGACTGGCTACCTCGGTCCGGGCGGATGGGTGGCGTCTGCAATGCACAATTCCCCGTGAAGTTCCGGCTTACGATTACACGACCGGTGGCGAATACTATGCGCCCCCGGTTCCCTATGGCCACTACGCCAAAGACTACGCTGGCGAGGCCGCCAAGGCCGCGGGGTATGTCACCGGCTGCGCGGGCCAGCTTCACGGATGTCTCAAAGACCTTTGGGACAAGACGGTAGGCCTGTTCCATAAGTCCGGCGATGGTTGCGGGCTGGGCGATGGTTGTGGACATGGCTGGGGTGAAGGTTGCGGCCTCGGGCACGGCTGCGGTGGCCTCGGGCACGGCTCCGGCGGCCTGGGAGCCGGTGGAAACGACTGCGGCTTTTGCGCCGGGCGGGGACTGTTTCATCATGGTGACGGCGGTTTCGGTGCGGGTTGCGGCGCGAGTTCCGGAATCGCGGGGCTGGGTGGAGTCTCCTCCTTAGGTTCCGGGCTGGGTCAGAAGAAGCATTTTGCTCCCTGCCATGCCTCGACCCAGGCGTCGACCAGCCAGGCTCAAAGGGCCGGTCAGGCCACCGGGTCGCCCTCGGTCCAGTCGCTTTGCGGCAATCCGGGCTGCAAGATCGGGGGCCTTCATTCGCACCTGGGCAACCTCCGGTGCCGGTTCTGCGGCGGAGCGGGATGCGGCGGCTGCGGCGGAGCGGGAATCGGTGATCCTTGCTCGGTTTGCGGAGGCCTGGGCCATGGCCGTGCCGGTTCGCTCTGCGGGGCTTGCGGCGGCTGCGGCCTCTTCAAGAACGGCTTCGGGCACGGCGGGACGGGTTGTGCACTCTGCGGCGGCAAGGGCTGTGCGAGCTGCCACCAAGGGCACGGAGATGGCCTGGCTTCGAAGGCTCATGGAGCGCTCGACCATCTGAAGGGCTCGGTGCTCGGTGTCTTGCACCCAAACAAGGTTGATTATTTCGTCGGGGCCGGCGGGCCGGTGCCCCTGACCCCCGGCTATGTGCCGTACATCGTCACCACCCGATCGCCTCGCGACTTCTTTTCCTTCCCGCCCATGAATCCCAACGATCCTTGACGATCCATGTCTGTGGGAAGCTCGTCGGGGCTTGAGGCCCGGTGCTGCGGTGCTGGGCCTTGTCCACCTCGTCTCGAACCTGGTGGCCAGGATGGCTGCGGCCCTCGATCACAGGAGAGTCGTTCGATGCAAGTCAATAAGCCGGAAGCAGTAAGCAAGAAGATTTCAGACCGATCCCGGGGCCGGTGGAGGGTTCGACTGTCGCTGGCATCCTGGGTCATGGCGGGACTCGCGGTCTGCCTGCTTGATACCGCCGCACGGGCTCAGTATCCACAGCCCCACATTGCTGAGCTGAGTGAGCGGAGCGGGCTGGTGATGAGATACGTCGGGACGCCGGAGCATCTTCCTCCCGATCCCTTGCGGGACAATTTCTACAATCTGCGCTATGCCGATCGAGGGTTGGTGAAGCACCCCGACGGAATCAAGGACCAGGGACTTTACGGTCTGGGCTGGAAATCGGCCTGCACCGAAAGTGTCTACCCCTTCTTCTACGGGAGCCCTGGCTCTGGCAAGGTGGATCGATCGTGCCTCCCCTGGCACCGGTCGCTACGCTTTCTCCAGGGTGAGGTCAACTTCTTCCGTCCTGTCGGAATGTACTACTGCATGGGCAGTTACGTACCGATCTACGATTTCGACCCGATCGCCCCTGGGCCCGGCCCTTATCCTTATCCGTTCTACTTCAACTGGGGTAAGGGTGGTTGATCCGGGTACCGATGTGGACGAGGCATCTCGGTCCTCGCGGGCGTGAAAGAACGTGACGGGGAGTCCTGTCGAGCGGCTCTTTTCCGGAACGTTCCCCGCACTGGCCGGTGCGAATTTGCGGGCTTCCGGATCAGCGCCAACGGCAACCGCGAAAAGATCGGTCGGATAGATCGCTGTTTCTCTTGGGAACCCATCGAACTGCGTGCTGTCGCTGGCGATCCGGAAGCAACGTGGGTGCAGGCTGCCCGACCCTGTTTCCCATTTTTCCCAGAATCTCTCTCTCCCGGTCACAAGGTATGTTCAAGATGGAAGTTGGGAACGGCAGTGGTTCCTGCCTGGTGCTTGACACGCGGGGATCGATCCTTTAGATTGAGCGGACTTGTTTCAAGACCTAGGCGTCATCGTGCGCATTGATTGCTGCGCGAGCGAGCCGCCTTCGCGGCGGGATTTGCCGATCGCCTCCGGATCTGCCTCTCGTCGTCGCCGTCACTCCTGGAGCAGAGTTAAGTCTCGATGGACAACCCGATTCCGGTTGACCTGGGCCGAGTTGCGCAGGATTTGCAAATTCGGCGTGTGCAGGTCGAGAGTGTCGTCCAGTTGCTGGACGAAGGCAACACGGTTCCGTTCATCACCCGGTATCGTAAGGAACGGACCGGGAACCTGAACGAGGTCGTGATCGGCGAGATCCAGCTTCGCGTCCATCGGCTTCGGGAACTGGCCGAACGCAAAGAGACAATACTCAAGGCAATCGAGGCCCAAGGCAAGCTCAACCCCGAACTTGCGGCGGTCATCCGCGCGGCGGAGAACCCCAAGCGGCTGGAGGACCTGTATCTCCCCTTCAAGCCCAAGAAGCGGACCAAGGCCTCCGATGCCAGGGACAAGGGCCTGGAGCCTCTGGCCGTCCGGGTCTGGAACCGCGACGAGCTGTTGACCGATCCCGTGGCCGCGGCCCAGGAATTCGTCAGCGCCGAAAAGGGACTGGAGACGCCCGAGAAGGTCCTGGAAGGTGTCGGCCACATCCTGGCTGAGGCTATCAGCGAGATGGCGGCCGTGCGCGACGCCGTGCGCAAGGTGGTCTGGAAGACCGCCAGGATCGCCACCAGCAAGGGAGAGATTCCCGAGGGACAGGGCCTTGAGTATCGCGATTACTTCGATTATTCCGAGCCTCTTTCGCAGGTGCCTCCGCACCGAGTGCTGGCGATCAACCGGGGCGACAAGGAAGGGCCGCTGAAGATCAGGCTCGAAGTCCCTCGCCCCGAGCTCGAGGCCGCCTTTTGCCATCAGCTTCCCCTGGAAGGCCATCCTCAGGCCGCGCTCTTCCGGACCGCGGCCATGGACGCCCTGGACCGCCTGATTCTCCCCAGCATGGAGCGGGAGGTTCGGCGCGATCTGACAGACGCCGCCGAGAAGCACGCTGTCGAGGTCTTCGCACGCAACCTACGCAGTCTGCTGCTGCAACCGCCGATCCCCAAGCAAGTGGTTCTGGCAATCGACCCAGGACTGCGGTCCGGATGCAAGGTCGCAGTCCTCGACCCGCACGGCAACCTGCTCGATCACGGGGTGGTCTATCCCCACGCTCCCCAGAATCGACGGTCCGAGACCAAGCTGTTCCTGAAGGACCTCGTGGGCCGTCACAAGGTGGGTGTGGTCGCCATTGGCAACGGCACGGCCTGCCGGGAAACGGAAGAGTTGGTCGCCGAGATCATTGCCGAGGGAACCCAGTTCAGCCAGGGTGAGCCATCACCGCAAGCAACCGGCGACACGGGGGCGCCCGGCGACAGTGTGCACCAAGAGCCCGGCGTGGCAGCCGTTGGCGAGATCGAGACGCCCGAGTCGCCGCCGGCAGGCCACCAGGCGATCGTCGAGCAATCGATTGCGACGGACGAGGGTCTCCAACCCCCGGCCGCGCTCGAGCCGGAACACTCCGTCCCGCCCTCCGGTCTGGATCACCACGACCACGCGCCCCGTGTTTCCCCCGAATCGTCGGCCGCGGATAACGCCCATGATGTTCCGCACGAAGCTCTGATGGTACCGGAACTGGATGAAGAAACAGTTCCCCCGATCACCGGCGGCGCTCCGGAGCCGGCCTCTCCGGAGGCGGATACCGAGTCCGATGTGGCTTCGACACCCGGGGATGGCGAGACTGCGGCAGCCTGCCACCACGAGCGTCCGGACACCTCGGAAAAGAACCACGCCCTAGCCACGCCGGCGGACGGGGAAGCCCGATCCGACGAACCATCCGACGCCAGTGCCGGTGTTGAAGTGCATGTGGCGGCATCGGCCGAACAGGTTGCCAACTCCGCGCCCGAGTCCTCGGCACCCGAACAAGGTCCAGAAGCCGCCTCGATCGCCGCCGAACCGCCGGTCAATTCTGACCAGGCGATCGAAGCTGGGCAGTCGGATACTCCCGGAGCCGGACCGGCTCCGGTCGAGGGCAGAGCGGAAGGTGCTGACGCGTCGTCCCCGCCCGCCGGTCCGGAAACCCAAGCTGCGGCAGAGGCTCCGGCTCCTCCCCTGGAGGTGAAGCCCCCCCACGAGTCCCGCCGCGGCGGTTCGGGAAAGCACGATCATGGGCGTTCTCGAGGGTCTCGCCCCAAGCCGTCCGCGTCTCCCCCGCCGCCCCCGACCCCTCCGGCTCCACATGCCGCCGACCCTCTGCTGGCCCAGCTAGCGTATGTGATCGTCAATGAGGCCGGAGCCAGCGTTTACTCGACCAGCCAGATCGGCCGGGAAGAGCTTCCCGAGTTCGACGCAACACTGCGCAGCGCGATCTCGATCGGACGCAGGCTCCAGGATCCACTGGCCGAGCTGGTCAAGATCGAGCCCCAGAACATCGGTGTCGGGCTCTACCAGCACGATGTCAACCCCAAGCAGCTCAAGGAGACGCTCGAGGCCGTCATTTCCAGTTGCGTCAACTTTGTGGGTGTCGATCTCAATACAGCCAGTGTGCCCTTACTGCGGCATGTCTCGGGCCTCAATCAACTGACGGCCCGGAGGATTGTCGATCACCGCAAGGACAAAGGGAACTTCGCGACACGTGAGCAGTTGATGGAGGTGGACGGAGTTGGGCCGGCGACCTACACCCAGGCGGCAGGGTTCCTCAAGATCCCCGAGGGGGTCCAGCCGCTCGACCGCACCTGGATCCACCCTGAGAGCTACGCCGTCGCGACCCTCTTGCTGGAGAGATTCGGCAAGACTCCGGAGGTTGTGCGCGACAAGCAGGAACTTCCCGAGCTGCATCGCCAGCTCGAGGGAGCCGCTCCGTCCGAGCTGGCGAAAGAGATGCAGGTCGGCGAGTTCACGCTCAGAGACATCATCGAGGCCCTTGGCCGCCCCGAGCGCGACCCGCGCGACGATCTGCCCAAGCCAATCTTCAAGAAGGGCGTCCTCAAGCTCGAGGACCTGATTGCCGGCATGGAGCTGAAAGGCACCGTGCTCAACGTGGTTGATTTCGGCGCCTTCGTGGACATTGGCCTGAAGGACTCGGGACTCGTCCACATCAGTCAGCTTGCCAATCGCTACATCAAGACCCCACACGATGTGGTGAGTGTGGGCGACGTGGTGACGGTTTGGGTGATGAGCGTCGATCAGGAGCGTAAGCGGGTCTCGCTGACGATGGTCAAGCCGGGGACCGAGCGGCAGCGTGGTGCCGCGCAGGGAGGCCAGCGCCGCGGCCAGGGGGGCGGAGAACAGCGGGAAGGACAGGCCGGCCAGGGTCAGGGGCGGCGTGATCGAGCACGGCCTCCGCGTCCCAGCGGATCGGCATTGACGTCGCCCCCGGTCGGCGCAGCTCCGAT
>JBEKTN010000110.1:0-21752 GCA_049516015.1 Isosphaeraceae bacterium | reverse complement strand
GCTTGCGCTGGCCGGGTCACCCCGAACCAACGTCGAATATGACTACGTGGGTAAACAGTCAATTCCCACGACCGGACTTTCACCGGCAAGTCCAACGGCATTATGGGCTGCAAACCAAGAACCAAGTCTGACACCCAGACACCCCCTCCAACTGTCACGAACCTCTTTCGTAGGGTGGTTTGCCGCTCCGTGCCATTTGGCACAATAGGGACATTGCTATTCACGGCGGACATCTGGAGAATATAGGAAGTTATCGATTCCGGGTCTTTGGACTGTTCACATGGGTGTTCCGCCATACCTCGATCTGCCCGAGCGTCGGCCGGTGGATACTGCTATCACGTGATCAACCGAGGCAATGCGAGGGCCGAACTGTTCCACAAGGAGGAGGACGTGGCGGCTTTCGTCGGGATCATGGGTGAGTCTTGCATCCGCGTGCCGATGCGGGTAGTGGCCTACTGCCTGCTGCCCAACCACTTCCATCTGGTGGTTTGGCCCCGTGCCGACGGCGAGTTGAGCCGCTGGATGCACTGGCTGCTGACCACGCACGTGCGCCGGTATCTCCGGCACTACGGGCACAGCGGCCACGTCTGGCAAGGGCGATTCAGAGCATCCCCATCCAGCAGGACGACTACTTATTGACTGTCGTCCGCTACGTGGAGCGGAACCCGTTGCGAGCCGGGTTCGTGGAGCGCGCGCAGGGACTGGAGATGCTCGAGCCTCCGGCATGATGCCAACGGGCCCGCCCTTGACCCGGGACCGGTTCCTCGCGAGCCCGACTGGTTGGAGTTCGTCAACACTCCGATGACCGAAGAGGAAGTTGCGGCGATCCGGCTCTCGCTGCGCAGGGATCGTCCCTACGGTACCGACTCGTGGAACACGGAGGCCGCCGGCCTCTTGGGCCTGGAATACAGCCTTCGATCGCGAAGACGACAACCTCGCCCTTCACCGGGAAAGCAATCATGAAAGCTTCCCAGACTGACTATCCTGCGACCAGTAATAAGAACGTCCCCTTTGCCTTCTGACCATGATCTCTTTGGTCCATCGCAAGCTGGACCAGGCGTGCAACAACCGCACCACATGAGAAAACTGCTTTCCTAACCGCTAGGACCTCAGCCACCGTAAGTTTTTACTTGGTTGTGATTTAAGACAGAGGCACTGGTTTGCAATCCCACTTGATTCCGATCGGTGCTTTGGCTAGAAGAGTGGTTCGGTATGGGGCAAGCATGGCCACTATCGAGAGTCCTCGTCAACTTGCTGTAAGGCATCTTCACGCCGAGAAGAGGCTTGACTTACGGCAAATAGCTCCTAGACTAGATGATGTAGAGGTAGGCGGTGGAATTAGATCCCCGCGAGCTCGAGTTGGTCAAGCAGGCGATCAAAGCCCGTGTGACCGGATGTTGCGAATGGGATGAAGTGGAAGGCCGACGGGTAATCAGAGAATACCCGGAGTTGGGTCAGTACGGCTTGACGTTAAAAGGAATCAAAGCAATCTTAATCGACTATGTTTGTAGTTCAGGTGATATCGAACAAAGACGTGAAGAACGACATCGATGGAAGGACGAGTATGACTTCTGGTACAGAGCCGTGATTGATGTTGAAGATATTCCCAAACCTTTGTTTGTTGAAGTTCGATTTATCCAGGAAGGCCCGACACTGCCTGTCGTCCGAATCGCCAGCGCTCATTTCTGAAGGGGCCTGTCCATGACCGAACCCATCAAAGAGCTTCCTTTCCCTTGGCCTTGTGGCAAGTGCCGGCAGCAGACGGTCGAGCGGGTTGCATTCCCTTACTCGGCCGAGCTTCAATACGATGGTCGGACCTACTCGGTTGAGGTTCCCGATCTTCATGCCCCTCGTTGCACGAACTGCGGGGCAATGATCCTTGACGATCAGGCGAACGACCAGATCACGAACGCTCTTCGCCGTCAACTCGGACTTCTGACGCCTGGACAGATCCGTAATAACCGGGATTCCCTTGGTCTGAAGCAGCGAGATTTCGCCACGCTCTTGGGGGTGGGAGAATCGACGGTTTCTCGTTGGGAGACCGGGGCGCAGATTCAGCAGAGGTCCCTCGATAAGTTGATGCGCATTTATTTTGCAATCCCGGAAGTCCGTGATGCACTCGCTGATAAAGACGGACTTCTCGAACTAGGTACGTCAGTCGTGAAGGAGCCGGAATCTCGACCAGAGGAGCTCTCGGAATGGGTGGTTCGACGTTCGTCTTGGACCTCAAGCCGTGATCTCCCCCACGAATACGCAACATTCCAGTTCTCGCTTGACGAAGCTTGTTCCAGTCAAGAAAAGAGTCACTATGGATTCTGGAAGGCTTACACTCATCGTTTGGAGCACAAGCCAACGCGGCCCAGGCTTGCTCTCACCGATAAGTTTTACTCGGGCGTATTAAGGTCTTTCAGGGAGGAGAGAAAGAAGCCTGACCCCGCCAACTTCTTTCTTGAGAATATCTTCTCGTCCCGGCATGATGTTCTCGATGCATTGAGAGAAGTCTCGCCCGATGTCGCCAATCTGCTGCCGCTGGTCTCTTGTTGGGCGGTTCTAACTGATTCTTCTGCACGAACACAATGGCGTGTTCTGTTCGAGAGAGCAGTGGAGACGCTCAGCGCTGTCTCCGCGGGAAAGAGCGGAAGGGAAGAAGATTGGGGTAGGTGGTTCGTCGCACCTCTCCGAAGTGTGCAGAGCAGCGATGTTGAGCAATCAGCGAGACTCTCACGTTTAGCATCTCGTCTTGATATCTTGACGGAAGCAAAGCGGGAGTCGGTGCTCGTTCAGTATGAGAAATTGACGGAACTTATGGTTCCTTGAAACGCCTTCCCGTCACGCTGGAATGCGGGCCGGGACATCGTACGTAGTTCATTCCGGCTCTTTCGCCATCCGACAGTCTTCTCGTTCAGGAGCGTAAAGGGGACATTGCTATTCACGGCGGACATCTGGAGAATATAGGAAGTTATCGATTCCGGGTCTTTGGGCTGTTCACACGGGTGTTCCGCCATGCCTCGATCTGCCCGGGCGTCGGCCGGTGGATACTGCTATCACGTGATCAACCGAGGCAATGCGAGGGCCGAAGTGTTCCACTTACGTCAAGTGGCCGATGGTAACGGTGAACTAGAGATGGGGGCTTCGCGGGGTCTGACTCCAGGGGACCCTATGCGGCCGCCTAGAGCTCGAACATTTCCCGTAGTACGTCCAACACGGTCGTGGCCGTCGTGCCGGCGACCCGCCCCAGTTTCGTGACCAGCCGTGACCGGTCCACCGCACGGATCTGGTCGAGCACCACCTGCCCTTTCTTGCCTTGGAACCGGCAGGACACCCGCGTCGGGTAGGGTTGTCCCTTGGTCGTCATGGGGGCGACGATCACCGTGCGGATGGTGTGGTTGATCTCATCCGGCGACACCACGAGGCAGGGTCGAGTTTTCTGGATCTCGCTGCCGACGGTCGGGTCGAGGTTCACCAAGTAGACCTCGAAGCGGTTTATCGCCATTCCCAATCGTCCTCATCCCAACTCGACAGGCTCGGGGCCGGGTCATCGACCAAGGCATCGTCGCCGCGGCGGGCCATCTCCCGGAAGGCGGCGGCCCAGCCGGTCCGAGGCTGTCTGGCCGGCCGGATAATCAGGGAGTCATCTTGGGCACTGATCTCAACCTCGCCGCGCAGGCCGGTTTGCTCCAGGAGCGGCTTGGGGATGCGAATACCCTGGGAGTTGCCGATGCGGACGATGCGTGTCTTCATGGCGAAAGCCCTCGTGTGCTTACAATGTAGCTACTCGGGCGGTACGTGGCAACCCGAGTTGAGCCCGCCGTTTTCCCTCCGTTGCGAAGGCGGGTCACCGTTTTCCCCCCCTTGCGAAGGGGGGGTAGGGGGGGTGGTCCCGGCACGACCAGTCACAGGCGCTTCCCACGCTCTCTTCCTCTCAGTCCTTTCGCATCTCTCTCGCGAGGCGAGAAAAATCGGTCTCGACCTTCAAGGCTCCTGCATCACCCCCCCTACCCCCCCTTCGCAAGGGGGGGAAAGGGGATCGCATGCGACGTCGTTTCACGCTGGCCTCACACTGTCCCGACCGCGGGAAGCAGCCGATTGGTCGTCACTTGCAATAGCGTCTCTATGTTCAGTAAGTCTCGTGCCAATCGGCCCAGCTTCGCCTTCCCTCGAGGGGTGTTTTCTTGTACGCTTCGGCCCTCTTGGTCTGATGAAGACCTACCTCCCACGGACCCAGACGGTTCGGGGGTGAAGCCAGGCCGGGCTTATGCTCGGGGTCGCCACCGATCCCGACACGTCTCCTTGGGGTGCATGGATGCACGAGCCAAAAGGACGTTACCTTCCTCTTAGTGGACCACGGCGGTTCATCGGGGACCTTGTTCACTTCGCTCGCAAGGTCCCTTCCGCGCCGGTCAGCCGGTTGATGGACCTCTCGGTGCTTTTCGAAGCCCGAGCCCGCCATCCGGATCGCCCCTCCTGGGCCTGCCTGTTCATGAAGGCTTATGCCCTGGTGGGCGCCCAGTACACTCCGCTGCGCCGGTCGTATCTGGAGTTTCCCTGGCCGCGGCTCTACGAGCACCCCTGGATGAACTGCGCACTGGCGATCGAGCGCGAATATCAGGGCGAGGACGGCGTCTTTGTCGGCATCTTCCGGGCCCCGGAACACCAGAGCCTGGTCCAGCTTCAGCAGGCCCTCTCGTGGTACAAGAACGAACCTCTGGAGAAGGTCGGGTTCTACCGCCAGGCCCTGCGCTTCAGTCGCGTGCCGACACCGGTGCGGCGGATGTTCTGGTGGGTCACGCTGAACATGTCAGGCTACAAGCGGTGCAAGCGGTTCGGCACCTTCGGCCTGACCAGTTACGGCAACCTCGGGGCCGAGAACCTGCACCCCATCTCCCCCCTCACGACGACCTTGACCTACGGCCCGATCGACCCAGCCACAGGGCAGGTCGTCGTCAAGCTGATCTACGATCACCGGGTGCTCGACGGCGCCTTTATTGCCCGCCGCCTGCACGACATCGAAAACGCGCTTCGGGGGCCCATCCGGGACGAGCTGCGGATCGACCAGCAGGGGACGCGAGACCACACTGACGGTCCCCCACCGAACGTCGAGCCCCTCCTGAAACCCCACCTGCCAACACTCGCCCCCAACCGCGAGCCGAGCGAACAGCGCGTGGACCGGAAGCCCTAGTCTCCCCGGCTCTCCGACTACAAGCCGCATCACCGCCAGACTCTCTTACTCGTCATGCTCGCCCACCTCCTGGTCGGTCGTGATGCGGACCTCCAGCCGGCTCATCAGCTTCTTGAGCGCGTCTTCCTTCGAGTTGATGAACAGGACGTTGTCGAGCACGAGCGACTTCTGCACGTTGGGAACGTGCAGCACCAGCCGCCCTGCGCCGAGCAAGGCGTACTCCAGCACGTCCGGGATCTCCTTGTCGAACTTCAGGTTCATGGTCGGGAAGCGTTCCAGGTCGCTCAAGGGGCCGTGGTGGTGGAGGATCTCGTTGGGCATCACCTCCCAGTAGTCGAGCCATCGAGTGACGTAAACGAGCGTCAGCAGAATCAGCACCATCAGAAAGTAGACGAGGTAGAAGCCGGCGTTGGCGAAGGCGTAGATCGACTCGAACATGGTGTTGATGGGTCTCATCAGGTTGAGATTGAAGAACGCCCCCAGCCAGAGCACGAAGAAGAGCGCGAAGAGCGTCAGCAAGATCACGCCGACAAGCTCGAACCGGGGGAAATCGAGGGCCATCACCAGGAGGTTGAATCCGAGGACGGCCAGGAAGAGCACCCCAAGCAGGTTCTGCGGGGTCGTGAACCGATCGCGCTGGGATACCTTCGCCGGTACAGTTGTAGCGGTCGCGGGACCCTCCGCAGTGGGGGACGTGACGACCGGTCCCGGCTTGCTTGGGTCGTAGCTCTTCTCCTTGAGAGACCACATTCCGATCGCGCAGATCAGGGCGACGACGGCCGAAGGGAAGATGTAAATCACCTTGGGCCACATAAAGATTCGAATCCCCTTCTCCCGGTGCTTGATCGTGGGAGGCGTCGCAGGGGTGGTCACGGGCGGCTTCGCATCCATCGACATGACAGGGCATCTCCGAGCAAGAATATCGAGTCGCTCTCACGACGAGAATCGTTGATCGCAAACCAAACCGTGATCGGGTTTAGCGAGTTTTTGTCCTGGAAGTAGAGGGCCATCGTAACGCCCGGCGGACCCTGGGTAAAGTACCTCAAGCCGGCAAGGATGCAGCCAGCTCGCGGGCGCCGGCTTACTGTTTCGAGGCTTCCCTCCGTGCCAGGATCTTCGTCCGATCAAGCTCGACCTTGAGGCCTTCGCGGCGATTTGCTCATCGAATTGAGAGCCAGGAGGATGAAGCGAGCCACGTCGTTGGGAAAGACAGGTCCTGATTCCGCGTTGTACCCTCGCGACATGCGCCGGGGGTGTCTGGAATCCCGGGCTAGACGGACGTAGACTCAGAACCTGGTTCGTTGTTGGTTGCGTGTTATCAGTGACTTTGGTCACGAAAGGTCAACGGCCATGATGTCCCTCGCCCGCCGGTCCATTGCTGTCGTCGCCAGTGCGGCGGCGATGACGCTCTTGATGACAGGAGGCTTTCCCCTCGGTGCCCAGGAGAGCAGCACTGCGAAGTCGCAGACAACCAAAGCGAAGCAGGCCGATGCTCCTGCTTCCACTGCCACGGACAGTAGCACCACCACGAAGCCGACCGGCAAGACGGCTCCCCCCGATGTGACGCACCGCGTGCCGTCCGGGTACGCCAAGCTCGGGCTCACTGACCAGCAGAAAGAGAAGCTGTACAAGATCCAGGCCGAGTATTCCACCAAGATTCAAAACCTGGAGAAGCAAGTGAGTGACTTGCGCGATAGGCGCCAGGAAGAATTTGAGTCCGTCCTGACCGCTCCGCAGAAGCGCTTACTTGCCGAGGCGGCGCAGCAGAAGAAGGGGGCGGCCGAGGCCAAGAAGGCGGCCGCGGTCAAGGCCGCCGCGAAGGAGAAAGCGGGCAATTGAAAGCAATTGCGCGAGCTTGCCGAAGCGGGCTGCTGGATCGACCTTGAGGGCCGATCCGCCCGCTTCTTTTCTTTGATAATGACCATTGCCTCTCATCCAGGTCCATCGGAGTCCTTCCGCCTGCTTTCGCAGCTCTCAAAAAAACGAGCGGAGTTGCTCGGTGACTCGTCGGGGGCGTAGCGTCTTCGCATCGAGAGCAACCCAGACGCTACGGACGCTGGCCAGCGTCTCGCCATCGCGGGATCTGCGGATTTCGATGAACCGCTCGAGGGTTGCCCCGCTGGGGGCGCCCACCCAGGTTCGTGCCACCAGGTCATCGTTCTCCAGAGCCGGTTTCAAGTAATCGTTCTCATGACGGCGGACCACCCAGACCATGCTGTCGCGATGTTCCTGGTCCACCACCGCATACCAGTGTGCAACCGCGGCGTCCTGTGCATACCTGAGGTAGACCACGTTGTTGACATGTCCCAGCCGGTCGATGTCCTCTGCCGAGACCCGGAAGGCATGCTCGAACACCCCGGGATGACTCGTCATCAGCTTCCCTCCTTGCCCCCTCAGCTCCTGGCCGCTTTGCCTTGCCCCCGTCCTGGTTCGGTGGACCCTGTGCAGGGTCTGAGCATACCAGAGACAGTCGACGCCGAACCAGCAGAAACGAACCAGATCACGACCCGGGGGACTGCCTGGATACAAGCTCCTGCCAGTCTGGTTTGTCTCGCTTGCGGTTGACATGGGTCACGGGCATGGCGGAACCTCGATCCGATGATCAGGATGGAGTCATTCCAGTGTAACTAGCCTCACGGACTTCACGAACCATGCGTCTCTTTATCCGGTTGGTCATCGTTGAGTTGTCGCTGCCAGCGATCTTGTTCATTTCAGCAGGGCGGATTGACCTGCCCTGGTTCTGGGCGCTCATCGGCGTCTACGTCGTGCTGATGTCCGCTGCCATCCGGAGCATCGACCCTGACCTGATCCGGGAGCGTCACCATCCCGCTCCGGGTGGTGAGGACCGCAGCCTACGCTGGCGGGTCGCACCGTTCTTCCTCGCCCATCTTATCGTCGCCGGGCTGGACGTGGGACGGTTTGGGTGGTCAGGATCAGTGCCCCTGGTCGTTCATACTGCTGGGCTGATCGCCTACGTCAGCGGGATGGGTCTGGCGATGCGAGCGATGGTTGTCAATCGCTTCTTCTCGCCGGTGGTTCGCATCCAAGAGGAAAGAGGTCACCGGCTGATCACCGAGGGACCATACCGGTTCGTTCGGCACCCCGGCTACACCGGGATGCTGCTCTCGTTCCTGGGATCTGGACTCGTCCTCGGGTCATGGTGGTCTTTGTTGCCGTTAATTCCCGTCATGGTCCTGATTCTGCGACGGACAACCCTGGAGGACCGCTACCTACGGGAGCATCTGGAGGGCTATGTCGGTTACGCTGAACGGGTTCGATTCCGGCTGCTGCCGGGCGTGTGGTAATATTGACGGTCAGCCGAGCAAGCCACTGCGGTAGGTCTCCAATCCCCTCCATGGAGCCGACACTTCAGCGGTGAGCATGATCCGGCACGAGTTCGGGAAGCCAATGCTCTTGGAGCTTCTGCTTGAGATCGGTGAGCATGGCTCTCAAGTCTCTCGCCGTAACTGGCTTGACCAGATGCAGGTCGAAGCCCATCTCCCGAGATCGACGGCGATCCTCCTCGTGCCCCCAACCGGTCACGGCCACGATCAGTGCCTTGGAGCACTCCGAGCGCTCTCGCAACCGGATCGCCACCTCGTAACCATCCATCCCTGTCATTTCGAGGTCGAGCAGGATGACCTCCGGGAGGAATGATCCGGCCATCTCCAAGGCTGACTTGCCGTTGTATACGACCCGCACCTCCTGACCGAAGACCACGGACATCAACCTTCCCAGGCTATCTGCTGCCTGGACGTTATCATCGACGATCAGGATGCGCCGACGGGGCAATAACTCGGAGGCCTCGAGTTGGATCGCCTGCGGTGTTTGCTCTCTTTTGGACTGGACCCTGGAAACCATGGGCAACTTGACCACGAACTCACTTCCTATGTCCGAACCTTGGCTGTGGGCCGTGATGGTCCCTTCGTGTAATTCGACGAGGTTCTTGGCCAAACTCAACCCGATTCCACCTCCCTCGTGAGATCGGCCGACTCTCCGTTCTCCCTGTAAGAAAAGATCGAAGACCTTCGGTAGCAAATCAGCATCAATGCCGATACCAGTGTCTCGAACACGGATCAGGACTTCGCTCTGCAATTGCTCGACATCCAGCCAGATTCCGCCCCCTTGTGGGGTATACTTGGCGGCGTTGATCAACAAGTTAGAGAGAATCTGTTCCAATCGGGTTGGGTCGGCCTTCAGGAGAATCGAGTCCTCGGGAATTGAGACGTGAAGATCCTGATGATGCTCGTCAAAGAGCGGTCGGACTGCATCAACCGCCTGAGCGACCACCGCGGCCAGCTCCACCAGTTCCTTGCGCAGTTCGATTTTGCCCCGGCTGATGCGAGATACGTCCAGTAGATCATCAACCAGTCTCTTGAGGTTCTGGACCTGTCGCTTGATCATCGCCAGTTCCCGATCAGACCCGGCTCCGCCAGTCCCCGCCTGCTCCAGCAGGTCCACAGCCGTTTGGATCGGAGCCAAGGGGTTGCGAAGTTCATGCGACAAGACAGCCAGAAACTCTTCCTTGCGGCGGTCGGATTTCCTCAGTTCTTCCTCGATCCGCTTTCGGTCGGTGATATCAATACAAGAGCCGATGTACCCGGAGAAAGTGCCATCTGGGGCAAACCTGGGAACCCCGTTCTCCAGAACCCAGCGGTATTGGCCGTCCTGCCGCCTCAGCCGGTACTCCACTGTAAAGGGCGTGCGAGCGTCCAATGCCGTAACGTAGGTCTCCCGGCATCGCTCCAGGTCATCGGGGTGAACGCCCTGGGTCCAGCCCTTGCGCATCTCTTGCTCGATGGTCCGTCCAGTGAAGTCGAGCCATTGCTTGTTGAAGTAATTGCACTGCTTATCTGTGTCAGAGCCCCAGATCAGTACAGGGGTGGCATCGGCCAGAGTACGAAACCGCTCCTCACTCTCCCGCAGTGCCTGCTCGGCCCGCTTCCGCTCGGTGATGTCCTCGGCGATCCCCGCCAGCCGCACGATTCGTTCTGACTTATCTCTGATCGGGAAGCCTCGGTCCCAGATCCAGCGAACTGTCCCTCCTGGACGAATGATTCGGTATTCGCCCGCGATGGCCTCGCCTCTTTCAAGCCGATGGCAAGCCCGCAATGCTCTCTCTCGGTCCTCGGGGTGGACAGCTTCAAGGTAAGACATCGGCCGCTCGTAGAGGGACTGGCAAGATCGGCCCCAGAGCGACTCGTAGGCCGGGCTAACGTACGCAGTCTTGGAGCCGTGGAGTTCGCGAATCCAGAACACATCGTTGATGTTGTCTGCCAGTTGGCGGAATCGCTCCTCGCTTTCCCTCTGTGCCTGCTCGGCCCGATGGCGCTCGGTGATATCCCGGAAAATGATGACAACACCCTTGACCTTGCCGTGTGAATCCCTGATGGGGGCGGCAATATGCTCCACGGATCTCGCCGTTCCGTCCCTGGCGATGAGCACCACTTCGTCATCGGAGACGATGATCTCGCCGTCACCGACGACCTTGGCAATTGGAAGATCGTCAGTCCTCCGGGAGGTCTCCTGCACCGTCCGCAAGACCTCACTCAGGGGGTGGCCCACTGCTTCATGCAAACTCCATCCGGTGAGACGTGCGGCGACGGGATTCAGGAAAATCACGAGCCCACAGGGATCGGTCGTGATCACAGCGTCAGCGATGCTGGCCAAGGTGATCTGAAGCCATTCTCGCTCCGCCTGCTGGGCCTCGAGAGCACGACGCAACTCGGAACTGCTTGCCACGGCACGTTCACGGGCTGCTCGCAAGGTTCCGCCAAGCAAGGTGATGACCACCCCGACGGCGAAGAAAGCGACAGCAACCTGGGTCTTGGACTCGAAGATATTCGGGTCAGCACGAGGAACCAGGAATAGATAAACGACCGACAGCCATGACAGAGTGAGTGCCAGGAGGGATGGTCCGTAGCCGCCGTAACCGGCGGCCAGAACAATGGCGACAAAGAACAAGAAAAAGGGGTAGCGATCCCCGAGGATGGGATAGAAGACCAGACGTAAGGCGACGGCTAGCCCCACCGCTAGCATGGCGAAACCGTAGCGCCGGAACACATCCAGCGATAACTTCGGCATGTCATCGCCTTTCTTAAATGCCCATCGACTTTGATGGGTTGCGACTCGATCCACGCCCGGCAGGAACAACCTACAGCTTAATAAAACACTGCTGTTCCGTAAAGAGGCTAGCACTGTCTAATTTGACAGCCGGGGGACCGATCAGGAGCCGGTTCTGCATCGGAGCCAGTTCTGGGGACACCATACACATCTCTGTGTAAGTTCCGGGGACTCCATGCCTATCTCCGTGGCGGCACAAGTTCGAGTCCTTCGGATGGCGCCGCCGGACGCGACGAGGTCGTACTCAAAGGCCCCGGGAAAGACCCCTTGCTGGCTGCGCCTCGGCTCCGCCACACCCCTCCATGTTCGCTCGGCGTTTCCGTCCTGCTCGCTATCGCCCGGTCCCGAATCCGCCCGGAGTGGGAGAGAGGAACCACGAAACACACGAAACGGACAGATAAAGTGTCAGGAACCGCTATCGGGCACATTGGTCGAAGAAAGCCGTTTTCGGATCCTGACACCTGTTCTCGAACTATCCGTTCTCAGTGGAGCGTGGTTCGGAGCAATGTGTCGCTCCTCCTTCGCTCTCATTGCCCGGTTTGCCGGGAGAATCAGCAATTCCCCGTGGTAAGCCCAATGTCCCCGTGGTATGCCCGCAACGCGAACGACTTTTTCAGCAGTCTCGTCCTCAAGGGAGGACAGGTCGAAGCCACTCCGGGATGGGTTCCTGGAGATGACGCAGTTGCCCGTGATCGAAAACGGCCACCTGACGGTAAGGGACATTCAGGTCGCTGTTGTCGTAAATCAGGACATGACGTAACCGCGCGATGGCGGCCTGGAGATTGGCGAGCGTTCGAGAAAACCTCGACCGTAGCTTGTCGTCGGGAACATCATGACCGCCCTGCGAAACGCGCATCGCCACACGCTCAGCCGACTGATCCGGGCCGGAGAGGCCGACGTAACACAACACGACGACGTAGCCGCACCTAGCGGCTTCTGCCAGAAACGCGACCTTGTCGCCCACCGGATCGGAGAAAACCGTCTCAAAGACGAAACTCTCCCCACGCCCGACCAGTGCCTGTTTTAAGGCATCTGCCAGACGAGCCGCCTCGTACGGTTCGACTGCGAGTTCGGCGGCCAGCACATCCGCGTTCACGAATCGCAGCCCGGCCGAGGCCAAGTGCGCGTGGAAGAATGTGGTCTTCCCGGCTCCATTCGGACCGGCAATCGCCACAAGGATCGGCCGCCGATCAAACTCGGCGAACTCCATCAGGGGCATGGGACCGCCTGGAATTCCCGACCGACGAATCGCCCCAGGGTTCGCGTGCCATCGACATCGACGCGGACCACCAGCCCCGGCGAGCCGGGAACTGGCCGATAGTAGGGAAACGGCCCCGACTCGAGGTATTCCACGACACGCCGGCGTCCCGCAGCCGAATCAACCGAGGCCAGACACTCGGAAAGCGGTACTGCCGCACCGGCCCGCCGTAGGGCGAGTGCTCGGGAGCCTTCGAGCAATGGTTCGATCGCTCGGCCGAGTTGCGCCCAAAACTCGATCTGACCAGCAATCGAGCGCTCCGCGATCTCTGCGCTCAGTCGGGCATCGAGGATGAGTTCGTCGGATATCTTGACGGGCTGGCTCATACCGTCATGGTAGCATTTTGCTACCAATCTGGCAAGTCATCCACGCGCGGGTTTCTGCGAAGCGGGAAGAGTAGAAAGGGTCACTCCTCCGGCGATTCTTCCGACTTCACCTCGAAAGCGTCGGAATGGCCCACTTTCCTCCATCTCGACAACTTTGACGAGGAATGGTCGGACCTCGGGCCGGGAGACGACGACCTTCAGGAACTGCAAAGCGCGATCCGGGAAGCGGGTGTCAGCCTTGGGAAGCGGGTGTCAGCCTTTGTTTTTTGTTTTTTTGTTGAGTCCCTCGCTTCTATAAGCTCTACTGCCGAGTTCTGGGAACACCATACACATCTCTGTGTAAGTTCCGGGGGCTCCATGCCCATCTCCGTCGCGGCATAAGTTCGGGTCCTTCGGATGGCGCCGCCGGGCGCGACGAGGCCTCACTCAAAGGCCCCAGGAATGACCCCTTGCCGGCTGCGCCTCGGCTCCGCCACACCCCTCCATGTTCGCTCGGCCTTTCCGTCCTGCTCGCTATCACCCGGTCCCGAATCCGCCCGGAGTGGGAGAGAGGTACCACGAAACACACGAAAAAAGGAAAACCAGCTTGTTAACCTTCGAAGACCTCGGAGAGATATCGACTGGGATTCGGATTCCCTGATTGGTTGACGTTTTCCGTCTATTCCACGGATTCCGGCGCTACCGGACTTACGGAGGGGTCGGAAGGCCCGATTCGAACCAGAGCGGCTCAAGTTCGGGCTTCGAGTGAGCCGATCATGATGATGAAGGATTCGACTCGATCTGCCCACGAACCAGCATCCTGAGCCGACTACCATGAATCGTCAGGTCATCCCGAGCATGATCTTGAGCGTGCTGATCGTTTGCTTCTTCTCGATCGTGCTTTACGAGCGTGACAAGCCCGCAGCGCTCACGCGACCATCGGGCAGTGACCCCGCGCCGGCGGTTACGCCTGCCTCAGCTTCCCAGAACGTCGACAAACCGGCGGCTCCGTCTGCCCCAGCCTCCAAGGGCCCGGATTCGTCGAAGGTGGTTGACGAGGGGCCGCCACGAGAAATCAAGGGGCTCGTGAAAACGGAAACCCCGCCAGCGAGCACTGCCGATCAGCGTGCCCAGAGTTCTCCTGCCGCGGGCCTGGAGAAGGCCGAGCCGGTTCGCCTTGCCGAGGCGCCTGCTGTTCCGGCGGTGACGGCCAGCGCTGGCCCTGGCTTTGCCCCGAGTCAGGTGGCGACACGCTCGGCGGATCCGGTGAACCGTCCCAAAGAAAAGCCGGCGAGCCACGCCGCCGGCTCCTCGCCGGCAAGTACCGCTCACCGGTCGGCGTTCACCACGGTGAAGGATGGAGAGACGTTGGAAGACGTGACCATCCGTATCTACGGCTCGTCCGACCAGCTCGACCTGCTCTGGCGCGCCAACCGCGATCTCCTGCCCCGCAGGAATTCTCCGCTGAGCGCGGGCGCCGTTCTCCGTACACCCGAAGATTGATCGGTCCCCATCCCTTGATCGCCGAGCCTGGCAGTCCCGGCATCGCTCCTGTCACGTTCAGACAGCGCTGCGGAAGTAGATGATGTCGCCGTCCTTGACAACGTATTCTTTTCCCTCCAGCCTCTGAAGATGCTTGGCCTTGGCCTCCTTGAGGGTGCCAGCGGCGTGGAGGTCATCGTAGGCGGTGACCTCGGCGCGGATGAAGCCCTTGGCCAGGTCGGTGTGGATCTTGCCGGCGGCCTCGACGGCAGTGGCGTTCCGTTCCAGGTTCCAGCCCCGGACCTCGGGCTCGCCGGCGGTGAAGAAGGTGATGATGCCGACGGCGTCATAGGCCACGCGGATGATCCGGTCTCGCCCCAGTTCGGTCACTCCCAGGTCGGTCATGAACGCCGCCCGCTCCTCGAGGTCGAGCTGCGCGAGGTCGAGCTCGAGCTTGGCGTCGATGGTCAGGGCATTGGCGGCGAGTTCTCGCAACGGGGCGGGAATCTCCTCGCCCTGGGCGGCATTGAGCACGACCACCTGGGGCTTGTCGGTGAGCAAGCCGAACGAGCGGAGCGGCTTCTTCTCGTCGGCCGACAATCCGAGGGTGGCGACGAACTTGCCATCTTCCAGCGTCGCCTGCACTCGCTTGACGATGGCCAGCTCTTTCTCCTGCAATTCCCAGTCGGGCCGGCGTTTCTTGACGCTGGCCTCGAGCCGCTCGACCCGGTTGGTGACCGCGCCTAAGTCGGCGAACAGCATCTCCTCGCGGAACGAAGCCAGCTCGGCGGCTGGATCACCAGCGGTGAAGCCGTTCAGGACAATCAGGAGGGCGTCGCCCTCGCGGATGACGGCCAGCCGTTGGGGGTTGTCGCCGTGCGTCCCGGGAATAAGACCAGGCGTGTCCAGGAACTCGACTGTGGCCGGGGTGACCTTTTTGGGGGCGTGCAATGAGGCCAGGAAGTCAAGCCGCGGGTCGGCCAGCACGGCGACGCCGAGCTGTCCCGAGTGTACCTTGCCAGGATCGGACGCCGTTCCGGTCAGGAGCTCGAAGAGCGTGCTTTTTCCGCTGCCAGCGAATCCGACAAGTCCCACGCGCATGCCACGTAGATCCTTTTATTGATCAGGGTTTGTGTTCAACCGGGTCTGGAGCAGGTCGAGGTTCTCCTCGAGCTCCTCGAGAGTGTCCGGATCGAGGTCGCGGTGACCAAAACGGACTCTGTAAAACGCCTCGACGATCTTCTGCGGCACCTCGGCCACCGCCTGGATATGGGCTGGCTGCCCGGTAAGGAACCGAGACGCGCGGAGGGCGAACTCGTTTTGCGTCTCGGCGGGAGTTCGCTCCAGGTCGTAGTCGGCCAGCATCTGTGCCAGCCGGCGATAAAAGAGGATTCCCGCGGTGAGCCCGGCCGAATCGTCGGTCGGGGTGCGCCACCACTTTAGCAGCCGCTTGCCCACCGAGATGGCCAGCTGCACGATCAAGGCCAAGAGCGAAAGCACGATGAACGAGACGAAGAACCCCTTGATGCTGATGAATGCGCCGATGCTCTGGAAACTGAACAGGTGGGCGAACCCTTGCTTGGTCCAGAACCAGAGCATGGCATAGCCTCGACGCACTTCACGGATGGTCACCTTGATCGGCGTGTAAAGCAGCCGGTTTTGCCGCGTTGCGTCATAGCCGAGTATGTAGAAGACCCAGACATAGCGGATCATGTCGGTTAACGGACGGATGCTGGTGGACACTCCCCCAACCTGCGCGACCGACTCATCGCGATCCATCACCGGGGTGGCGTCCAGGGTGATCCAGAGGGGGCTACCGTTCGGGTTCCGGCCCACGTACGCCTCGACCCAGCTATGCGCGTGCTTCTGGCGGACGTTCATCGACTGAGTCAGTTCGTTCCAGTCTTCTCCCTTGAAGCCGTTGACTATTCGCGCGGGGATGTCGATGGAGCGCAGCAAGAGTGCCAGGGCGCTTGCGAAGTATTCGCAATGGCCCTTCTTCCGGTTGACGAGGAAATCTTCCACCGGGTCGAGCTGGGGATCGATGACGTTCATCTCCAGTGTGTAGCCAAACTCGCCCGAATCGCGGAGGTGAGATTCCAGGGCCCGCGCCCGTGCGGTGGCTGCTTCGGTCCCCTCTTCGGGCAGTTGTTGTACCAGGGGAAGGGCGATCTCCCGAAATCGTAGCTTCAGGCTCTCGGGCATTCCCAGGAGCAGCTTGATCCGATCGGACGACAGTGGGATCTCGTTCTCCTGGGAAGCCTCGGAGTTGGCGTCAGAGAGAACCTCGTAGTCGTATGGCCCTCGCGACTCAGGTCGAAAAATCGTGCCGTCGACCGGGTTGAGAAACGGGGCCAGACGCAAAGCGGCCGAGAGCTCGAGGATCGGCCGCATCGCGAACAGCGTCGGCGAGTCGTTGGGCTCGAGCTTGATGATCTGGCGGATCACGGCACGCTTGCGCGGGCCAGCGTTCCGGAAATAAGGCAGGCTGACAATCGTCTGGAGCGAGCGCTGAAGCTGGCGCCGCCAGCGTCCTTTCTCGTACTGGGTCAGCGTGACACCCCGGAAGAGCGGCTCGCCGGGCGGATGCGTGGGGGTGCGGTCCTCGTCGGCGAACTCGATGCTCATGACGACGCTGTCGTTTTCGAGGATCTCCCCGAGTTGACCGAGCTTGACCTCGTCGTCGAACCCGGTCAGGTGCCTGGACATGGTGCCGGATGACCGTGCCCGCGTCGCGCCGGCCTGCCGGGGCAGCAACAGGAAAGCGAGGCCGCCCAGGACCAGGGTCAGTGCCAGGGCACGCAACGTCGTCCCGACATAAGGAACGTCGAAGAGGCCGCGATACGGGTCCGGGGCCGACTGGCCGCTCACCGCGCCGGCCTCCGTCTCCGTCCGGAACCGGCGGACCTCTCGTTGCAGGAAGAACAGACCCAGGACCCAGACGGCCAGCATGGCCCAGAAGAAGAGCCAGGCGCCGACCATGTCTCTCTGGTTGATCACCGACCCGATGAGCACCTGGGTTAACCCCAGGAGAAAGAGAAACCAGTCGTCCTCGGCCGTCTTGGGAAGGAAGTACTTGATCAGTTGCAGATAGATCATCCAGTGGCCGAGGCAGCGGATCATCTGGGTATCGTCGGACTTGTATTCCAGGTAGAGCAAGCCCAGAGCCCCCACCGCCAGGATGTTGGCCAGGTTACGCGGCAGACCCCATCGCCGGGACTGGTCGACCGTGAAGAAAGCAAAGACCCCCGCGGCCGCCACTCCTACCGGCAGGAACCAGTCGAGACGGGAATCCGTGGCCTCGCCGCAAAGAATCATGGTGGCCACGGTGAGCATGACGTAGAAGCTGGCTCGATAGATCAGGATGCTGTTCACGATCGGACCTTTCCGTCACCGGACTGGCGGTCTCGGGGAGCCGCGGCCTTGCCATCGGTGGATTGCACGCCCCGGTGCCGATCTTCCTGGCTGGAAAACCGATCATGCTCGGCGCTCGAGAACCGCTGCTCGAGCAGGATTCGCGAGGTCGATCCGGCATCCTGGATCAGTTCGGCGAGTTCTCCCTGCGCCGCGTTGAGCACGATAGCACGGGACAGCAAGTTGCGGGACGAAGATCCCGCCAGCCGCGACGATCGTTCCGCCTCCTCGGCCAGGTTGACCGGCCGCGTGGAGACGATGATCAAGAGGGAGTCTCGCAGCGACGATGTGGGCAGCGTGTCGATCAGTTCGGCAAGCGTGCCCTCGGTGGCAGGACGAAGCAGGGCCAGACGCTCCAGCAGCTCGTGCAGCAGCTTGACCGAGGCCTGGCCTTGACAGACCTCGGGGGTCGCTCCGGTCCAGCCCAGGATCAACCGCCTTCCCTGGCGGCGACAGGTCTCAAGACAGACAGTGGCCGCGAACGAGATTGCCTGCTCCATGGCATCACGCAGCTCGGGGGCGATCTTGGTCCGGGGCAGCCAAGGATCGATCAGGATGGCCAGGTCCTGCTCGTTCTGTTGCTCGAACTCCTTGACCATCAGCTCGCCGCGGCGGGCCGAGGTGCGCCAGTGGATCCACCTGGGGCTGTCGCCCGAGCGATAGTCACGCAGCCCGTGATATTCCTCCTGCTGCGACGAGCGATCGTGCCGCTTGCCCATCCGGTTCTCGCTGGCCTGGCGCTGCAACTGGAACCACCGCCGCGTGAGCTGTCCGATCTTGGGATAGATGACGATCTCCTCGGAGAGCGGAATCGTGACCCTGCGCTCGACCAGCCCGAACGGCGCTCGCGTGCCCAGATCCAGGTCGCGGAAACTATATTTGCCCCGTCGCGGACTGGCAGCCTGCCAGCGCGCTCTGGCGCGGTCGCCGCCCGGCACCCGGGGGAAGAAGACCCGTGGCAAGATGGCCGTACCTGGCGCGGCAACGTCCACCGGAAGCAGCGAGTCTTCCATGAACAGGGCCAGCGCGGCGGTCCAGCGCCGGCCGTTCTCCAGCGTGTAATTCACCACCAGCGGGTCGCCCGAGAACACGTAAGCCGGAACCCGGCGGACCACGCTCAGACGCCGCAAGAGAGTGCGGCTGCCGATCCACGATGTCAGGAAGGGACCGGCGGCCAGGGTCGAAACCAGGAGAACCAGGTTGACCTGCTGGTACAGACCTGCGGCCAGAAGCACGCTCATCACTCCGAAGTAACACCAACCTTCACGCGTCACGATGGTACGTTCGGTAGGGACCAGCGCGCTGGCCAGTCCCCGGGCGATTCGACCGACCAGGCCGCGTGACCTCGGCGAGCGGGCTTTCTCGTCAGCGCTCATCCGTCTCGATCCCCCAGGTGGCACGATGGACGACCGGTCCGCACGGCCGGGAATCGCCCCCATCAGACTGGCACGCGCGTGCGGTCAACGATGTCGCGAATGATCGCCTCGGCCGCCCCGAACTCACCGGCCTGAAGAAAAGACTTACCGAGTACTCGGTGGGCCAGGATTGGCACGGCCAGCGTTTTGATGTCGTCAGGAACGACGAAATCTCGTCCCGAAACCAAGGCCAGGCTCTGGGCCGCCCGGTACAGCGTCAGAGCCCCGCGAGTGCTTACGCCGACGTGCAGGTCTTCGCTGCGCCGGGACATGTGAACGATGTCCAGCAAGTACTCCGCGATCGTGTCATCGACCCGGATCTGCCGCACTCCCTCCTGAAGGCGAAGCACATCCTCGGCCGTCAGCACCGGGCTCAGCGACTCCACCGGCTCACCGTCGCGATGATTGACCAGCAGCTTGCGCTCCTGGGATCGGATCGGATATCCCATCCGCAGCCGGATCATGAACCGGTCAAGCTGGCTTTCTGGAAGCACATAGGTTCCCTCGAACTCATAAGGGTTCTGAGTGGCCAGAACGATGAACGGCGGATCGAGCGGATAGGTCTTTCCCTCCACCGAGACCTGGCGATCGCCCATCGCCTCGAGCAAGGCGCTCTGGGTGCGCGGGGTCGTCCGGTTGATCTCGTCGGCCAGAATCACGTTCGAGAACAGCGGACCAGGCTTGAAGACGAAATCGCCGCTCGGGGCGTGATAGATACTCGAGCCCAGGACGTCCGAGGGGAGGAGATCGGGAGTGAACTGGATTCGCCGGAACGAACAGTCGATACTGGCAGCCAGGGCGCGAGCCAGAAGGGTCTTGCCCACGCCCGGCACGTCCTCGATCAAGACGTGACCCTCAGCCAGGAGCGCGACGACGGCCAGCTTGACGACCTCACTCTTGCCAAGAACCACCAGCCCGACGTTGTCGAGCAGCCGGTTCGACAGGTTCAGCAGATCATCGTGAGCCGGTGTCGTCGTTGCGATCGTCTGGAGTGAATTCATGCGTTGTGCTCGAGCCTGGTTGCATCTTACCTGGGCGAGGATTTCCGAGCGACTCAGTATAAACCAAGACGGCTTCGATTCCAACGCCGCCTTGAAAGCGGCAACTTCTTCGGCGGCCACACTTTGGAGGCGAGGTCGCGGCCACCTTGCCGCGGCTGGGCGGAATCGTGAATGATCTGACGGAGATCGTGTTTCTCGCCGGACGGCTGGGCCTCGACGATGATGGCTGGCCAGTGACGGTGCTCATGGATTGCCTCGAACGTCGTGGCGTGCTGGCTCGCGTCATCTGTTTGTCGCGGGGCAGTTATCCCGGCGGCGACCATCGCCTGCTCGAATTCCCCGCGCTGGGAAGCCGCTGGCTCAAGACACTATCGATACGCCGGCTGCAACTGGAAGCCGGGTTCGAACATCCCTGCGTGCTGCACGTGCTCCACGAACCAATGGCCGCCGTGGGGCTCGCGCTGGCCGATTCATGGCGACTACCTTACGTCCAGACGGTCGATGACTTCGGCATCCTGGAACGCGGGCTGAAACTGAGCCGCCGCTGGTTCCGGGGACTGATCGCCACGAGCCCGGAACTGGCTGACGAGCTAGTCCAGGGCCTCGGCTTCCCGGCCGATCGGATCTCGCTGATCGCTCCAGGCGTCGCTCCCGCGCCGGCCGCCCCGCGATCGATCGATCGCAAGATCCCCGTGATCGGCACGGCCGGGCGCTCGCGCGAGAAGTCGGGTTTTGGCGTTTTCCTCGAGGCCGCGCGGCAGGTCCTGGGAACGGGGCGGGATGCCGAGTTGCTGATCGCCAGCCAGGGCCAGGATGCTCTCGATCTGCGCCGTCATGCCCAGGCGCTGCGGATCGCCGACCGGGTCAGCGTGGCGGATTTCGCGGTGATCGGCCCGCGATTCTGGACCGTGCTCGACATCTACTGCCAGCCCTCTCTCGTCCCCAGCACGGGCCGCACCCTGGCTCTGGCGCTGAGCGAAGGCGTGCCCACCATCGCCACCCAGGTGAAAGGTTTACGCGGCCTGATCGACCACGGCTCCACGGGCCTGGTCGTACCCCCGGGCAGCCCGGAATCTCTTGCCGCGGCCATCATCGAACTCCTCGACCATCCTGATCAAGCCGCTCTGATCGGTAGCCGGGGCCAGGAGGCGACTCGCGCCCGGTTTGACGTCGAGATCGAAGCCGACCTGCTCGCCTCGCTCTACCGCCGTCATGCAGCCTTGCCCGAGACCCACGCGCCGCGATGATTCCCATGATATGGAGCGGCAGGGGCCACCCACTTTCTGGCACCCGGGAAACTTGGTTGGCCCCTTTCGACTCCTTGTCGTCTGCCAAAATTGGTAGGCGATTGCCAGTTGGTGCGCGCGTCAGGGTAGGTTGCAGCGGTTGCGCACCGTAAAATGGGCTACCCGACCCCCCGTCCTGGCGCACCAACTGGCGAGCGCCTACGTTATTTTTTCAACGAGCCGACAAAGAGCTAAAAGCACCGCCGCCACTGAGAGGATCGGCCATGGTGGCGCGACCCACCAGACCGCAAATCTTTGCAGTAAACTGAACTGCGCCAGCTTGCCACGA
>JBEKTN010000109.1:0-21900 GCA_049516015.1 Isosphaeraceae bacterium | reverse complement strand
CGCAATTCCCGGCGTCAGTCGAGTTCTGGGGACACCATACGCAATTCCCGGCGTCAGTCCCTATGAATTATGTATGGTGTCCCCGGAACTCTTCAGCAACCCGCGTTGAGAACTCCTCCTAAGTAATTCGCTGACGCCTACGCGTAAGTGACATGTAGACAGAGACTTACGGGCTCAGGAACCGCCATTCGGGTCAGAGCGAATTTCAAGTTAACTTGAAATTCGCTCTGACCCCGAGCCCACAAGCAATTCCCTGAGCGGAGAAAATTCTAAATCGGTCTGACCCCAAGGAAAGTTAACTTGAAATTCGCTCTGACCCCGAGCCCACAAGCAATTCCCTGAGCGGAGAAAATTCTAAATCGGTCTGACCCCAAGGAACAAGACCCCGAGCCCACAAGCAATTCCCTGAGCGGAGAAAATTCTAAATCGGTCTGACCCCAAGGAACAAGGAATTGTGAGCGGAGAAAATTCTAAATCGGTCTGACCCCAAGGAACGTCCGACCCCAAGGAACGTCCGCGTCGCCGACCAGGTCGTCGACGACACGGCGCTGGTCTACCTAGATCGCCGCGTCCTCCCCGAGGCCGTGGTCCTGTTCCTCCACCCCAAGCGGAATATCGAGGCCGCCGGCGCCGTCAACCTGCGCAGCCGCCAGGGCTGGACCGACGGCGGCTCTCCTGGCGGATCGCCAAGCTGTGGGAGATCCCCGCCGAGGAATTGCTGGCCGCGTGCGACGTCGGCTTGATCCCCTGGGTACCGCTGACTCAATTCCGCTTTTGAACCATGCCAAGAAACGCGGCCAGCGGCCAGCCGCCAGCCGTTGTTCGGCGCTTTCGTCCCTGCCGGAATCGCCCCGAGTTCCGCTCTGGGATGCGGCCGGGTTGCCGTGGCGGCAGCGGGCTGGTAATGTCCTTGCAAGCGCGCTTTCGTGACCCCAGCGGCGAGAACAAGCACCGATGACCCGCCACCGCCCCACGTTCGAGGAATTCGCCCGCTGGGCCGGAACCGCTCCCTGCGTCCCGGTTTACCGCCAGTTGACCGGTGATGGCCTGACACCCGTCTCGGCCTTCGGCCGGATCGAGCGGAGTGCGCCGTCCTTCCTGTTCGAGAGCGTCATCGGCGGCGAGAAGGTCGGGCGGTTCAGCTTCCTGGGGACCGAGCCCTTCCTCCGGTTCGAGGCCAGGGGCAATCACGTCGTCGTGACCGTGCCCGGAGACCCGGGGGCGGACCGCAGTTACTCTTCGGCCGATCCGTTCGTCGACCTTCAGCAACTCGTCGACCTTTATCGCGCGGCTCACCTCCCCGGGCTTCCCCGATTCGCCGGTGGAGCCGTGGGTTACGCGGCCTACGATGCCGTCCGCTACACCGAGCACCTGCCCGCTATGCCGCGCGACGATCGGGGTTTGCCCGACCTCTCGTTCTCGTTCTTCGACCGCATGGTCCTGTTCGATCATATTCGCAAGACCATCCTGGTTGTGGCCCAGGCGCATCTCGGGCCCGGCGTCGACCCCCGCGCGGCTTACGCCTCGGCCTGTGCCCGGGTCGACGATCTCGTCGGGCGACTCGCCGCCCCCGGACCCGAGCTGACGCTCAACGACCTCGATACCGAGGGCCCGACCGGTCCCTCGCCGCCCTCCAACTTCTCCCGCGATGCTTACGAGCAGGTCGTCCGGCACTGTCAGGAATACATCAAGGCCGGCGACATCTTCCAGGTGGTGCCCAGTCAGCGGTTCCAGCTCCAGACCAGCGCCCGGCCGTTCAACATCTACCGGGTGCTCCGGGTGCTCAATCCCAGCCCCTTCCTGTTCTACCTGACCTTCAACGATTTTTACCTGATCGGCAGCTCGCCGGAGATCCTGGTCCGGGTCGAGGAGGGCACGGTCACCATCCGGCCCCTGGCGGGCACCCGGCGGCGCGGCCGGGACGACGCCGAGGACCGTGCCCTGGCGGCCGAGCTGCTGGCCGATCCCAAGGAAAGGGCTGAACACATCATGCTCGTGGATCTGGGCCGGAACGACGTCGGCCAGGTCGCCGAGTACAACAGCGTGCAGCTCTCCGACCTGATGAAGGTCGAGCGCTACTCGCACGTCATGCACATCACGTCGAATGTGACCGGACAGCTTCGCAAAGGCAAGACCGCCTTCGACGCCCTGCGCGCCGGCCTGCCGGCTGGTACCGTCTCCGGCGCCCCCAAGGTGCGTGCCATGCAGATCATCGACGAGGTGGAACCGACCAAGCGCGGGCCTTACGCCGGGGCCGTCGGCTACATCGACTTCACAGGCAACATGGATACCTGCATCGCCCTGCGAACCCTGGTCATCCAGGGCCAGACCGCCTACATTCAGGCCGGCGGCGGTATCGTGTACGACAGTATCCCGAGCGACGAGTACGAGGAGACCGTGAACAAGGCGCGCGTCCTCCTGAAGGCCATAGAGATTGCCGAGACCCAGCTCTGAGCCGCGCCGGTAAGCCCAGAGCACAGCACCGGTTTTCGATACGTCAGACTACCCGATCCGCGGCTCGAGCCAGCGGGCGAGGTCGTCGAAGACCTGTTGCCGGCCCAGCTCGTTGAGAGGTTCGTGGAGCATCCTGGGATAAAGCAAGAAGGTCTTGTCGTCCGATCCCAGCCGGTCATAGAACTCCCGGTTCGACCCGGGACTGATCACCGGATCCTGACCGCCGACGAGCATCAGGACCGGAGCCTTGATCTCCCCGGCCCGGGCCATTAGCATCTCGCCCCCCGCGACCATGCCGAAGTAGAGCGGGGCGCTGATCCTGTTGTGCCGCAAGCTGTCTGAGCGGTACATTTGCTGCATGACCGGATCACGGGTCATCCAGGCGGAGGGCGCGTCGGTCCGCAGCGTGATCCAGGGCGCCAGCGCCAGCAGCATCTTGCCGATCTTCAGCTTTCCCGGCGGCACCGGCATCGCGATCCGGATCGATGGATTCGAGGCAATGACCCCCGCGACCCCATCCGCCCCCTCGAGCGCCAGCCGCAGCACGACCTGGCCGCCGTTGGAATGGCCGAGCAGGAAGAGCGGCACGTCCGGCCGCCGACCCATCGCCCAGGCGATTGCGGCCCGCAGGTCCTCAACCAGGTCCTCGTAACGCCGGACCACTCCCCGCCGCCCGGAGCTGCGCCCGTGACCCCGAAAATCGATCGCCAGAAAATCGATCTCAAGCGCCGGGCTGATCGCCTCGGCCAGGTGCGCGTAGGCGCCTCCGTGCTCGCCCAGACCGTGGGCAACCACCACCATCCCTCGGGGCCTGGGCACAGCCCACCACCGGGCTTTCAAAGCGACACCATCGCGCGATGGCACCGTGAGCTCGCTGGCATCGCAGGGCGTAGTCGGCATTGCTTACCTCGTGCCTCACACCTTGGCTTGCTGTCGCTTTCGCACATTCTTCCCCGAACAAATCTATCAGAGATGATCGCTTCCGGGGGAGATCAATTTACGGCAACCGGCGTCCCCGGCCAGGGCCCCAGCAACCATTCGTGGACGATTCGATGCGGTGCCGGCGGCGGTCGCAAGCCCCCCTTCGTCCTCGTTGTAACGCTATAAATAGCAAGCTGATGGGAATGGGTGCAGCGTTGCCGATGAGGCGGACCCGCCACCAGGGGTTTCTTGACGACCGTCGAGAAACTGGTTGAATTAAATGGCAGCGGTATTTCCTCAGGGAGTGATGGGCCCGGTGAACGAAGCATTTTCCGAGACGCGGCTTTCGGCCACCAAGAAGAATTCGGTGATTCCCATGCCTCAGGGTGCGCGGCTGGATCAGCCCGAGTCGGCCGAGAAGTGTCGGATCCTCATCGTGGACGACAACAAGGACCTTGCAAACAGCCTGGCCCGGCTGTTGGGTTTGCTCGGCCATGAGGTCGAGGTTGCCTTCGACGGCCGCAAGGGAATCGAGGCCGCACGGATTTATCGTCCCCGCGTCCTCTTGCTGGACGTCGGCTTGCCCCTCATGGACGGCTATCAGGTTGCCCGAACCTTACGACAGGAAGGTTTTCATGACATCCTGATCATCGCCCTTTCGGGCTATGGACAGGAAGAGGATCGGCGACGATCGCGGGAGGCCGGCATCAATCACCACGTGACCAAGCCGGTCGACGTCAAGACCATCGCCGAACTGATTGCCCGGTCGAATTGAACGATCGCGTTGAATCCGCGCGGGGACTGCTGATTGGTCAGGCCGGGCCGATCGCCGCAATGGCCTTGCGGGCCTCGGCCAGGCAAGCCTTGATGTCTTCGAGCGGGCCTTCCGGCTTCTCCTCATACAGTAGACAGCGGTCTCGATCGTGCTGCTGGAGGTCCCATCTCGGTTCTTGAGCCTCCCGGCCGACATCTGGTATGATAATGGTGGCTTTCAAGATGGTGAGAACTTGCCGGGCTTAGCATCGAAACTCAGCGAGTGATACAGGAGCGAATCATGCCGCCTCAAGAGGAGGTCCTGGGCACGTTGATACCCGTTGGCGGCGGCGACCCGATCCCGCTCGTGAAACCCGAGATCACGGTGGGCCGGCGGGCTGGTTGCGACATCCGGCTTGATTTCGAGAACGTTTCGGGGAAGCACTGCGCGTTCCGGTTGATCAACGGGGTCTGGCATGTGCGCGACCTGGGATCGACCAACGGCACCTCGGTCAACGGCTCGCGGCTGAGCAGCCAGCACGCCATCATGCCCGAGGATGAAGTGGGAATCGCCGATCATCTGTTCACCATTGATTACGTGCCAAGCGGTCCCGAGGCGTTCATCACCACCCACAGGGTGCTTGATGATGAGGTTCAGGAAGAGCGGAAGCGGCACTCGCTGATGGAACTTGCGGGTCTCGATACCGACGACGACAAGCCCAAGCGGGCTGCCCGGCCCAAGACGGCACCCGCCCTGATCGAGCGGCTCTCGGCTGAGCAGGCCGAGTTCGACGACACGGTCCCCGACCACTTCAAGTCGGGACCCAAACCCAGGCCCAAGAAGAAAGACGACGACGAGGACGACTTCCTCAAGCTGATCGAAGAGGAAGTCAAGAAGCCGAGCTGACCGGGGTGAGGTTTCTGCTGGACGCGTCCGCGGACCATTTGCCTTAGCGCGGCGATGTCTTGTTGCGCGCCGCGACCGACGATGGGGCTGGTAAGTCGGCTTATGAGCATTTCTTGCAATTCCATCCGAGAAGAATATCGCATATTTTTCGGTCTGTTTGTCCAAAAAATAAGGTCGAATTGCGCGCGGCTGTCGCTTATCTTGCTTATCAGGCATCGCGAAGGTCATCCGTCCTTTGACCGCCGGGACCATCCGCCTGGCTCATGGTAGCCGAGACGTCCCGGGGGCGCGGAATTGATCTCCTGCCTGCTGTGGGGTTTGACGCAATGAGGACGCTGAGCAAGACGATCGTCGCACTGGGATTGGTAGCCTTGATGGCAGGTCCTGCCCTGGCACAGCAGGGCCGCGGCGGTGGAGGCGGCCGTGGCGGCTTTGGCGGCGGCGGCATCGGCATGCTGCTCTCCAACCCGGGTGTCCAGCAAGAGCTGAAGCTCGACGCCACACAGATCGAAAAGGCGAAGGAAGTTGCCGACAAGGCCCGCGAGAAGTTCACGGCCGGCCGCGAATCGTTGCAGAGCCTTCAGGGCGAAGAGCGGTTCAAGAAGATGGCTGAACTCAACAAGGAAGCGAATGAGGAAGCCAACAAGTCGATCGGTGCGTTCCTGAGCAAGGATCAGATTCACCGGCTCCATCAGATCCAGCACCAGGTCCAGGGCGCGCAGGCTTTCACGGACGAGCACGTCCAGAACAAGCTCAAGCTGACCGTTGCCCAGAAGTCAGAGATTGCGGCGATCAACACCGAGGCAAGAGCGAAGATACAGGCGATTTTCCAGGACTCCCAGGGCGACCGTGAGGCCGCCATGGCGAAGAGCAACGAGCTTCGCAAGGAGACCCTCGCCAAGATCGAAACCAAGCTTACCGACGAGCAGAAGACCGCCTACAAGGAATTGCTCGGCGCAGCATTCAAGTTTGAGCCCCGTCCCGGTGGCGGTGGTGGCGGACGCTGAGAACGATCGCCTCGTGATATCCGATTGACCATGGGGTGAGGCCAGCGGCCCCCCCCAACCTTCAACCTCTCCAATGGACACGGGCAGACCGGATCAGCCAGTTTGCCCGGTGTCCTTTTTTGTTGCCGGCGGCGAGGCTCATTCCACCGTCACGCTCTTGGCCAGGTTACGTGGTTTGTCGATGTCGCAGCCACGGCGGCGGGCGACATGGTAGGCCAGGAGCTGGAGCGGCACGACGGCCAGGAGCGGCTGGATGACCTCGGGTGCCTCGGGGATCGGCAGGAAGACGTCCGACAGCTCGGCAAGCGCCTGATCGCCCTCGGTCCCCACGCTGATGATCAGGCCATGCCGCGCCTTGACTTCCTCGACATTGCTCAGAGTCTTGGCGTGCAGCGCGCCGCGTGGGGCCACGAAGATGCAGGGCGTTTCTCGATCCACCAGCGCGATCGGCCCGTGCTTCATCTCAGCCGTGGGATAGCCCTCGGCGTGAATGTAACTGATCTCCTTGAGCTTCAAGGCGCCCTCGAGCGCGATGGGGAAATGGATGTCGCGGCCCAGGAACAGGGCGCTGCGGGCCGCGGCGACCCGCTCGGCGGCCCGGTCGATGGCGGACTCGGTCTTGAGCACCTCGCCCAGCAGGTCGGGCACCGATTCGATCGCCTCCAGGACGGCCAGGCCATCCGGGAATGAGAGGTGACGCAGCCGGCCCAGGTGCAACGCCAGCATCGTGAGGATGACCACCTGGGCCGAGAAGGCCTTGGTGCTCGCGACCCCGACCTCGGGCCCGGCGTGGAGGTAAATTCCGCCATCGGCCTCGCGGGCGATGCTGCTGCCGACGGTATTGACGATAGCCAGCGTGGGATGTCCTCTGCGCCTGGCCTCGCGCATCGCTCCCAGCGTATCGGCCGTTTCGCCCGACTGGCTGAGCACGAAGACAAGCGTGCGATCGTCGAGCGGGGCGTCGCGATAGCGGAACTCGCTGGCGTACTCGACCTCGACGGGAAGGTGCGCCAGCCGCTCGATCAGGTATTCTCCGACCATCGCCGCGTGCCAGCTCGTGCCGCAGGCGGCAAAGACGATCCGGTGGATGCGGCGGAGCCGGCCGGCGGTCATGTTCAGCCCGCCGAACTGGGCCGTGGCCTCGGGACGGCGCAGCCGGCCCCGGCACGCGTCGAGCACCGTGTCGGGCTGTTCGCGGATCTCCTTGAGCATGTAGTGGGCATGGCCTCCGAGCTCCACCGCGTCGGGCTTCCAGTCGATCCGGTCGATCCTCGGCGTGATCGAACCGTGCTCGCGGTGGCGGATCTCGAAATCGCAAGAAGTGAGCCTGACGACCTCTCCGTCTTGCAGGTAGGCCACACGGGCCGTGTGGGGAACGATCGCCACCGCATCGCTGGCCAGCAAGTGCTCGTCGTCCCCCACCCCGACCACCAGGGGGCTGCCGAACCGCGCGCCGATGACCTCGCCCGGACGCGCCAGGCAGATCACGCCCAGGCCGTACGTTCCCTCGAGCCGGGGCAAGACCTTCAGCACGGCCTCGAACGGCTCGCTGGTTCGTTCCAGCTCGCGGGCGATCAGGTGCGCGATGACCTCGGTATCGGTCTGGCTCTGGAAGAAGAAACCCTCCGCGGCGAGTTCCCGCCGCAGCACCGAATGGTTTTCGATCACCCCATTGTGCACGACCGCGACGGTGTGACGATTGCCGCGGCCGCCCAGGTGGGGGTGGGCATTGGCATCGGTGGCCGCTCCGTGCGTGGCCCAGCGCGTATGGCTGATCCCGCATTGACCTGCCAGGGGCTGCTGCTCGAGCATCTCTTCCAGGACCCGCACCCGGCCGGCGCGCTTCCGCACCTCGAGCCGCCCATCCTCGAACGCGGCTAGCCCCGCGCTATCGTAGCCGCGATACTCCAGCCGGCGCAGCCCCGCGACCAGAATCGGGCTGGCCTCATGCATCCCCGTGTAACCGACGATTCCACACATCGTCTCGAATCCCCCCTGCATCGGTCCGCTGGAATCCAGTCCCCGGGAATACCGCCTTGACAATGTAGAACGTTTCCCATCGGTAGATTGAGAACTTCATTACCAGCTTTTGATGAAAACCGTCAACCGCTGACCCTTCTTCACGCCGGGATACACGCCCCGCCGGCCCCCAAGTCGAACTCTGTTTGGGGTTTCCAGACCGTGCTCGGATCGCCTTTCAAAAAACGGCCTGGAACGCTGTCCGGGGCGGTTTCCTTCCGGCTTCACTTTCCTTTGCGGCATTCCTTGTGATTCTTCCAGAGCGCGGCTGGCCGCTCCACAGGCGCGGAACGACGGTTTCGCTCCGGGATCGGCTTCGTTCGCCGGCACGGAATCGAAGCCATCGGACGTTACCCTCTGGGAAACAATGGGTTGCAATGGAGAATTTGGGTTTGTTCATGCATGGTTCAACTTCAGCATCTTCGCAGGTGACAAGAGCTGGGTGGCTGGGGTCGAGCTGGCGACAGCCAGCGAGCCCCCAGCGCGGAAGCCTCGGCTCTGGGGGCGTCGCCCTTCGGGCGTCGACCCCAGCCACCCCGAGGTGTAACCTGCTTTTGAACCATGCCGGAAAAGGCCGAAGCCATCGGACGTTACTCCTTTGAAGTCAAACGGTTAACCACCGGTTCGAGTCGGCTTCGTTCTGCGCGTTTTTGACGACCGCTTAGCTCGAGCCGCGTGCTGTCTGGTCGATCCGGGGTGAACTCGGTATCTTTGCGCACCGTCAAGGTTGCGCCAGCCCGTCATATCTGGCGATTCCGCAAGCCTTGCGCGGTCGTCAAGTCGGACGGAATGATTTGCTTGTGTCAAACACCCCTCACACCGCGCGCCGCCCTTCCGCTTCGACGGCGCGCGGGCCTGCTTTCCACACCGAATTGTCAAAGACCCTCCGCACTATCCCAACATACTAAGTTTACGACAGGATTGCCCGAGTCTTGCGACCGTCTCTGGAACCTGCTCTTTTCTTGATGGCATGAGCGCGATCGCAACGGGTTCGTTCCTTGCCGAGCCAACCCGATCAAGCCGTCTCCTCACGGCCTTTCCTCCAGGTATCCAATGCGCATTGCTATTCTCCTCGATCCATTGTTACCTGGACCCCTCCAGCGGCGCGGCCTTGTGTACGCGCGAGCTGCTGGAGTTGCAGGCCGGGCGGGGGATGGATTGCCGGGTGCTCATGACAGGGATCTCGGTCCCCGAGCCGGAAATGTCGCTCGACGAGGTGCTCACCACACTGGAGCTTACCGCCCGGCGGTTCCAGGCGCAAGTGGGAACTGGTGGGGGGGCCGACGTTGACATCGCTGGGCAGAAGAGAATCCCCCCCCTCCGCTCCATCGAAACGCACCGCAGGCTGACCGACCGATGGACTGCAACCACGCCCTGCGGATGATCAAACGCCGGGCCAGGGCGGTTGGTTTATCCAGCGACATCTGCTGCCTTGCCTTCCGGGCGGCCGCATCACCGCCTACCTGGAGGCTGGCGGCAGACGGAACCACGCCTGCGGCGGTATGTCGGTCTCGCAGCAACCGGCTATGCCGGCGGGCTGTTCGTACTCTTGCTGCTCGATCTCCAACAGCGGCAGACCGCGGATATCCACGCCGGCAGGGTGCGTCTGGCGGGAGACGATGACATCCAGCCTTGCACCAGGCGGAGCGGGCGGGTGTTCGTCGGGCAATAACTTGTAGGGCCGACTCGTCTCGAGTATCAGAAGATTAGTAAAATGTAAGGTGGCGAGACGGTGGCACTCCCAATCCAGTTCTGCCTTTCCCAAGCGCGGGCTCGATCCCGTGAAGCAAATACGAAGCAGTCGAATAATGGACCTCATTACTGTCAAGGACATTTACAAGACGTACCACCTCGGCGAGGTGGACGTGCCAGTGTTGAAGGGCGTGTCGCTCGAAATCAGCGACGGCGAGATGGTGGCTCTCATGGGAGCATCGGGCTCGGGCAAGACCACGCTGATGAACCTTCTGGGCTGCCTCGATCGGCCGACATCGGGTGAATACTGGCTGTCTGGCGAAGAAGTTTCCGAGCTCACGCCGCAGCAACGGGCCGACGTGCGCAACCGCATGATCGGGTTCGTGTTCCAGAGCTTCAACCTGCTGCCGCGTACCAGTGCCCTGGAAAACGTGATGATGCCCCTGGACTATTCCCAGCAGCACATCACCGAAAAGGAAAAAATCGTGCGAGCCAAGCGGCTGCTGGAACTGGTCGGACTGGGTCACCGGATGGACCATCACCCGGGGCAGATGTCGGGCGGCCAGCAGCAGCGCGTGGCCATTGCCCGGGCGCTAATCAACAACCCGCCACTCCTGCTGGCCGACGAACCCACTGGCAATCTCGATTCCGCTACCACCGAAGAAATCCTGCAGACGTTCGTGAAACTCAACAATGAAGAAGGCCTCACCATCGTCATCGTAACCCACGAGCCGGATGTAGGCCGTCACTGCAGCCGCATCATCCGGATGCGCGATGGTCGCATCGAAGCCGACGACCACGACGTCGTCAATCGCCCTGGCGTTCCCCAACATGGTGTGTAGACCGCGCTTGACAGGGCGGAGCTTCTGCGCATGCTGGCGGCTCACGGGAATCAGATGAACGCGGTGCTGGAAGGGCCTGAGCGCGGAGGATAAAACCGAATTAACCCGGCTGCTGTCGCCTTGGGCCAGCCATCTGCCCAGGCTGATCAACCGGGAGAAATCGCCGTGGCCGACCGGGTAGCCGTCTCCGCGAGATTCGAAAAAAGCGGACCATGGTAGAATGATTGAACAGGGCCTGAAATTAAAGACGCTGAGGGGATCATGAAGAAGATCATGGCTCTGATGGCGATGATCGCCGGCCTGGGTGCCGTTGGGTACTGGCAATGGCAAATCCGGGGAACCTCGCGGACCACTTTCAATTTTGCCGAGGTGAAGCGAGGGCATTTGGAAGCGACCGTCGGCTCCACCGGCACGCTGCAACCGCGCGAGGTGGTGGACGTCGGCGCGCAGGTCTTGGGCCGCATCATTTATATCGGCAAGGACGCGCACACCTCGCGCGGGTTCGTGGACTGGGGTTCCGAGGTGGTAGGACCGGAGCTCGACTCGAACGGCAAGATCGTCAAGCTGGGGACGGTCCTGGCACAAATCGACCCCTTGCTGTACGAGGCGCAATGGAACTCCGCGAAGGCATCCCTGAAAGCGGCCCAGGCGAACGTGCTGGTGAATGCCGCCGCCCTTGACCAGGCAACTCGCAATTGGGGTCGCGCCGAGAAACTGTTCGGCACCTCCGGGATCGCACAGGCAGAGTACGACCAATACAAGGCGGCCTTTGATGCGGCCAAGGCCAACCTGGAACTTAGCGAGGCCAACGTCGGTCTGGCAGAGGCCAGTCTGATCAGCACTAAGACCAACCTCGATTACACCACCATCAGCGCGCCGGTGAGCGGCGTGGTGATCGATCGGCGCGTCAACGTCGGCCAGACCGTGGTGGCGAGCCTGTCGGCCCCGAGCCTCTTCCTCATCGCCAAGGACCTGAGCAAAATGGAAGTGTGGGCGACGGTCAACGAGGTGGACGTTGGCAAAATCCGTCCCGGTCAGGACGTCAAGTTCACGGTGGACGCCTTCCCGGGCCGGGTGTACAGAGGCTCGGTCGTCCCCCAGGGAAAGTTGCCGTTCCGCCTCAACGCCACGATGAACCAGAACGTGGTGACCTATACCGTGGTGGTCAGCGTGGACAACAAGGACGGGTTGCTCCGCCCCTATTTGACGGCCAACCTGACGTTCGTCGTGGCGGACAAGACGGATGCGCTCTTGGTACCCAATGCCGCCCTCCGCTGGCAGCCTACCGCGGACCAGATTGCTCCGGACCTGCGGGATACCTACTACCGGCTGAAGGGGAAAAAGCGCTCGCCCACCGACACGGATACTGTGAACCACGGTTTCGTCTGGGTGACAAGCGACGACGGCCATCTGCGGTACATCGATGTGCGCACCGGCCTGAGCGACACCGTCAATACGGAGGTTCTCGGCGTGAACAGCGGTGGCGAATTGCCCGAGCACACGCAGGTCGTCATCGGCGAAGCCCTGACGGGTGCGCGTGTCGGGGCAGCCAACCCGTTCGTGGCATCACCCTTCAGGAAAAAGGAGTGACCGAAGCTGGATTTGCAGGCGGCCGCCTGAGCCGCCCAACAAGGAGCACTCCATGAAGAAGTTCTATTCCACTGTGCGGACGGCCTTCCGCGCCTTGCGACGCAACGTGATGCGCTCGGCCCTGACGACGCTGGGCATCATCATCGGCGTGTCCGCGGTCATTGCCATGACCGAGATCGGCCAGGGCTCCAGCACGGCCGTGCAGAAGACCATTGCCAGCATGGGGGCCAATAACCTGCTGGTCATGCCGGGCACGGCTGCCACCGGCGGGGTCACCTTCGGCGGCGGCAGCATCGTCACGCTCACGCCCCAGGACGCCGACGCCATCGACCGCGAGTGTCCGGCCGTCAACTCCGTGGCCACCGTGGTCCGAGCCCGCACCCAGGCGACCTTCGGCAATAAGAACTGGGTGCCGCTGTACATCAACGGCACCACGCCGTCGTTCCTCGACGTGCGCGAATGGACCGACCTGGAGGAAGGCGAACTGTTTACCGATGCCGACGTGCGCAACCAGACGCGGGTCTGCCTGGTGGGCCAGACCATCAAGCACGAGCTTTTCAATGACCAGTCGCCCCTGGGCCGGGAGGTCCGCATGCAAAACGTCGGCTTCCGGGTTATTGGCGTGCTCAGCCGCCGCGGCGCCAACATGATGGGTATGGATCAGGACGATATCATCCTGGCCCCGTGGACAAGCATCAAGGCCCGGGTGAGCAGCACCGTGCTGACCAACGTCAATCAGAGCACCGCCACCACCGCGAGTTCCACGATGGCCTCGGTCACCGCCGCCACCACAGTCAACTCGCTCAACCAGTCCTACCCCGGCAGCCAGGACAGCGTGTACCCGACCATCGACCCGCTCCGCCCGGTAGACTACCCACAGCAGACGCGCTTCCCCAACATCGACCAGATCCTGGCACGAGCCAATACGGCCGAGGAGATCCCACTGGCCATTCGCCAGATCACGAACCTGCTCCACGAACGCCATCACATCAAGGCGGGCCTCCCCGACGACTTCGCCGTCCGCGACATGACCGAAATGGCCAAGGCCCTCGGGTCGGCGGCCGAAACGATGTCCCGCTCGCTGCTGTTCGTGGCGCTGGTGTCGCTGATCGTCGGCGGCGTCGGCATCATGAACATCATGCTGGTATCCGTGACCGAGCGCACGCGGGAAATTGGCTTGCGCATGGCGGTGGGAGCCCGGCCCCAGGACATTCTGCGTCAGTTCCTGGTGGAGGCCGTCGTGCTCTGTTTGATGGGCGGTTTCATGGGCATCCTCATAGGCCGGGGCGCTTCCGAGCTGCTGCACTACACATTGAAATGGCCCATCGAGGTTTCCCTCGTAGCCATCGTGGCGGCCATCTCCGTTTCCGCCAGCGTGGGTATTATCTTCGGCTACTACCCAGCCTGGAAGGCTTCGCGCCTGGACCCGATCGAGGCCCTGCGCTACGAGTGATGATCCTCGACGTCATTGCCAATCTGCTGGAGACGATTCCGGGCTAACTGGGCCTGGCGTCTCTCTGGGCAGACCTGGAGGATCTTTTTCAAAGCGGCTGCCGCTCTCTGGGGTTGTCCGCTGCGCATCCAACTCTCGGCCAGAGCCAAGTATGTCTCGGCGAGTGAGTCCTCCAGATCAGTACAGGCCTGCTGCAACTGTTCCGGGCTGTCCCTGGTCGGAGCGACCTTTGTCAGGGCTCGCCCGCGCGGCAGGAGCTCCCGAGATTGGATCGACGAGGGCGGCTCGGGGGAATACCTGACCGTCCTGGGCTTCTTGGGCAGTTTCCCAGCCAGGTAGACCATCAGGTGCCACAAACCCAGGCCAGCAATACACACCAGGGGGATGGCGATACTGACCTTCAACACCCACGTATCCATCCGGTCAGCGGCGAACAGCCAGGCCAGAAGATAGCTGTGACCCCTTGGCAGCGGCACGGCTTTGTCCTCTCAGCCAGGGTCCTTGGGGGGGAGTATTGACGGCCGACCTGCGTCGGTCCGGGCCTTGGCGCTGACATCATGCCCATCCTCTAGGCGGATCTGCCAGCCGCCACCCATGGCCCGGTACACGAGGATCAGGTTCAGGGCAATGTTGCCCTCGGCCTGGGCGGCGGCGTCCTGCTGCGTGACCTGGAAGTTTACGGCGGTAAATAGCTGGTTGATGAATGCGCTGGTATCTGCTGCACCGGGGGGCAAGTAACCCCCTTCGTACTGTCTGATCAGGTAATTGGTCAACTTGACGGCTGCATCCGCGCTGAGCTGCAAGTGCTCCGCCTGGTCCCAAGTCCTTAGATAGGCGATCAGTGAATTCTCCGCATCCTGATTGGCGTTCAAGACCGCTTGCTGGTACGTCGCCACAAACTGCCTGTACTGCACGTTCTGGAACCGCACGTTCGCGAGCAGTCGGCCGTAGTTGAAGATGTTCCAGGTTAGCGTGGGCCCAATGCCGCCGGTAAACGATCGGCCCTCGAACAGTCTCTGGAAGTTGTTCGACGCCAAGCCGATGCTGCCGTTGATGCCGATGTGCGGCAACATCTCCGCCACGGCGATCCCGATCTGAGCGGACTGAATCTTGAGCTGGTCTTCCGCTGCCCGCACGTCAGGCCGGCGGAGCAGGAACTCGCCCGGGATGCCCACCACCACCGAGACGTCGCGGGGGCGGGGAATGCGAACCATTCGCTTCTTCGGGTCGGCCGGGTCGGGTACCGTCCCATCGCCCAATTCCCCCAGCAAATCGTGGACCGGCTGTCCGAGGAGGATGCAGAGCTGGTTGTTGGCCTGCCGCAAGGAGATCTCCAGTTGGGGAATCAGTGCCCTGGTGTTCTCCAGGTTCGACAAGAGTTGGTAATAACCCGGGTACGCATTGAGCATGCCTGCCTTGTACCGCGTCTCGTACGCGTCCACCAGGGGTACTTGCAGTGCGACGTTCCCCCTGGCCAGCTCCAGCCGCCTTTGCAGCGTGCGGATTTCCACGTATTGGCTCGCGACGTTGGCCAAGAGCAGGACCAGCATTTCGTCATAATTGTTCACCGATTGCTCGAGGCTGGCGTTGGCGGCTTCCAGGTTTCGGCGGAACAGACCCCAGAAATCCAGTTCCCAGGATGCGTTCAAAGAAGTGGAAATGTTGTTGAAAAATCGGGTCACGGCAGCGCCCCCGCCAGTTGGTGTAGCGGAGCCCGTGACGCCGAAATTTGACGCGGAAGTGGTCGCTCCGGTCCCCGTGGGGGTCGCCCCCGTGATGGGGGTCGAGGGAGCCGTCACGGGAGACAGGGTTGCCGCGGGCGACAGGGCGGTGCCAAAACTTGCGCCCGGGCCGATGGGAGATCCCCCCGTTCCGCTTGCCATATTTCGGGTATAGCCCAGAATGGCGTTCTGCGCTTGCGGCAGAAGCTCACTCTTGGCGATGAAACGCGCAATCTGGGCCTGCAGGATCTGTAAGCCGGCAGCCCGGATCGTCAAGTTGTTCGCATAGGAGTCATGGAGCAACTTGGTCAAGATCGGGTCGTCTAACACGTCCCACCAGGCGCAAAGGTTCGGGTCCCCTTGCCGCACCTTGGGATCGTTCGTATCGATCCATTGATTGGGCACCGGCGAGGGCGGCGGCTCATAGTTCGGGCCGACCTTGAAGCCATTGTGCACCCATTCGGATACCGCGGTGCAGCCGGTCTGCACCAATGCGGCCGCCGCTGCGAGACCAAACAAGAGGACCAGCGTCCCTCGCTGCATCAAACGACGTGCTGTTGAATGATTGGGCATCCACACCTTCTTACCCGCCCGGGACCCGAGTGGGGCGAGCTCCGCCGACAAATCCTGCAGGATGGCCTGCTCGGCAGACCATGCCAGGAATCGCCTAGATGTCCGTTTCGTAAGTCCTTCACCAGCCTTTGGCGTCGTAAACCATTACCCAGTAACGGTTGGAACTGGCGGTAGACTTACAAAACGGACATCTAGTCGTATTTTCGGCAAATCCGGAATAACGGGTTCAATCAAAATCAACCGGACTCATTCCGCATCTTGTCTGAGTTGCCCCGTTACTCTCAATTGCCCAACGATCGCGGCGAAACGAGCGCTCGTTATCCCGGAAGGGAGAAACCTCGGCCCCCCCCCTTCTCAGCGGGGTCACGAACTTCTCAATGGGATGGCATCAACGCATCATCCCCTGCCGTGGGACCGATCAAGGATTTGGAGTCGATTCTGAGCAGGAAGACGGAGACACTCGAGGGAGACGTGCTCGGTGGTGGGAGATTGCTCCTGCCTGCTGAGGGCTTCAGAATGATACGACGCCCGCATAGAATAACGTCTGTTTGGGAGTCTCCCATGCTGGAACTGCTTCGCTACTTCCCGGCGATCCTCCTGGACCTCACCTGGGAACTGGAGTCCCAACTTGAGGTCCAGCGGACCCACAACGGACCCCACAACGTGACAGTCCGGGCCAATGGTCCGCTGGCCTTCAAGCTGATCAACAATAGTGAGTTTCCCGAGCGGGAAACCTCATCGACGCTCATCATGTACAAGAGCCTGGGCCTCTTCCAGAAGAAAGGACCGGTGATCGTCCGACCCGGGCTAAACCTGTGCCAGGCGCTCCTGGACACTGAGATCCGGCTGCCGACCAGCGAGTTCAGGATGCCCTATCCGATCATGGGGATCGAGCTGCCTGAAGCCATCGTCAAGCCCCACTGGCCCAGCCTCACGATTGTCTGGAAGATGTTTCCCGACACCGTCCTGGTCTGGACGATGAGCCCGAACACGATCTGCTACCACAATCTGCTGGGCGACGACCTGCCGACCATGGAGGACCGGCTGATCAGGGCCGAGGCCTGCGACGACGAGACCGAGTACAACCTGATGGTGCTGGGCTCGCGGATCGCGCTGAATCTGTGCATGCTGGCCACGTTTCGACTGACCGGGCTAACACCCTTGCCCCCCAGGGTCCAGAGGCACCGCCGGCTACGAGACCAGCGGCTCAACCGGCTGGCGGCCCGGCATTGCCAGGAAATCCTGTTCAAGGACCTCGTCATCCGGGATCGCCCTCATCAGGACTACCAGCCGGGGACCGGCGACCGCCTGGCCGCGCAGCACCGCCGGGGGCACTGGAAACGGGTGGCATTTGGCGAGAAGTTCTCGCAACGGAAGTGGTCGTGGATCAACGACTACTGGACGCACAGGGAGGAAGTGGAACCCGACCAGAAGCCGCCGACCATCATCTTGAAGTAGCAACCGATCCCGGGGCTCAAGTGCGAAGTACCATGATTCGGGCCACCCATCCGTTCCATGCCGATCCGCGATTCCTGCTCGAGCCCTTCGAGCCCGCCTACCTGGCCCTGCATCGCGCGGGTGTTCTGGCCGAGCGCGTCACCGCCGGTTTGCGCGAGCTGGAGGACTGCTGCGCATGCCCCCGGAATTGCCATGTGAACCGCATGGAGAACCAGACGCGGGTCTGTCACACTGGCCGCTATGCTCGTGTCGCCAGCGCCTTCGCCCACTTCGGCGAGGAAGACTGCCTACGCGGCTGGAATGGTTCGGGGACGATCTTCTTCAGCCTGTGCAACCTGCGCTGCGTCTTCTGCCAGAACTGGGACATCAGCCAGCAGACCGTCGGCTCTGAGTGCCCACCGGCGAAGATCGCCGAACTAATGCTCGATCTTCAGCGGCAAGGTTGCCACAACATCAATTTCGTGACGCCCGAACATGTCGTGCCCCAGGTCCTCGAAGCGATCGCGGCGGCGATCCCTCGCGGGCTGCAACTGCCGGTCGTTTACAACACGAGCGCGTACGACTCAGTCGATTCCTTGCGATTGCTCGACGGGATCGTCGACATCTACATGCCCGACTTCAAATTCTGGGAGAGGGAGACGGCAAGGCGGCTGGCCAAGGCGAAAGACTACCCGGACCGGGCACGCGAGGCGATTCTGGAGATGCACCGGCAGGTCGGTGTACTGAAATACGGACCCGACGGACTGGCGCGACGCGGAGTGCTGGTCCGGCACCTGGTGATGCCGGGACAGTCAGCGGAGACAGAGCAGATTTGCCGCTGGCTGGCCGAGGAAGTCTCTCGCGACACCTACATCAATATCATGGGGCAGTACCGGCCGGCATACCAGGTGGGGCAGATTGGCCAGGATGGAGCCGTAGCCAGGTACGCCGAGATCGACAGGCGGCCGGGAAGCGACGAGATCGCTCGGGCCTACGAGGCAGCACGTCGCGTCGGGCTCTGCCGCTTCGACCAATATTGGTAGGGATAACTCCGCCTGCAGGGTCTCCTACAGCGTCCCCCGGGATCGGCACGGCGTTTACCGGTGAAGAAGCGCCGTGCATGAAGATGGCTGAGCACAAGCTATCCTCGTTACTTCAACTGAGCCGCGCACCAGGAACGAGCAGCAGCCTCAGCTTCAGCAGCGGATTCGTAGGGTCTGCAGTAAGGAGTTTCCTCCAAGCTCGTCTCCGGGTCATCCTTCCCGTCATACGGGTACCAGTACCATTTTCCAGGCACATGTAAAGGAGGATTCGTCGGCCCCTCGCATTTCCTGTATATCCAAAACTTCCGATTAGCTTCCGAGAAAACCGGCGGTTGATCGATATCTCTATAATATGCTTCAGGTTCTCCATCTTCATCTGACACGATTCTTGTCGCCCCATGTTGATTCAGCAAGTCCGCCTTGATCAGCCACTCTCGGTGAGGTTTGCCTACTTCAACCCACTCGTACTCAACTCCTACCTCCCGCTTCTTCGTCAGATGAGCAACGCCCTAACGGCAGTCGAAGAGAAGGCGCTGGCACGTGAGTTGGATCTGCTACCAGGCTCAGGATGTTCATCAGCCCTTCACACTTTGGCTCGGCGCCGACTCGGGGGGTGGGATAAGCCAGAATTGACGGTCGATTCACGAGGGCATGAGAATCGATTCCAAGGAGGTTCTGGTGAGGCGATCGCCGACACGCCCAGGCATCAGGGCCATGAGCTGGGCGGCCGTCTCGGGTAATTCTGGAAGGTGTTTCGAGATTTCTTGCCGGTTTTTCGCCGGGATTGCAACTAGAGATGCAGGAACGATGAAGTTCAGACTCATGGGGTCGGACACGATGGTGTGTTCGGACCCCTTTTTTCGTTTACTGGCTGTCTGTTGGCGGTGGCGATCCACACCGGCATCGCGGCGTCGGTAAGGACCGCGAGTTCGACGGACAAACCAGAAAACGCATTACCGAGAGACCAAGCAACTCTCCGCATTCCCGGTTCTTCGTGCGAGCACTCGCCCGACGATCTCGCTGAGATCCAAAGTTCCTTTCGGAAACGCCTCAGCTTGACCACACCGAACCCGACAGGAGCCCTGGAGTACGTATCGCCGACCCATGGCCTACCCAGTTAGATCGTGGGATATTTTGCCGCGCGGCAAAATATCGTCGAATCGCATACCCGGGGCGAGTATCCAACGCTGGACCGGGATTGAGCGCCAAGATCCCGGCAAATGGCGGGGATTCCGTGGACGTCTTCTCGCGTCGAGGACTTCTTGCGTGCTACAAGGCTCATCCATACGGCCTGCGACTCGCTCGTTCTCACTGGGTAACCGCGAGTACTACTCCTGCCTGCACGCCGAGTCTTTCGGTTCGTGATGCTCGCTCATCTGGTCATCGAAAGGTGACGTAGATCGATCCGCCGACCCGTTGCCAACTCACCACGATGGGCTTGCCAACCCGCTCTGCACCGGTGGCGAGTTGACCAGTGGACCAACTATGGATCGCGGCGACCAGCGACGCTAGGGTGTCCGGGTCGATCTGTTTCCCCGCGAGTCGTTTCCAGTCTCTCGCCAGCTCATCAGGCGACGGGTCCTGCATCGTAGCCACGGCCGTGTGTCCTCTCCTACGGGACTCGCATCGCTCCATGAAAGTGTAGGCCGAGACGGCGGGCTTCGCCGAGCGTGTTTACAGCGCGTCACTGGGTGTTTGTTCTCTGCGTCGAAAGAAAGGCTGCTTAGTCGGCAAATCTGCCGGTACCGGCTCCAACCTCTCTCCTCTGGGACGTGAAGTGGCAGCGGTCCCGTCATCTTCAAGTCCGAGCTTGGTGCTGATTGAAATGGACCTTGGCCACCGTCGTGACCACCTGGCCTGAGCTGCCCGAGACGATCCGAGCCGGCATCGTGGCCATGGGGTATTTCGAGCCAAGGGGGTATGCAAAGGGGTAGGGTTCGAGAGCAGCCGCCTGGGCTCAGCGAACGGTCCCGATTAAGATGACCTCATGGATGTTACCCGCTATGTCCGCGGCCGATCGCCTCACCATGAGCCGCAGAGGAGCCCAGATGATGCAGCTCACAATCCGGATCACGTGCGACAATGCCGCGTTCGAGGATGACCCCATAGGCGAGATCGAGCGCGTGCTCAAGCAGCTTGTCTTCAGGCTAGGAGAAGATCGCTACGCTTCCGAGCGCGGCACGAGTGGCAAGCTTATCGATTCCAACGGCTACACGGTCGGAGACTTCGTGCTGAACGTGCCACAAGAGAACCGGCCGAACCTAACCACGGAGGAAGCCTCGGGAGATTCTTGACCCGTCCTGCCCCACGAGACAAGGATGGCCGAGGAGATCCGCCCATGGCCCACCAGTCAATCGTTGGCTATTTTGCCGCGCGGCAAAATATCGTCGAATCGCGTGACCAGCGCGATCGAAACGTGGCAACCCACGCCGCGGCAGGCTCGAAATGCCGAGCTAACTGGGGTTGCCCGAACAGAGGTAGGATAATGTGCCGGGCGGCACATTATCGTCGGGCAAGTTACCCAGGGCGAGCGAACGATAATGACGACCGTTCGAGCGATTTTCCCCGGTGGCTTGCGAAGGTCGAGCATTCCCCTGAAGCCAAGACGGACAGCTTGTCCCCCTTCGGCTTCAGGGTGAATCAAGCTCGTCAGAGGCCCATCGTCTCCAGGGCTTCGGAGCCCTTTTCATCCAGGTAGCGACTCATCGCTGCCGCCTTGGACAAGAAGGCCTCATCGGTCAGAGCCATCATGAAGATGGCATGGACGAGCCCTTCCTTCGACTGCAATCCCAGGCGGGCCTTCTGTGAGTCAATCAGGCCATTCACCTTGTTCGTCACGGCGACACCTGTAGCCATTGCTTGGTCCTCGAAATGAACGCCGGTCTGGGGGTTAACGCTGAGCCCTAGCATCAGGCCGGCAGGGAATATACGGTGTTAAACAATAAGCGTGCAAAAATTAAATACCGATGACCCTCCGCCATCCCATAGCCCGAGATGATTTCTCTGGCCTCCACCTAATGAACATTTGTTACAAAGGAGGTATACGGTTCAGACACACACTACGACCCACCATTATTACGGGAGGCCTCGCCATGGCACCGCTAGATCAGCTCTTCGCCTTGGAGGTCGAGTTTCATCGAAGGCTCAGGACCGAAGCACCCGGCACCGGCGATGCCGCCGCGATTCACACCAGCTATGCGCTGCAATCAGGGTACGAACAGCTCCTGAAGCGCGTCGGCCGCGTCACAGGCCCGGATATCGAGGCGTTACGGGAGCGGCTCTCGCTTGCCGGTGATGCACGGGATGTGCTCAACGCCAGGGATTCGGCGATGAAGATCCTTGGGATTCGGCCGTTGGCGACATAACTCCAAGGGAAATCCCCGATAATAATTTCATCTTGATTCGCGATCTTGGTTCTCCGTGATCCGAGGTCCGTTAGATCGATTGAGGTTGGATGAGGATTTCATACTTGGGGAGGATCTTGTCGC